>JAAYJF010000085.1 GCA_012523075.1 Clostridiales bacterium | reverse complement strand
CTATGGCAGTGCCGACATCAAACTGCAAGGCCTCTGGGAATTTTAATAGGTATTCCTTCAAATGTTTCCACCCCTTTAGAGCCTATCAATTGCCGTCAATGCCGTCCAGGTAAGCTCTCATTTTTTGCGCATTTTCTGCCGGTAGCCATTCATCCAGCAGGTGATCGTTCTCTTTTAATAGCCAAAGGGCTGTCTCTTTATGGGACGCACCCGTATCATCCAAGTATGCAAGGGCCTGGCTTACAAGCTCACTGCCTGTTTTATACTTTTTAAAGAACTCCAAAAGGTCGGGAGCTTTGTCCGCGAACTTGTTACTGCTTACAATCTTTAATTCCTGTTCCGGGAAACTGCATTTGCCCTCCACGTAAAGGGCCGGGTCATAGGGAGCATCCTCAAGCCTTACCAAGTCCAGTTTGCCTGTGACCCATGTTGGTTCGTAGCAATAACCGACCCACGGTTCACCCAGGTTATAGGCTGCGGTGAGAGAAGCGAACAACGTTGCTTCGCTGCCCAGGCGGACATAGTTGAAGTCTTCGTCCAGGCCGTAGTATTCGTATTTTTTATAAAGTATTTCATCAGCCATCCAGCCGGGGAGGGAGCCGTAGATACGTCCCTTTTCCGGATCTTCATCATCGGGGAATACATCGGGATATTTTTTGAGGTCCTCCACCGTTTTTAAACCGGGTGCAACGGGCTTTATACCCCGCTCGCTGTCACCTTCAATTACATAACGTGGAACATAAAGGCCCTGGGCACTGTCGTGTACAAGGATTCCTACATCAATAATGTCACCCTTTGCCTTGTCGTCCTCGTAGGTAGCAACGTTATCCGTCCAGCTTTCGATGTCCAGGTCCACGTCCCCGGCTATTATTGCCTGCCAGTTCATTGTGGAAGAGCCGGTGGAGACTTCAAACCTATATCCGTCATATGCATTCTCGACAATTAATCCGGCTATTTCATTATGCAGCATCTGGCTGTCCCAGCCGTTGTCTGTGGCCGTGATTGTAACGGTTTTTGTTTCTTCGCCGCTACTGCTACAACCACCAACTATTGCAAGCAGTCCGAAAAGGACAACAAATAGTAGCGTAGCGTTACGTTTCATGAAAATCTTCCTCCTTTTTTTTGTTCCTGGAAACTGGTTCGTTTATGCTTCATAGGGTTTGCCTTTACCCATTATTATTTTTTAAAAAAATCCAGCCCGAAACATGAACAAAGACAGTCTCTCACTTGATGTAAAAAACAACCCTGCTTTTGGATTAGGTCATTTTTAGTCAAATAAAAGCTGTCAAGTATTTACCGTATATGTCTTTTAATGAGTAAATACATCCCACCTCGTTTCCAGGAAGTCATATAAATTGTTATGCTTAATGTTATCATACGTTGGTGATTTAGGTCAAATTCGGCACCTGTGCGGATCGTGCCAAAAACGCCAAGCCCCAGGGTTTGTGTTGATAACAGAAGTTTCACATAACTGTTATAAAAGTTTGTGGCGGAGCATAAGTTTGTCATAAGAAAACAAATTTGGAGGGATTTTAATGAAGGACAACCGGGGGGATAGAAGGATAAGGATGTCCATTATACTTAAATCAGTCAGTATCGGGTATGGTTTTTCATTGATATGCTTCTTGCTTCTTGCTGCAATTGTAACCTTTACAAAACTTTCCGAGGCGGTGGTGCCGATGGTCACCCAGGGAATAGTAATCATCGGGCTTACCATTTCCGGGGTCACAGCTGCCATGAAATCCAGGACCAGGGGTTGGCTGTACGGTATAATTTGCGGCATACTTTTTATCGGGGTCATAATTATTGCAAGCTGGATCGCGGTGGATGGGTTTACTTTTGATAAATACGTGACTTCGAGGATAATTCTTGGCATAGCGGTAGGGGCTATCGGGGGCATGATTGGAATAAATCTTATAAGATAAATAAAACCGCTTTTATTAAATCCGGTGTTGTGTTATAATTCTATAGGTAATATATAAAGAGCAGATAATAGAGGAATGGGGACACATCGCTGCGATTGAGAGGTGAGTGGTGAGAAGTTGGATGTGAGATTTAGGTATTGATCCGGAGAATTGCCCTAACTCCCACTTCATACTTCACACTTCCCACTTCACACTTCCCACTTCACATATGAATGTCCCCGATTGATAAGTTTTCGGGCCAGGGGACACATGGTTGCTACCAACTACCAACTACTAGACAAGGAGGTCTTTAAGTGAAACATATAAAAACTATAGTGGGAGCGGTATTAAAGGAAGCGGCCGGAACCAGCGGCTGCGGGGAGTGCCAGTCTTCCTGCCAGTCGGCTTGCAAGACATCGTGTACCGTTGCCAACCAGGAATGCGAGAACAGCAAACAAAAAAGCAGCTAAGCTGCTTTTTTTTCAGGAAAAAACAGGACTTTGAGGCCATGGCGAGGGGATAAACATGACGCTAATTCATAGATACATAAAAAACGGGGTACCAATAGTACTGGACGTGGCAAGCGGAGCTGTCCACGTGGTGGACAGGCTTGTGTACCGCATACTGGATTTCTACCCCGAACAAAGTGATGATTATATAATTGACAGGCTTAAGAATGAGTATGCAAAAAAGGACCTTATTGAAGGCCTGGAGGAAATTAGGCAATTGCAGAAAGAGGGGCTGTTATTCTCAAAGGATACCTATGTCGAAACAGCTTCAAACAGGTATAATGACCAGGTAATAAAGGCCCTCTGCCTGCACGTTGCCCATGACTGCAACTTAAGCTGTCGGTACTGTTTTGCGTCCCAGGGCGATTTTAAGGGTCAAAGGCTGCTGATGGACTGTGATACGGCCTATAGGGCGGTGGACTTCCTAATAAAAAAATCCGGCAAAAGGCATAATATAGAAATTGATTTTTTTGGCGGCGAGCCACTTTTAAACCTGCCGGTGGTAAAAAAGACTGTGGAATATGGACGCAAAAGGGCCGCCCAAGCAGGAAAGGAGATAAGGTTTACACTGACCACCAATGGGGTTGGCCTGGACAGCGAAACAATTGAATACCTTGACGACAATATGTACAACGTGGTTCTAAGCCTTGACGGGAGGCCGGAAGTAAACGACAGGATGAGATGTTTTAGAAACGGCGTTGGCAGTTATGATAGTATAGTTGATGGTATAGTGGGTTTTGTACAAAAAAGGGCGGACAGGAGCTATTTTGTAAGGGGAACCTTTACAAGGGAAAACCTTGACTTTTGCGAGGATGTGCTTCATATAGCCGGGCTGGGTATAAAAAGCCTCTCGGTGGAGCCGGTGGTTAGTGGCCGGGATGAGCCCTATTCCATAAGGGAACAGGACCTGGGGACGGTTTTAAGAGAATACGATAGGCTGTTCGATGAGTGTCTAAAAAGGGCCGGGACACCGGAGGAATTCAGCTTTTATCATTTCAAGGTTAACCTATACAACGGGCCCTGTGCCATAAAAAGGCTTTCGGGATGCGGGGCGGGAAATCAGTATATCGCCGTAACTCCCGAAGGGGACCTGTACCCCTGTCACCAGTTTGTCGGGGAAGAGGGTTTTCTAATGGGGAACGTTTTTGACGGTATGCTGGATAGTAGAATTGCCGCCGCTTTCCGGGACGCCCACGTGTACAACAAGGAGGACTGCAGGGACTGCTGGGCAAGGCTGTGGTGCAGCGGAGGCTGTCACGCCAGTTCCTATAAAACAACCGGTAGCTTGCAAAAAAGCTATTCGCTTGGCTGTGAAATGGAGAAAAAAAGAATAGAATGTGCAATAGCCCTCGAAGCTATGACTAGGATAAAGGAGGATACCTATGATAAAGGGTTACAGGGGTAAGAAACCGCAAATAAACGAAAGGGCCTTTGCCGCCGAGGACACGGTAATAATAGGCGATTTTTCCATGGGCGAATACTCCAGCCTCTGGTATGGTACAATAGCCAGGGCGGATGTGGATAGGATTACTATCGGCAGTTACACCAATATCCAGGACGGATGTATAATACACTGCAGTCCGGGCTTTCCCACGGTGGTGGGCGATTATGTAACGGTGGGTCACGGCGCAGTGATTCACGGATGCAACATTGAAAACAATTGTCTAATTGGAATGGGGGCTGTATTAATGGACGGGGTGGAGATAGGTGAATATTCAATAGTGGGTGCCGGTGCGCTAATTACCCCCGGCAAGAAAATTCCGCCCGAATCGGTGGTTATGGGGTCCCCGGGAAAGGTGGTAAGGAGCATCACTGATAGTGAGAAAGAGGAGATAAGGGAACATGCCCTTGGATATGTAAAACTTGCAAGGGAGATATGGCGGTAATATAATGTTTCTATCAACTGAAGAAGCGAGGGGAGTGTTATAATGAATCTAAAACGGACAGTGATCTTTGTGGCCGTAATATTAGCCATCGGGCTTTCAGCCTATGCCCTGTCCTTTGGTGCCAGCGTGGGAGATTACGATGTAATTCCGATACGGGATGCTATAAAATACGGCCTGGACCTAAGGGGTGGGGTATACGTGGTGCTGGAGGCCAGGCCCGGTGAAGGCGAGACGGTAACCGGCGCAGTATTGGACCGGGCTGTTGCCACCATAAGGAATAGGGTGGATGGTCTTGGAGTTAATGAGCCGGTTATTGCAAAACAGGGAGAAAACAGGATAAGGGTTGAACTCCCCGATGTGACCGACAGCGAGAGGGCTGTGGACATGATAGGCAAAACTGCACAGCTAAAATTCATAGGCCCCGATGGGAATGAGGTGCTGACCGGTCAGAACGTGCGTAATGCCGAAGCGGTGTACCAGACTTCTTCCTCCGGCCTTAAGCAGGCGGTGGTTTCGCTGGAGCTGGATTCTGAAGGAGCGGACAGCTTTGCCGATGTTACCGGCGCAATAATGGAAATACCCGATACACCGGGGTATCAACCGGAACGGTCCATCTCTATCGTGCTGGACGATGAGGTAATATCCGCACCGGAGGTAATGGCCCATATCACCGACGGTAAAGCGGTGATTGACGGTATGCGGGATATCGAAGCAGCCGCAGAGCTTGCCACGCTTATTAGAGCCGGTGCACTGCCGGTAGACCTGGAGGCGGTGGAAATAAGGGCGGTAGGCCCCACCCTTGGAGCCAATTCCCTTGAAAGGAGCGTTCGGGCGGGTTTTATAGGGATACTGCTGGTAATGGTGTTTATGATTGCCTATTACAGGATTCCCGGATTGGTCGCCGACCTGGCCCTTGTTATATATATAATGATAGTGCTGCTGGTACTGGTATCAATAAACGCTGCACTGACGCTGCCGGGGGTGGCAGGGCTGCTGCTTTCTATAGGTATGGCGGTGGACGCCAACGTAATAATATTTGAAAGGCTTAAGGAGGAACTCAAAAACGGAAAAAGCCTAAGGCCTGCCATAGACGCAGCGTTTAGGAGGGCTTTTACAACAATACTTGATTCCAATATTACCACACTGATAGCGGCGGCGGTTCTGTTTTACCTGGGTGCCGGTCCTATACAGGGATTTGCTGTGACGCTTACAATAGGAATATTATCCAGCATGTTTACCGCAATAGTGGTTACCCGATGGCTACTTAAGATGGTTGTTGGGATGAACATTACAAAAAACACTAAGTTGTTTGGGGCGTAGGGGGTGAAAGGGATGAAAATTTTTGAGAAGAGGAAGCTGTGGTTTGGAATCTCAGGGCTAATAATACTGTCCGGGCTAGTGTTTACACTAATATCCGGCCTTAACTTGGGGATTGATTTTACCGGCGGCACAATAATTCAGATTGACCTTGGTAAGACTTTTACTGCCCAGGAGATAAGGGATATAACCGATGATTTTGACAAAGAGGCGGCCATAACCTATATCGGTGAGGAAAGGACCCAGGTGCAGATAAAAACTAAGCTGGACCTGACCGAGACCGAGAGGATTGAAATATTTAACCAATTTAAGGACAAGTACAACTTAGATGCGGAAGCCCTGGTGTCCATGCAAAAGGTTGGCCCGTCTATAGGCGACCAGCTAAAAAGGCAGGCGGTGGTTTCACTGGCGGTTGCAGCGGTGGGGATGCTCCTTTATATTACCTACCGGTTCGAGTTTAAGTTCGGTGTTGCAGCAACGGCCGCCCTTCTGCACGATGTGCTGGTTGTGCTGGCGGTGTATGCGATAATGCAAATCCCAATTAATACATCCTTTATAGCTGCCATGCTTACCATAGTGGGCTACTCTATAAACGCCACTATCGTTATATTCGACAGGATAAGAGAAAACCGAGGGCTTATGAAAAAGGGCACTTCGCTGGCGGAGCTTGTAAACGTAAGTATTACCCAAACCATGGCCCGTTCGGTGAACACCTCCCTGACCACCCTATTTACGATAGGTATGATTTATCTTATGGGTGTCAGTGCAATAAAGGAATTTGCACTGCCGCTCATTGTAGGAATAATAGCGGGTACCTATTCATCGGTTTTGATAGCCGGTCCCCTTTGGGCTGTCTGGAAAAGCAAAGAAAAGCCCCGGGCGGGCAGAGCATAAAGCAAACCCTGTGGAGAAAACGGACATGTGGACAAAGGACGACGATTCTTTGTCCGCTTTTTATTTTTTATAACCGGCGGATCTTATTGTGAGTAGCAGGATTCCTAAACATTCCGGCGAATGAATAGAGTATATTTATTCCTAGCGGGGGTGATATGGATGCAGCTTACATATATATTTGCACTGATTTTTGCGCTGGTGGTAGCCGTGTTTGCACTACTAAACGCACAGCCGGTCACGGTGGATTTTGCGTTCAACGAGTTCCAAATCTCGTTAGCCCTGGTGATACTGATCTCTGCCTTTGCCGGTGCAATTATTCTGGGTTTTATGGGGTTATTCCGCCAGGTCAAAGAGGGTTTCAAGTTCAGGGACATGAATATGAGGATAAAAAAGTTGGAGGAACAGCTTAAGGAGACCGGGGACAAGCTGGCAATAGCCGGAGCGGAACTGGAAGTAGCAAAGGCGGGCCTTGTCGAAAAGGACGAACGGATAAGGATACTTGCCGAAAGCCTGGCTAAGGAAGAAGAGGAGAAGGAAGCAGTCCAGGACCAGGAGGAATAAAAGAAATACTACGGGGAAGCGGTATGGAACATGCGGCTTCCTATATTTTGGCGATGGTACCGGGATGTTTCAAAGGTGTTCATTTGATATGGACCCTGGTTTAAATTATAATAGTGTATATTAGACTTAGGGGATGCGGCCATGTTTCACAACAAAAAATGGGTATGTAATAATCCGAACAAGGAGAAAGTTAAGGAACTATCAGTAGAAATGGGTATTAGCCCTATCCTGGCAGCGGTCCTGGTAAACAAGGGAATAGAAACGGCTTTGGAAGGGGAGCGTTTTTTGTATCCCCGGCTTGGCCACCTTTACGATCCATTCCTTATGCCGGATATGGAGGTTTCTGTTGAAAGGATAATACATGCGCTGGATAGGAGAGAAAGGATTTGTATATACGGCGATTATGACGTTGACGGTATAACGTCTGTTTCTTTTTTGATGCGGCTACTAAAAGCTGCAGGGGCCGATGCTTACTTTTATATCCCTGGCAGGATGGAGGAGGGTTATGGCCTCAATGCCCAGGCTGTCCGTGAAATCCAAAGGGAAGGTGCAGGTCTACTAATTACCGTGGATTGTGGTATTGCGTCCTACGACGAGGTTGCTCTTTGTAGCCAATATGGAATGGACGTTATAGTCACCGACCACCACCTGTGCCAGGACAGGCTGCCTCCTGCGCTGGGAGCAATTAACCCCCGGCGGAGTGACAGCGAATACCCCTTCCCAGACCTTGCCGGTGTTGGGGTGGCCTATAAGCTGGGCTGTGCCCTGGAAACGGCATTACAAAGCAGGGGTAAGCCCATTGGCCAATCTTCGGGCACTTCCGTGTGCGATAGTATGCTGGACTTGGTTGCCCTTGGGACGATAGCGGATATCGTGCCCCTTGTGGGAGAAAACAGGGTGCTGGCAAGCCTGGGGCTAAAACAAATGGCTAATACAACCAACACCGGTCTTAACGCCCTTATAAAGGTGGCGGGTATAGCGGACGGAAGGATAAACGCCGGGCAGGTGGCCTTTGGGCTGGCGCCAAGGCTTAATGCAGCGGGCAGGCTTGCCGATTCCAAAAAAGGGGTAAGGTTGCTACTGGAGGAAGACTGGGAAACCGCCCTTGTGGTGGCAAAGGAAATGGATGCGCAAAACCGGGAAAGGCAGGCGGTGGAAAGCAGAATATTCGAGCAGGCAGTGGAAACGGCGGATAAAAGAGCCGGAGACTGCTTTCTTGTCCTGGCCTCGGAGTGTTGGCACCCCGGGGTAATAGGCATTGCCGCCTCCCGGATAGTGGAAAAGTACAACAAGCCTGCGGTTTTGTTCAGCATAAACGGCGACGAAGCTCGGGGGTCCGCAAGGAGTATACCCGGCCTGGATTTGTACCGGCTGCTTTCAAAGTGCCGGCATTATTACAAAAGCTTTGGCGGACACAGGCAGGCGGCGGGGCTTACAATAGCGACCGTCCACCTTGAGGCGTTTACCGGAGAAATTAACAAAGCCGCCCGGCAGGCTCTGGAGGGGCTTGAGACAAGGGAAATAATAAAGGCTGATGCGGATTTGACCGGTGTACCCATAACCCTGGAGGACGCACAGCAGCTAAGGCTTCTGGAACCCTGTGGCTGTGGTAACCCTTCTGCGCTGTTTGTAAAGCGGCGTGTGGAAATAAAATCCGCAAAAAGGGTGGGAAGGCAGAGGGACCACCTAAAGTTGTTGGCGGCTGAAGGGGACGGGAAGTTTGATTGTATAGCCTTCCGGTGGCGGGAGACTGGCTTGCCAGCAGCCGGTCTTACACCGGATATTATGTTTTCGCCGGAGGTCAATAACTGGCTTGGCAGACGGGACTTGCAGCTGGTACTTAGGGATATTAAGGACCTTTCTATGGAAGAGGCTTTTCTGAGGGGATGGTTTGAGAGCCTCGTAGGTCTATATTACCACGGAATGGTGCTATCGGAGGCCGGGCTGGACCTGGCAGGCGTAAAAATACAGAGGACTGATAGTGGGCTTTCGCTGGTACGGGAACTGTTCCTTAAATCCACTGGAAACCTGCTGATGCTAAACGGGTACCTGGAAGTATTGGACGCGGTTTCTATGCTCTCGCTGCATCCTAACACTGAGACGGTATTCGGCCGGCTTGAGGGCTATTCTGCAGAGAAAAACCTTGTGGTAGTGCATCCCTTTTCCTTTGAAGGAATGGATAAGTGCAAGGGGACACTGTGCTTTTTCGCCAAATCAATGCTGCCGGCACAGCTTAGGGCCATAGCCGGTATGAAGGGTATCAGACGGACCATGCTGGTGGAGGAAGACCGCCAAAGCCTGAAGGAAGAGTTCCTTGATTTAATACCAGATAGGGAGGCGCTGGCGGCCGTCTACCGTTTGTTCAAAAGAAGGGATGGTTTAAGCCTTCAAGAGATGATAGGGCTAACCAATAAAAGGCGAATTAGTCCTGCCCAAACAGTGCTGGCGGTGGAGGGGCTCAAATCGGCGGGCCTTATAGAAGAGCGCGACTGTGGCCTGTTCCTTTTACCAGCTCCCAAAAACAAGGTAAAACTACGGGAAATTCCTACCTTTAAAATGGTAAAGGCCGTAGCCGGTGCTGCCGGAGACTGCTTTAATGCTGTAAAAAAAAGCATTTTTGATATATAATATTCCAAAGGACCACTTTAGAAAAATAGCGGGTGAACGCGTATGCTGGAAAAGCTGATAAACAAAATAGAACAGTACAGCCCTGATATGGACTTGGACACTGTAATAAATGCTTATAATTATGCACAACAGGCCCACGAGGGGCAGAAGAGAGTATCCGGGGACCCCTATATAAACCATCCTGCCCACGTTGCTATGATACTGGCAGAGTTTGAGCTGGACTTAAGCACAATAATGGCGGGGCTACTCCATGACGTTATTGAGGATACTGCCTCCGCCATGCAGGACATCGAAAGGACCTTTGGGAGCGAAATCGCACAATTGGTGGACGGTGTAACAAAGCTGGGGAGGATTTCGTACAAGACAAAGGAAGAGGAACAGGCGGAAAACCTGCGCAAGATGTTTATTGCAATGGCCAAAGATATAAGAGTAATACTTATAAAGCTGGCGGACAGGGTACACAATATGAGGACCCTTGGTTATCTGCCCGAGATAAAGAGGAAGGAAAAGGCCCAGGAGACCCTTGAAATATACGCTCCCATAGCCCACAGGCTTGGAATGTCAAAGATCAAGTGGGAACTGGAGGACCTGGCGCTTAGGTACCTTGACCCCAAGGGATACTATGAACTGGTTGAAAGGGTTGCAAAGAAACGGCTGGAGAGGGAAGAATACATCAAGAAGGTTATTATCGAGATCCGAGAAAAACTGCACGAGATGGATATATCCGGCAGGATTGAAGGTAGGCCCAAGCATTTTTACAGTATATACAAAAAAATGGTTTATCAGAAAAAGACCTTTGAACAGATTTTTGACCTAACGGCCATAAGGATTATAACGGATACGATAAAGGATTGTTACGGAGTGCTGGGTACGGTACACGCGATGTGGAAGCCCATCCCCGGCCGGTTCAAGGATTATATAGCCATGCCCAAACCCAACATGTACCAGTCGCTTCACACCACTGTTATTGGTCCCGAGGGGGAACCGCTGGAGTTTCAGATAAGGACCTGGGAAATGCACAGGATATCCGAATACGGGATTGCAGCCCACTGGATGTATAAGGAGGGCAAGAAAAACCAGGACAAGTTTGACAAAAAGCTCTCCTGGCTACGACAGTTTATGGAATGGGAAAGGGATACAAAGGATGCCAGGGAGTTTATGGAGATACTGAAGATTGACCTCTTTACCGATGAAGTATTTGTGTTCACGCCCAAGGGAGAGGTTATTGACCTTCCCAATGGTTCTACACCCATTGATTTTGCCTACAAAATTCACAGCGGTGTGGGGAATTCTTGTGTAGGGGCAAAGATAAACGGCAAGATAGTACCCCTTGAATACAAATTGAAAAACGGTGACATTGTAGAGATATTGACCTCCTCCAACTCGCCGGGCCCTAGCAGGGACTGGCTTAAAATAGTCAAAAGCTCCTCGGCAAGGAACAGGATAAGGCAATGGTTCAAAAAGGAGCGAAGGGAGGAAAACCTGGAAAAGGGGAAGGAAATATTTGAAAAGGGTTTAAAAAGACAGGGATATACAACCGGTGAGATACTGCGTCCCGAATGGATAGAAAAGGTCTTAAAAAAGTTCGGGCTTCACAATATGGGAGACCTTTACGCTACGCTGGGCTATGGAGGGCTGTCCTTAAACCAGGTACTGGGCAGGTTTAAGGAGGAGATGCGAAAAGAGAAAGCCGCAGAGGAAAAGAAGGCGGAAATAAGTACGGTGCCCCAGGAAACAGAGGCCAGGAAGGAACGACCGGACCCGGGGACCGGTGTGGTTGTTAAGGGTATTACAAATATAATGGTGAGGTTTGCCAAGTGCTGCAATCCGGTGCCGGGGGACGAGATAATAGGCTACATCACAAGGGGCCGGGGCGTGTCGGTGCATCGGCTGGACTGCGCCAACGTGGGCGAGCACATGGAGGAATCCCACCGTTTGGTAGAGGTGGAATGGTACACCGACGAAAGCAAAGGTGTCTCCTACATGACTGATTTACAGATTAAGGCCTTCGACCGGTCGGGGCTCATATCGGATATTACCGGTGTTGTGTTCGAGGCAAAGCTGCCGGTTAAGGCAATAAATGCGCGGGCCAACAGGGACAACACGGCGGTAGTTAACATGACACTGGCTATAAATGATACCACACAGCTAAACGGGCTTATAAAAAAGCTAAGGACTGTGGAAAGCGTAAGCGAAGTATACAGGGTGAAAGGATAGATACGGAGGGTTTGATATGAGAGCTGTGATACAAAGGGTTTCAAAGGGAAGGGTAACGGTGAAGGGTCGGGAGACAGGAAGCATAGGGAAGGGTTTTGTGGTGCTTCTTGGAATATCCGGTGACGATGCCTTGGAGGACGTAGAGTACCTTGCGGACAAGATTGTAAATCTTCGGGTTTTCGAGGATTCCGAAGGAAAGATGAATCTTTCCATAAAGGACGTGGGAGGGGACCTGCTGGTTATCTCGCAGTTTACGCTGTACGGAGATTGCAGAAAGGGACGAAGGCCAAGCTTTACCGACGCTGCGCCCCCAGATATGGCAGAAGAGTTGTACGAGGAGTTCGTAAAGGAATGCAGGCAAAAAGACGTGAGGGTAGAGACCGGCCAGTTCCAGGCCCATATGGAAGTAGAATTAATAAACGACGGGCCGGTAACGCTTATTATACACAGCAAAAGGGAAGCATAGGGACGATTCTCTCGCTTCCGAGGGAGGTAAGGGATATGATACTTGAAAGGATAACGGCGGGGATATACGCCACAAACTGCTATGTAATTGGGTGCAAAAATACAAAGAAGGGTGTAATAGTTGACCCCGGCGGGGATGCAGAAAAAATTATACAGTCAGTGACAAGGAACGGACTAGAAATCAAATACATAGTCCTTACCCACGGCCATTTTGACCATATAGGCGCCCTTAAAGAGGTAAAGGAGAGAATAAAGGCGCTGGTGGCAATACACTCCGGGGATGCACATATGCTGGAGGACCCGGGTAAAAGCCTGGCGGCATTGGCCGGGAGTGGTGCGGGAAAGGTAACCGCCGACGTGCAGCTTAAGGACTGGGACCTGCTTAAAGCGGGGGACCTTGAAATGGAAATAATACATACCCCCGGCCATACACCGGGCAGTGTATGTATTAAAATAGGCGACGGTGTATTATTAAGCGGCGATACACTGTTTGCCGGATCGGTGGGCAGGACAGACCTGCCGGGAGGGGACTTTGACAGCCTGATGCACTCAATAAAAACAAGGCTTATGACGCTGTCGGATGATACAAAGGTATACCCCGGTCACGGTATTGCGACAACCATCGCCAGGGAAAAGGAGAAAAACCCCTTCGTGACCGGCCATTAATGCTGATGGCACGAAAGTGGCAAACGGCTTTGCTTTACCAGGATGTATTGCGTGCCGTGGCGGAACTTGCGGGAATATCCCGGGGCGCAGTGGTTACACTAATAAAAATGCGTCCGGGAGGTTTATGATGAAGGGACTTAACAGGTATACCAATGCCAGTATGAACAGAGCAATTGAGGACATCGATTTTCACGAGTTCTATCAGATGATGGAGCGAGGTCTTACTCATATAGAGATAGCAGAGCAACTGGGTATAACCGAGAGAGCGGTGGGCTGGCTGGCAAAAGAAATTGAAAAGGATGTATAGGATGGTAAGGGTCTTTACCGAAGGGCATGATTACTATTATGAGGTCGCGGACATTCTGGCAAATTACTGCGGCCGGAATGAAATTGAATTTATAAAAGAAAAGGTTCCGGCCGCTGGTCGGAGTCTTTTTGTACACAGCATGCTAAGGATACACCCCGATGGGGTGAAAGTTAAATGCAATATTACGGGAGAGGGCCGGACGGTGATGAAAATCGACCGGTTCGGGCCGGCAGGCGGCGATAGGCTTGAAATTAGAAAAAAATACAAAAGGTACGTTAAGCACAACCTGCTTAGGGCGGCGGAAGAGTTTTCTGGGAAAAAACTGCCCTGGGGCATTTTAACCGGTATAAGACCGGTGAAGATGGTACATAAACTGATGGACCAAGGACTGGGGGAAGAGTATATTCAAAGGCATCTGGTGGACTTTTACAGGTTGGCGCCGGAAAAGGCACGTCTTGGGCTGGAGATAGCCAACATCGAGAGGGAGTTTATCCTTCCCTATGACCCGGAAAGAGTAAGCATATACATAAGTATACCCTTTTGTCCCACCCGGTGCTCCTATTGTTCCTTTCCTTCAAACGAAATGGTAAGATGGGGCGGCCTGGCAGATGCGTACGTGGAGTGCCTTATGGGTGAAATCCAGGCTGTCAGTGAAACAATGGCGGAAGCGGGGCTTGGATGCGACACCGTATATATAGGCGGAGGCACACCCACTTCGTTGGGCCTGTCCCAGCTGGAAAGGCTCTTTATAAGCGTAGATAAGGCTTTTATTGGCCCAGGGACAAGGGAGTATACCGTTGAGGCGGGGCGACCGGATACCCTTGACGGGGCAAAACTGGGGCTGCTAAAGGAACACGGGGTCACCAGGATAAGCATAAACCCCCAGAGCATGAACGCTGCAACCCTAGAAAGGATAGGCAGAAAGCATACCCCGCAGGATATAATAAACGCCTTTGAGCTGGCAAGAAAGGCCGGTCATGAAAATATTAACATGGATTTAATAATGGGGCTGCCGGGGGAAAACGAAGAAATGGTGGCAAACACGCTGGAGCATATAGGAAGGCTTAAACCAGAGGGGGTTACGGTACACACGCTGGCCATTAAAAGGGCCTCCAGGCTGCACGAGGAGGTAACCGAAGCTGATTGGGTGAAAGAGGAAGAGGTTAAGGCCATGATGCAGCGGACCTCCAATTTTTTGCAGGCCATGGGTATGACACCCTATTACCTGTACCGGCAGAAATATATGGTGGGTAACCTCGAGAACATAGGCTTTTGCATGCCCGGATATCAAGGGATATACAACATGCAGATTATGGAGGAAAAGCAGACTATAATCGCACTGGGTGCCGGGGCGGCATCCAAACTGGTATATCTTCCGGAGGACCGGCTGGAAAGGAAACAAAACCCCAAAAGCCTGGAGCATTATTTGGACAGGGCCAAAGATATCGCAGAAGGATGGAGGGAGACCATATTCCAGTTGAAGGAAGCCCTCCGATTATAGTTGACACCGGTGGGGTTGTGGACTATAATGGTTTTAAAATCCATACAGGGTACAGGCAATGACGGAAAGAGTAGCCGTTTGAAGGCGTACAGGGAAGGGAGGCCGTGACTGGAAGCCCCCGACGTTCCGTAGGCGGTGAAGGACCTTCCTGAGCCTATCGGCTGAAAAATAAAAGTAAGCCGTTACGCTAATAAAGGCGTTAGTTTTGATGAGCGGGATATGTAATTTATCCAAGCAGGGTGGCAACGCGGGAGGACCCCGTCCCTGATGAAGGTTTTTACCTGTCATTGGGGACTTTTCAGTTTTTTGAAGGGGAAAAAGGAGGTAAAGTAATGGAAATAAAAGCACCAAGAGGTACCAGGGACGTACTGCCGGAGGAATCATACAAGTGGCACTACGTTGAGGACATGTTCAGAAAAGTATGTAGTCAGTTCGGTTACCGTGAAATTAGGACACCCATATTTGAAGATACAGAGCTGTTTCAAAGGGGTGTGGGGGAGACTACTGACGTTGTCCAGAAGGAAATGTATACTTTTAATGATAGAGGAGGAAGGAGCATAACGCTAAAACCGGAGGTAACCGCACCGGTGGTGAGGGCGTACATAGAGCACAAGCTGTACGCCGATGTACAGCCGGTAAAGGCATACTATGCCACCCCCTGTTTCAGGTATGAGCGGCCCCAGTCGGGGAGGCTGAGGGCATTCCACCAGTTTGGAATAGAAATAATCGGGTCGCCCTTTGCTTCGGCGGATGCCGATGTTATATCCCTTGCAATGCTGTTTTTTCAAAGGCTGGGGCTTAAGAACCTGGAGCTTAGGATTAACAGCGTTGGGTGCCCCAAGTGCAGGAAGGAGTACGGCCAAAGGCTAAGGGAGTTTCTGAAGGAGAGATTGCCCCAGTTGTGCGAAACCTGTAATACCAGGTATGACACAAACCCCATGAGGATTATAGATTGTAAAGAGGAAAAATGCAAAAAGGCGGTGGAGGGGATACCCCTAATGCTTGACTATGTCTGTGATGAGTGTAGGGACCACTTTGAGAGCCTTAAGGAGTACCTGGGAAGCATGGGACTTAGGTATATTGTGGACCCGACAATAGTAAGGGGCCTTGACTACTATACAAAGACCGCCTTTGAAATAGTCTCGAGGGATATAGGCTCCCAGGGTACCGTATGTGGCGGTGGCAGGTACGACGGCCTGGTGGAGGAATGCGGCGGGCCTCCAACCCCGGGGATAGGCTTTGGCCTTGGGATAGAAAGATTGCTGCTTACACTGGAGAGCCAGGGAATTGAGATACAAAAAGAGGAGAGCCTTGACCTGTTTTTGGCAAATATAGGCGAAGCGGCGGCAAAAAAAGCGGTAAGCATGGTATACGCCTTAAGGGCTGCAGGGATTGCGGCGGAGTGTGACCATATGGGACGGAGTCTGAGGGCCCAGATGAAATACGCCGACAGGCTGGGTGTTAAATATACGATGGTACTAGGCGACGATGAGCTTGAGAAGGGCGTAGCAGTCTTAAAAGACATGGCCGGTGACGGAGTGACACAGGTAGAACTTGACGCGGAAAAAATTGGACAAACAATTATGACCAAAAAAGGGGAGTAAAGGTATGCAGGAATTGAAGAGGACACACATGTGCGGGCAACTAAGCGCCCGGGACAGTGGCGAGCGCGTGGTGGTAACAGGTTGGGTCCAAAGGAGGAGAGACCTTGGGGGCCTAATATTCCTTGATATAAGGGACAGGACCGGGATAATACAGGTGGTGGCGGACGGTGAAGTATCGAAGGAGGCCTTTGAAACCGCTGGCACCTTACGAAGTGAGTTTGTGGTGGGTATAAAGGGAACCGTTGTCATGAGAAAAGCAGACGCTGTAAACCCGAAGCTTAAAACGGGAGAGGTGGAGGTTATCGCAGAGGCCATTGAGATATTTAGCAGGGCTCAGACCCCGCCAATATATATAGAGGATAACTCCCACGTTACCGAAGCCCTTCGTTTGAAGTACAGGTATCTTGACCTTCGAAGGCCGTCCATGCAGGAAAGCCTAATGCTGCGCCACCGGGTAACAATGAATGTGCGCAGATTCCTTGACCAAAATGGTTTTTTGGAAATAGAGACCCCAATGCTCACCAAACCTACTCCAGAAGGGGCAAGGGATTACCTTGTACCAAGCAGGGTAAACCCGGGGAGTTTTTTTGCACTGCCCCAATCGCCGCAGCTCTTCAAACAGCTATTAATGGCCTCGGGAGTGGACAAGTACTTCCAGATAGCACGCTGTTTCAGGGATGAGGACCTGAGGGCGGACAGGCAGCCGGAGTTTACACAGATAGATATTGAGATGTCCTTTGTGGATATGGAGGACATAATTTCGTTAAACGAAAGGCTGATGGCAAATATATTCGAAGAAAACTTAGGAGTTAAGCTTAAAATGCCCTTTAAGAGAATGACTTATAAACAGGCGATGGAGGACTATGGTTCGGACAAGCCGGATACCAGGTTCGAAATGAAACTTGTTTGTATTAAGGATATAGTTGCCGGGTCCGGCTTTAGGGTATTTAGCGATACTGCAGGCAAGGGCGGCGATATCCGGGGCATTAATGCAAAGGGCTGCGGGGATTCTTTAAGCCGCAGGGAAATAGACGCCCTGGTAGAGTATGTCAAACAGTTTGGTGCAAAGGGCCTTGCTTGGATTGTGGTGACAGCCGAGGGAGTAAAATCCCCCATAGCCAAGTTCGTTACCTCCGAGGAAACCGATGCGATAGTCGAAAGGATGGACGGAAAGCCCGGCGACTTGCTGCTTATCGTAGCCGACAGGCCAGGGGTAGTGTTCGATTCGCTGGGAGGGCTTAGGCTTCATCTTGGCAGAAAGCTGGACCTTATAGACAAGGATGCATTCAACTTCCTGTGGGTTACTCATTTCCCGCTGCTGGAATACGACGATGAAGCGGGCAGGTATGTGGCGGTGCATCACCCTTTTACTTCGCCGGTCAGTGAGGATATACAGCTTCTTGATAGCCATCCTGAGAGGGTGAGGGCCAACGCCTACGACCTGGTGCTTAATGGTATGGAGCTGGGTGGAGGGAGCATAAGGATTCACGATACAATAATGCAGCAAAAAATGTTTGAAGTCCTTGGATTTACAAAGCAAAAGGCCGAGGAGAAGTTTGGTTTTATGTTGGAGGCCTTTAAATATGGAGCACCGCCCCACGGCGGCATAGCCTTAGGCCTGGACAGGCTGGTTATGCTGGTGGCGGGAAAGGAAAACATAAGGGATGTTATAGCTTTCCCCAAGACTCAGAACGCAGCCTGCCTGATGACCGGCGCCCCGGCGGAGGCGGACGGGGAGCAGCTCAAGGAAATCCATATAAAGCTTGATTTGGAATAATGACCAATGTAGCAGTGCGTTGCGTTATATTTATCGAATAGTGGGTATTCTATAACTAAGCAGAAACCATTGGGTTAAGGAGGGATAATATGGATAAGGTTGTGGTCTACACCACAAAAACATGACCCCACTGCACAACAGCGAAAGAGTATCTTTCGCAAAAAGGCGTGGAATATGAAGAAAAGGACGTACAGCGGGACACCCAGGCAAGAAAGGACCTTATGGGAAGAGGCATCATGGCAGTGCCGGTAATAGCCATAGGTGACGAATTCATAGTTGGTTTTGACAAGGCCAGGCTGGAGGAGAAGCTATCCTGACGAAAATAACCGATAATCGAAGGGGTGGTTGCATTTATTGGGCAGCGGTCGAGTATAATAAGACTAAAGCATCTACCAGCAGCTGTTATGGTAAATTGTATTAGTTGAAAAAGAAAAATCACTGTGATATCATAAAAACAAAGCAGAGGGAGCAGCCCTGCTGTGTACGTGATTATCGGTATAGTTTTGAGCCAACATTATGACATAGGGAATCTGTACTCTGGCTATGGCACATAGGCCTCCGACGGGAGGAAATGTTAAGTATTCAGGAGGATACCCACCTGCGTTAGCAGGTTCAAAACAACCGACCACGGCATAGTGGGGATTTTTTGTTCCCTCGGTTTTCTGTATTGCTATGGACATCGATGCGGAGGAATGAGAAGTGGTACATAGGTTTACGAGAACAGAGATTTTGATTGGGCAAGAGGGCTTGGAGGTGCTTAGGGCCGCCAAGGTGGCGGTGTTCGGCGTAGGGGGCGTGGGAAGCTTTACCGTCGAAGCTCTTGCCCGGGCCGGGGTGGGCGGCCTTGTGCTCGTTGACCACGACGAGGTGTGCGTTAGCAATATAAACCGCCAGATACACGCCCTGACAGGTACGGTAGGCAGGGCCAAGGTGGAAGTGATGAGGGAGAGGGTTTTGGGCATCAACCCCGGTGCAAGGGTTGAGGCGATAAAGAGGCTTTACTGCGCCCAAAACGCGGAGGAACTTCTATCAACGGGTTATGACTATGTTGTTGACGCAATAGACATGGTGTCTTCAAAGCTGGACCTGATAGAAAGATGCGATGCTTTAAACATTCCTATTGTTAGCAGTATGGGGGCAGGCAACAAGCTGGACCCCACGCTTTTCGAAGTGGCGGATATTTATGAAACCAGTGTCTGCCCGCTGGCCCGGGTGATTAGGAAGGAACTGCGAAAAAGGGGAATAGCAAATCTTAAGGTTGTTTATTCCACCGAAAGCCCGGTGGTGCAAAAAAGCCTATGGAGCGGCGACAATACCGGGTACGGTGATGAATGGGCCGCAGGCAAGGCAAGAAAGCCGGTACCGGGGAGCATATCCTTTGTGCCGCCCGTAGCAGGGCTAATAATCGCGGGAGAGGTGGTTAAAGATCTGCTTTCAAAGGAAAGAAAGAAATAGTAGACCTTGTATAATTAACCCTGTAAAATATAATATATATGAACGAAAAGGACGCAAATATCGAAATTAGCCATAGTTTAGTATACAGTATTGGAGGAGTAAATTTGGAATTCCGGAGAATAGAAAAAAACGACCCTGAATTATATGCGTTTATGATTAAAGAGCTGGTAAGGCAAAGGGGCAATATTGAGCTTATAGCTTCCGAAAATTTCGTAAGCCCATCGGTTATGGAAGCGATGGGAAGCCACCTTACCAACAAGTATGCTGAAGGATACCCCGGCAAGCGTTACTACGGCGGTTGCGAGTTTGTGGATGAGGTTGAGGACCTGGCTCGGGAGAGGCTCAAAAAGCTGTTTGGCGCGGACCATGCCAACGTGCAGCCCCATTCGGGAGCTAATGCCAACCTGGCGGTTTATTTCGCGGCCCTAAAGCCCGGAGATACGGTTATGGGAATGGACCTGTCCCACGGGGGACACCTGACCCACGGCAGTCCGGTGAACCTGTCCGGTAGTTATTTTAACTTCGTATCCTACGGTGTGGATAAGGAAACCGAGAGGATAGACTACGACAGGGTGGAGCAAATGGCCAAAGAGTACAGGCCAAAGCTTTTGGTAGCCGGTGCCAGTGCGTATCCTAGGTTCATAGACTTTGAAAGGCTAGCAGGTATTGCAAAGGGTGTCGGCGCATTGCTTATGGTGGATATGGCTCATATAGCCGGCCTTGTGGCGGCGGGAATCCATCCCAACCCGGTACCCCATGCACATTTTGTAACAACCACAACCCATAAGACCCTTAGGGGTCCGCGGGGAGGTGCGATCCTGTGCAGGGCAGAGTTTGCAAAGGACGTAGACAAGGGGATATTCCCCGGTACCCAGGGAGGTCCGCTTATGCACGTTATTGCTGCCAAGGCCCTTAGTTTTAAAGAGGCAATGGGCCAGGATTTTAAGGATTATCAGAAGCAAATAGTAAAAAACGCCGCTTGCCTGGCGGAAGGGCTTGTGACAAGGGGCTTCAGGCTGGTTTCGGGAGGCACGGACAACCATCTTATGCTAATCGATTTAAGGGATAAGGGAATAAACGGTAAACAGGCGGAAGGGCTATTGGACGATATTGGGATAACCGTCAATAAGAACACCATACCCTATGATACAGAAAGTCCCTTTGTTACCAGCGGGATAAGGTTAGGGACACCAGCGGTAACCACACGGGGTATGAAGGAAGAAGCCATGGAGGAAATCGCGGACATAATAGCGCTGATACTAAACAACCCGAGTGCAAGGAAGGAAGCAGCAGAAAGGGTGAACGGGCTGTGCGTCCGGTACCCGCTGTACCGGGAAGTATTGGCATAGCTTCTTAGCGGGGGGTTGTTCAAAAATATAAACTTTGGAGGTTACAAATGGATTACAGTGAAGTATTAAGAAGGGCGAAGGAAAAACTGGCACCCCATTGTATGGTGTGCAAGGAGTGTAACGGAATAGCCTGCAGGGGAAAGGTGCCCGGGGTGGGTGCAAAGGGTACCGGCAACAGCT
>JAAYJF010000061.1 GCA_012523075.1 Clostridiales bacterium | reverse complement strand
GGGGGTGGTATTATGGAGGATACTTCATTTGAAAAAAAGCTGGTTATTGACAGTAAAAGAAATGTGTGGCTGTTTTATCCTATGGTCTCTGGCAAGACGGGCTATGTCGTGAAGCGGGGCAGGGGTGAATCTGCGCCAGGACAACCGTTGACCGATGAAACCGTCACCGAATATGATATAATGGTGGATGAGCGCGATAACATCCACATAGTGGCGTTAACCGCAGGACAGAGAGTGGTCTATATTTGCCACGATTCAAGGGGTTGGACAAAACAAACCCTATACAGCTTTGCCGGAAAAACGATAAGCATATACGGCCTGAAGGTAATGAAGGATGCTGTCGGGCTTCACCTTTTCTACGTGTATTCCGAGAAGGGGGGAGGCTGTGCCCTTTTCCACCACCAGTGGACCGGCGGCGAGTGGAGGGGCTATAGGGTGTTTGATGTGCCCGGTAAGGAAGGAAGAATATGCTATGACTGTGATATGGGCAGGGACAACAGGCTGTGCATAGCTGCGGTGGAGGGTAAAAACCTTTCGTTGTGGGACTTTGACGGTGCTAATTGGACGATGTCTGTAGCCAGGGACAGCAGTGCATGGGAAAACGCACTATATTTGGAATGTCGGGAAGGCAGCATAATGATTAGAAACGGCGCCGGAGTATACTTCATCAGGAAGGCAAGGGATAAGGCTGACGTATCCCCGCAGGAAATAATTGAAGGTAGGCACGTGGATGAAGGCCCGGTTCTTATTAATAGGAGGAACACGCTGTACATAGCATGGACTGAAGGGGGTAGCCTGGGCTACAGGACCTCCTACGACGGAGGGGGTAGCTGGGGGAGGGTTAAGTATTATCACCATGCCCAGGGTAAACAGCTGGAGGTATACGGTTTTGCCAGCACCCACTCTCTGCTTATAGATGCAAAGAGGGTAATAGCCACTGTACCACCGGAGATACATATTCCCTTTCTCCACAGGTCGGTTGAAAGAATAAGGATGGCGGAGGTTTCCCCGGGGGAGCCGGAGGAAAGAAATGCTGACCCGCACCAGGATAATGGGTCTTTTGAAACAAGCGGGGAAATGCACTATGAAAAAAGCCCGGTGGAGGACAGGGACAAATATTTTGGCGGCGGTCAGGAAGGAACCGGGGGCAACGCAGCCATGACAAAGGCCCACGAGACAGACCAGTCAGGCTATGGCGCAATGGCCTATCAAAACGATGGGTATTCCCAGGCCGAAAAAGTACTGGATGGGCCCCCTTACGACGACGATAAAAAGCAGGGCAGCCCCCTTCGGGAAGGCGAAGGGGAAGGTTACTGCGCCGTAGGAAAGGACCAACTGGAAAGGCTAAAAGTGGACCTTAACGCGCTAAGGCAGAGGATGGAGGAGGATATAATAGAAAGGCTGGACAGATTGGATTCGGAAGTTGCAAACCTTAAGGGAAAGCTTATAGGCTCCCAAAGGGAGGGCACTTCTCCGCCCATGACGGGAAGCATTATTACCCAGGACATGATAAACAGGTATTTTAGAAAAAAGTGATGGGGAGAGCGTTAGCTAACAGTATAGTTTTAATTAACTTAAAGAACCAAGGGAGAAGGGAGACAGGACGATGTGATTACAAAGCCGGAGAGCATTGCAAAGCTGATTGACCATACCCTGCTTAAGGCTGATGCAGATGGAAGGAGCATTGAAAGGCTGTGCAATCAAGCCGTGGTGGAGGGTTTTTATTCGGTCTGTGTTAACCCTTTTTGGGTAAAAACGGCGGCGGATTACTTAAGGGGAGAAAAGGTAAAGGTTTGCACGGTAATAGGTTTCCCGCTGGGAGCGGACAACCCAGGTACCAAAGCTTACCAGGCCAGCACTGCCCTGAAGCTGGGAGCCGGGGAGCTGGATATGGTGGTCAACATTGGGGCGGTAAAGGGTGGAGATTACAGGATAGTGGAGCAGGAAATAAGGGAGATAAGGAAGGTTGCGGGGGATAATATAGTCAAGGCAATAATAGAGACCTGCTTTCTTGACCATGAGGAGAAGGTTAGGCTGTGCAAAATAGTAAGGGACTGCGGCGCGGACTTTGTCAAGACCTCCACCGGCTTTGGCAGTGCAGGAGCAAGTACCGATGATGTAAGGCTGCTTAGGGATACTGTGGGTCCCGGTGTTGGTGTCAAGGCCTCGGGAGGAATAAGGGACCTTGAAACCCTTTTGGAAATGGTAAAGGCGGGGGCAAGACGGATAGGCACCAGCAGCGGTGTTAGAATAATGGAGGAGTACAGACAAAAAACCAAAAAGGAGGAATCGTAATGGCAGCAAAGGAGTACACTCGAAAAAGGACATTTGTGGGCAGGATTCCCCACGGGTCTGACCTGCTTAATTCCCTGACTGACTTTGTTAAAGAAAAGGGGATAAAACTAGGCAGGTTGCAGATGATTGGTGCGGTACAGAGGGCGGTGGCAGGTTTCTATGACTGCGAGGCCCAAAAGTATGAAAACTTTGTATTCGAAAAACCTATGGAGGTGTTAAGCCTTGTAGGAAACGTTTCGTTGAAGGACGGACAACCCTTTATCCACGCCCATATAACGCTGAGTGATGAAAAGGGCCAGAGCTTTGGGGGCCACCTTATGGAGGGGACCATTGTATTTGCTGCGGAATTCATTATAGAGGAACTTGAGGGGGAGAACTTGGAAAGGGAATTCGATAAGACCACTGGGCTTGCGCTGTGGGATATATAATTGCATGTAAAAATAACGAAATATTACAATTATATTAAATTTTCAACAAATTGTATGACAAAACAGCCCCTTTTGTTATAAAATAGACACAGAATAGTGTTATCAGGGGGGCTTGGCGTGAGGAAATCCAGGTTAATGTCTCTAATAATCGCAGTATCCATAGTTTTGTTACATAGCACCGCGGCTTATGCAAACCTTGCCGAGGAACAAAAAAAACTCGAGCAGGTTCAACAGGAACAGCAGAGAAGAGAAAGCCAGCTTAAGGAAGTCCAGCAGCAGAAAAATAACCTTATAAAAGAACTGGAACGGCTCAACAACCAGTTAAATGAGGCGGAAAACCAGCTGGGCCAGGTGGAAAGGGACATTGAAGCTACCAGAAAAGAACTGGAAAGGGTTACCAAAGAGCTGGAAGAGGCCCAGAAGGAGCTGGAAAAGAGGGACGACCTATATAAACAACGGCTTAGGGCTATGTACAAAAACAGCGGCTATGGCTACCTGGAAGTGCTGCTAAATGCAGAGAACTTCTCGGATTTCGTTTCGCGTTTTTATCTGGTGCGCAAGGTGGCAGCCTATGATATTTCAATACTTGAAGAACTGAAGGAATACCGGGATTTGGTACAGGCAAAGGAAGACGAGGTTAAGGAAAAGGAAGTAAGGATGCTGTCGCTGCGAAACGACCTTCGTAATAAGAGAGACGAGATAAAGACCGTCACCGCCAGCAGGAATAACGCTCTTGCCAAAGTCAGAAACGAGGAGAAGGAACTGGATAAGATGCTGGCGGAACTGGAGAGGACCTCTAAGCAGATTACGCAGACCATTCTAAGCCTGGCTCAAAAAGGAGAGTTTATAGGCGGGAAATTTGTATGGCCTGCACCCGGATATAACTATATTACTTCGGACTATGGATGGCGCGTGCACCCCATATATAAAACAAGAAAATACCACGCCGGCATAGATATAAGGGTTCCCTGGGGTAAAAAGATAGTAGCGGCCGGTGCCGGCAAGGTAATATATGCCAATACCTACGGAGGGTACGGGAAGACGGTAATAATAGACCACGGTGGGGGTATAACAACCCTTTATGCACATAACTCCAGCCTGAATGTGAAGGTGGGGACAGTAGTTACCGCGGGGACCACCATAGCCCTGGCAGGAAGTACCGGCGTATCCACCGGGCCGCACCTGCACTTTGAAGTAAGAAAAAACGGAGAGGTAGTAAACCCTAGGCCATGGCTTGGGATATAGCCTGCACAATAGTGCAGGTTTTTCTTTTTTTTCACAATAATGGTATACTAAATGTGGAATATCAATCGGGAGGGGCGGAATAGAATGGAGAAATATAGGAAGGCAGCGGAGTTCATAGAGGAAAGGCTTGATACCCGGCCCGCCGTTGGCTTGATATTGGGCTCGGGGCTGGGGCAGATGGCAGAGTACATAGAAGGCAAAAAGGTGATTGATTATTCGGAAATCCCGGGGTTCCCGATGTCGACGGTGGAGGGTC
The DNA here is from genome assembly GCA_012523075.1 of Clostridiales bacterium. Lineage (GTDB taxonomy): Bacteria > Bacillota > Clostridia > Ch29 > Ch29 > JAAYEV01. Next base: position 54,969 of record JAAYJF010000061.1, on the reverse strand, counting down.
ATGCAGGACGTCTGGTGGCAGGGGAACTGATGGGACAGAGGGTTATTGCAATGCAGGGGAGGTTCCATTATTACGAAGGCTATCCAATGGAGCAGGTGGTATTCCCGGTACGGGTTATGAGGCTACTGGGAGTGGAACGGTTGATTGTCACCAACGCTGCCGGGGGTATAAACAGGGGCTTTAAACCCGGTGACCTGATGATAATAACCGACCACATTAATCTTATGGGGTATAACCCGCTTATAGGAGCAAACGTGGACGAGATGGGCGAGCGATTCCCCGGCATGACAAATGCCTATGACAGGGATTTGATAAAAACTGCTGTAGCCTGTGCCAAAGAGCTAGAGATTGAATTAAGGCAGGGAGTTTATTGCGGTGTCACCGGCCCCAGCTACGAAACCCCTGCAGAGATAAGGATGCTTGGTACCATAGGAGGAGACGCGGTGGGCATGTCCACGGTGCCGGAGGTTATCACTGCGGTCCACTGTGGCATGAAGGTGCTGGGCATCTCCTGCATAACCAACATGGCAGCTGGCGTGCTGGACCATGCGCCCAACCACCGGGAAGTACTGGAAGTGGGTAAAAAGGCACAGGAGAAGTTTATAAGGCTGCTAAAGGAGATACTATATATAATGCATTAATAGTATCACATTCCTTTACCTGACATTACGAAGAAGCGAAGCCCAAAGGAGCTGACTTTGTCATTTAAGAGGACGAAGTCCGAAGGATCCGGCTTTGCCGCTTAAGAACGCAGTGAAGAATCTTATGTTTCAACAACCTGAAGATCCTTCGCTTTGCTGGGGATGACATACTAGGAGATGTAAAGTGTTAAATGTGTGATATTTAGGGGAACTAAAATATCAAAACTAATACGGAATTTCCCCATTTTTTTGACCGCGACAGGGCGGTCTTTTTTTATGGTTATATTTCTTATGAAAAGTGGATATAAAGATAAGAGGTTGCAATTAATACTAAAATCTGGTATAGTTCTAACTTGTGTTGGATAAAGCTACCAGTATTAGGGGGAAGAAGTGATGATAGAAATACGAAGAACAGTATTATGGGCTGTGGTTTTGCTTAATATTACGATACTGTTCACAGGGGGTAAGGAGTGTACTGAAACGGTAGAGGATGCCTACCTGGATGCGCCGGCGGTAGCCCTTTTGCAGGAACAGCGAATGATGCCTGCCGTAGCAGCCCCCAAAACCACGGTAAGCAGGGGGAATATCGGTACAAATGCAGAGGACCTCTATCTGCTGGCTAAAATAATTGAATGCGAGGCCCGTTATGAGCCCTATGATGGCAAGGTAGCAGTGGGTGCTGTTGTATTAAACAGGGCCATGAGCGAAAGATTCCCAAATACCATAAAGGGGGTAATATTCCAAAAAGGTCAGTTCCAGCCGATAACCGATGGCGGATGGGATAGTAAGGAACCCTCAGAGCAGTCATATAGGGCTGCCAGGGAAGCCCTTAAGGGTGTAAGACCTATCGGCGAAAATGGACAAACTGTTGGTAATGCACAATTCTTTATATATGAGAGCCTTGCCGGCAGCAGGGCGACCAAATGGTTCAAGGAGGAACTAAACTATGTGACAACCATAGGTAACCACGACTTTTACTGTCGTTAGGACCGAAAAACGGCAGTAAGTATATCCATAGCGAATAATCCGTAGTATAATAATAGGAGCAGGATTATCTGGAGGTGTTATATTTGTATAGCAAAGAAAGCAAGATTAAGGATATACTAAAACAGCATCCCGACGCCGAGGAAGTATTTGACAAGTACGGAATTCGATGTTTTGGGTGAGGCGGGGCTCTGTACAAGAGCATTGAGCGGGCAGCTCAAACCTATGGCGTAGAAGCCGATGTAATAGTGGAAGAATTAAATAAGATGTATTCTTAAACAGGGACGTTTTGGCCCCTGTTTTTTAAATACAGGATTTACTTTGCTTAGGTGGATAATAAATATATAGGGACAAGGTAGTTGGCAATGCATCGGGCAATCTGGTAAAATAAAGTGTATAGTTCAATCCGCAGCTATAAGGATTGTTAACCAATAATAACGAAGGAGTAAGGAGGAGTTTACATGAGCGGCAAAAAAGTACCCGTTGGACTGTCCAATAGGCATTTGCACGTAACGCAGGAACATCTTGACAAGCTTTTTGGCGCTGGCCATGAACTGACCGAATTCAAGGTCCTGTCCCAGCCTGGGCAATACGCTTGTGAAGAAAAGGTGGACATAGTTGGGCCAAAAGGAACGCTTAAGGGTGTGAGGATTTTAGGTCCCGTAAGGAAGGAGACACAAATTGAAATATCGGTGTCGGACGCCTATAAATTGGGACTGAAGGTTCCGGTGAGGGATTCCGGAGATATCGAAGGCACTCCCGGCGTTAAGCTTGTCGGACCAAAGGGGGAGGTTGACCTGGAATACGGCGTTATAGTGGCGGCAAGACACATTCATATGCATCCTGATGATGCAAAGGCCTTTGGTGTTGAGGACTTCCAGAGGGTCAAGGTTAGGGTGGAAGGCATGAGGGGTCTGGTATTTGAAAATGTACTAATCAGGGTGTCCCCCACTTTTGCATTGGATATGCACATAGACATAGAGGAAGGGAATGCGGCTGGTATTGGCAATGGGGCCATGGTGGAAGTGATTACCGACTAATTTTTTCGCTAAATAAAAGAAATAATAATTTCTAAGGTCCGGGTTTATCCTGGGCCTTTATTTTTTTGTTATTTATCGGGACGCGCATGCATAAAGATTAGTAGGAAGGAGGGAGTTTTGTGAAAATCTGGTTGCGTTTTGAATACCTGTCGCTGATACTTATTGGATTCTTAACCGGCATTATTGTCGCAGCGGCTATGATGCTTCACGGCATATGGCATATAATAACAATTGCCCTTTTATGTATATGCTTTTTTATTTTTGTGCTTTTGACTATAAAACACAGAAAAAAAACGAGGGTGGTGCTTATTTTCGCCGGGGCAGCGATTTTGGGGTATCTTCTTTACTGCGTGTTTGTCAGCGCCTTCCCGGGCAGGATTGATATTGAGGAGATAAGCCCATCGGACAGAAAACAGGAAATGGCCATATTGCTCCTTTCCCCCGGGGAAATCACCGAATACCATTACAAAAACGCTTTGTACCGACTGGATATAAAAAGAGAGGCCGGGGCTGGAGGTGTAAGGTGGTGGAACATGCCGGTTAAGGCTCTTCAATTGAAGAGGAACATCAAAAGAATGGACGGGAACGTATGCATACGAACCGGTGAGAATTTGTACAACAAGCTGAGCGAGGCCCTTGGGGAAGACTTCGGGCTGTACAGTGCCAACCTGTTTGGGCCTCCCTTTATTGAAACGACGGTGGAGGATATTTTAAAGGACGGATACAACAAAATAGTTGTTTTAAACAACTTGCTGGTGGAGCAACCCTATAAGGAAGTGGTGGATAAAAAAATCCTCAAGGTAATAGAAAACAGTGGAATGGACGCCGAGGTACTTTTTACCTTTCCCCTATGGAATCATGACGCGCTTGTATCCTATTATGAGCAGGGCATTCTGGAAAAAACCCAGGAGATAAGCCCGGAGCAGGTGGGCGTGGTACTGGTGGCCAGGGGGACCGGCAAAAGGGTTCGGCATGAGTATCCCCAGGCCGTTAACCGTGAGCAGGTGTTCTATGATAAAATAAAGGAAAGCATCATGAAGAATGGGTACGAGAGCAGAAAAATAAGGATTGCCTACTTAAGGCATAGGCAGCCGGGTATAGGAGATGCGGTGGAATATCTGCTGGATTCCGGAATAAGCAAACTGGTTATAGTAGCGGCGGGCTTCGAGAACCCAGGGTTAGATACCGAATGGCTTCTACCCCGGCTTCTGGATAAAATAGATATTCCGGAGAATGTAGATACGGTGATTATAGGTCCCTGGGGGGACAGTGACCTTCTTGTAAAGGCGCTTATGGAGAGGCTGGATACGGTTGATGTTCTTTAAAGCGGGTATCTTCCCGCTTTTATTTATAGTTAAGGAGGATTTTCCAGTTGCGTGGATAAATATTAAGTAATCTCTTAATAATATTATAGATAAGAACTCAGAGATTTAATCAATCGGGGACAGTAATATGGGAAGTGGGATGTGGGAAGTGGGATGTGGGAAATGGGATGTGGGAGTTTAAACAGTACTCAAGAGCAACATTTAAACCCGCTTCGCACCTCACACCTCTCACATCACAGACTAAGGAGGGCAATGGATGGAAGGGGTATACTACCAGCAGAAGCTGGGAGATGGCATTAATTTATACCTTATAAGGGAGCCGAAGTTTAAGACTGTTTCGGCCAGCCTTGTAATGTACAGGTCTTTTGATGAAAACACCACCGGTAACGCACTGCTGCCTCAAATATTAAAGCGGGGGAATGAGGACCTGAAGGATACCAAAGCCATAGAAAAATTTTTAGGCCAGCGATACGGGGCCTCTCTTAACGTGGACGTGTTAAAAAAAGGGGATATGCAGCTTATATATCTTGGCAGTAGCGTAATAAGCGACAAGTATACAATCAAGGGGGAAGGTGTTGTATCCGAAATACTGAGTTTTCTGACAGGGCTGGTAGAAAGGCCTCTCATTGAAGAGGGAGGTTTCCGCAGGGAATACTTCGTACAGGAGAGGGACAACCTCGGTAAACTTATAAACGCCAGAATTAACGATAAGATACAGTACTCCATAGACCGGTGTTATGAGGAAACGGCAAAGGGGCAACCCTTTGGCAGATACCGGTACGGGGACAGCGAAGAACTGCAGGGCATAACACCCGAGGGATTGGCGGAATATTACAGGACTGTTCTGGCCGAGGCTCCTATGGATATATTTGTGGTAGGGGATGTGGATATTGCAGATATTAATGACTTTCTGGACAACCCCCCAGCCTTTGAAAGACGGGAGATAAAGTATCCGGGTCAGGCACTTTCTTCGTCGCAGCATAGTGCTCCAACGGAAGTGGTGGAGCGTATGAATGTCAACCAGGGAAAACTGACAATGGGCTTTACTACCGGTGTGGGTTATACCCATGAGCAATATGCACCCATGCTTGTTTATACAAGCATTCTGGGGGGAGGGGCCCACTCAAAGCTGTTCAACAACGTCAGGGAAAAAGCCAGCCTTGCGTACTATTCCTTTGCCCGGCTTGAAAAGTTTAAAGGGCTTATGGTTATTGGGGCCGGTATAGAGATAGCTAACTACCGAAAAGCGGTGGGAATAATAAATGAGCAACTAGGGCAGATGAAAAAGGGCAGCATAAGCGACACCGAGCTCACGGCGGCGAAAAAGGCCCTTATAAATGATATTTATTCGATGCAGGACAGCCAGCTGCACACTGCCGACTTCCTGATAAACAGAATTGTATCCGGCCATACAATGACCCCGAAGGTGCTGGTGGAAAGGATAAGCGATGTAACTAGGGAAGACGTGGCGGCGGTAGCGGACGGAATAGAGCACGCTGTTACGTATTTTCTGACCGATAACAGGAAAGACGGAGAGGGGGAATGCAGATGATGGCACCCGTTAAGGAAATTAATATGGATAGGGTTAGGGAGAAGCTGTATTATTCGAAACTGGACAGCGGGCTTGAGGTTTTCATACTTCCCAAGAAGGAGTATTCAAAACAATACGCCATATTCGCCACAAACTTTGGATCGGTGGATATGAGGTTTTCCGTCCCAGGCGAGGACGGTATAACCGAGGTCCCCGCAGGGGTGGCCCATTTCCTTGAACACAAGCTGTTCGAGGAGGAGGAGGGGAACGTGTTCGACCGGTTTTCGCGGTTGGGCGCCTCCGCCAATGCCTATACCAATTTTACAAGCACCGCCTATCTTTTCTCCTCCACCACAAACTTTTACCAATGCCTGGAGGTACTGCTGGATTTTGTCCAGAGTCCTCATTTTACAGATGAAAACGTAGAAAAGGAAAAGGGTATTATTTCGCAGGAGATCAGGATGTATGATGACAACGGCGAATGGAAAAGCTTTTTTAATATGCTACAAGGTCTGTATCACAGGCACCCGGTTAGGGTGGACATTGCGGGGACTGTGGAAAGCATATCCGGAATCGACAAGGAAGTTTTGTATAAGTGCTACAGCAACTTTTATCATCCGGACAATATGGTGTTGTTTGTGGTGGGTAACATTGATATAAACGATACTCTGGAGTTGGTTGTGAATAATATTAAGGGAAACTTAAGCGAGAGGGAGGAGGACATAAAAAGGTACTATCCCAAGGAGCCGGACGGAATACACGCGGAAAGAATAGAACAGGTACTGGCTGTATCCCAGCCCATTTTCAATATAGGGGTAAAGGATTCCAAGGTAGGCTTTGGCGGTAAGGAACTTCTGAGCAAAGATACCGTCACGTCGGTCCTGCTGGAAATGCTGTTTGGCAAGAGTTCTGCTTTGTACCAGAGGCTGTACAGCGAAGGCCTTATTGATGACAGCTTTGGTTTTGACTTTGTGGCCGAAGTGGACTATAGTTATTCCATGTTGGGAGGGGAATCCCCCGACCCCGACAAACTGTATAGTATTATAGAGAAGGCCATGGCGGAAATGAAGACAGAGGACCTGCGGGAAGAGGACTTCCGCCTGGCAAGGAACAAACTACTGGGCAGGTACCTAAGGAACTTTGACAGGTTGGAATACATAGCCGCTAATTTCATCGCCTATCATTTCAAGGGTGCAAACTTCCTGGATTTCATTGAGGTCCTCGAACAAACTGATTTGGAAGCGGTAAAGAGAAGATTTGAGGAACATATAAAACCCTGGGCTTCATCCCTGTCGGTAGTGTCACCACAATAGAGAAAAGAGGGGTAGCATGAATCCTGTAGCCTTTGAGGTCTTTGGAATTTCTGTGAGGTGGTATGGGATAATATTGGCCGCCGGTATTATGTGCGGCCTTCTATATGCCCTTAGGGAATCCAAAAGGGTTGGGATGGACGAGAACATAATACTTGATTTGGTGATATTCGCCATACCCGCTGGGGTTATCGGGGCAAGGCTCTATTACGTGATTTTCAACTGGGACTATTATTCGAAGGACCCGTTGCAGATACTCAATATAAGGGGAGGGGGCCTGGCAATACACGGAACCCTTATAGCCGCGGTCATCACGGGTGTTATATATACAAGGGTCAAAAAGATAAGCTTCTGGTCGCTGGCGGATATTGCTTCGCCGGGGCTTATTCTGGGACAGGCAATCGGCCGGTGGGGTAATTTCGTTAATCAGGAGGCCCACGGTACGCCCACAGACCTGCCCTGGGGTATACTGGTGGACGGCGTCAAGGTACATCCAACCTTTTTGTACGAGTCCCTTTGGAATTTTTCGGTGTTTGCTGTGCTTTTGTGGTACCGCAAGAGGAAGAAAACCGAGGGCAACGTATTTCTACTTTATTTAATACTTTATTCGGTTGGAAGGTTTTTCGTGGAGGGCCTAAGGACCGACAGCCTTATGCTGGGGAGTATAAGGGCTGCCCAACTTGTGAGCGCAGCAGCGGTGGTGGTTGGGACGGCTTACATGTATTTTAGGAGCAAAAAGAAAGATATTAATACTACTTCGGAATAATTAGGACCTGTTGATAGTTGGTAAATGTTCATAGGCTTCATGAATTCCCGCTTATGCGAAAATGCTGCATACGCTAGCGTTTCATGAAGCCTTATGTTACAAGTTGTCGGATTTATCTCCGGTCTGGCACCGGTATAATGGCCGGCATTTTTTTATTTTTTGAAAAAATTTTTGGAAGAGGCAGGAATTTTAAAATATAAGTAGAAGTAGTGTAAAAGTGGTTAAATGTGGGACTAAGTGGGAGACGGTCCCTAAATGGGGTGGCGCTGTGTTTATAGGCGAATTTCAACACTCGCTGGATAACAAAGGCAGGCTTATAATACCATCAAAATTCAGGGAGGGACTTGGTGAAAAGTTTGTACTGACCAAGGGCCTTGATAACTGTCTTTTTGTTTACCCCCTTTCGGAGTGGCACAACTTTGAGGATAAGCTTAAAACCCTACCGCTCACATCCCGGGACGCTAGGGCCTTTGTAAGATTTTTCTTTTCCGGGGCCACCGAATGTGAACTGGACAAGCAGGGGCGAATACTTCTTCCGGTAAACTTAAGGGAGTATTCGGGTATAGATAAGGATGCGGTTGTTATCGGTGTGTCCACCAGGGTTGAAATATGGAGCGTGGAGGAATGGAACAGATACAATGGCGATACAATAATGGAGCACGACAAGATTGCGGAAAGAATGGAACAGCTTGGAATATGATAATATAGCCGCAAAATCAAGTCAGACCGGAGATGAAGTAGGATGGGGTTTGAACATAGGACGGTACTGCTGGACGAGACCGTTGAATACCTAAGGGTAAGACCTAATGGCATCTATGTGGACGCCACCCTTGGAGGGGGTGGGCATTCACTGGAGATTGTAAAGAGGCTGGGCAGTGGAGGCAGACTTATTGGGATTGACAGGGACCAAAACGCCGTTAGGGCGGCTGGGAAAAGGCTGGAGGCCTATTTGGACAGGACGGCTCTGATGCATGGAAACTTCAGGGACATTGCCGCCCTGGTAAGGAGCTGCGGTGAAAAAGCGGTGGACGGGATAGTTATGGATTTGGGGGTTTCCTCCCATCAGTTGGATGAGGGGGAGAGGGGGTTTAGCTATATGCAGGACGCCCCCCTTGATATGAGGATGGATAGGGGACAGGAATTAAACGCCCTGGAAGTGGTGAATGGGTACGATGAGGAAAGACTGGCTTCGATAATCGCCGGTTACGGAGAAGAACGCTGGGCAAAGAGGATAGCCACTTTTATTGTGCAGGAGAGAAAAAGAGCACCTATAGAAACCACCGGTAAGCTGGTGGAGGTAATAAAGGCTGCCATACCTGCCGGCGCAAGAAGAAAAGGGCCGCACCCGGCAAAGAGGACCTTCCAGGCGCTGAGAATAGAAGTTAACGACGAGCTGGGCATCCTGGAAAGAGCGATAAGGGACGGAATAGGGCTGCTTAAAGAGGGAGGAAGGATTTGCGTTATAACCTTCCACTCCCTTGAGGACAGAAAGGTAAAGCAAACATTCAGGCAGCTGGAGAACCCGTGTACATGCCCCCCGAGAGCACCGGTATGTGTCTGTGGTAAAGAGCCGATGGTGAGGACCATTACCCGTAAACCTATTGTTCCGACAGAAAAGGAGATAGTGCAAAACCCGAGGTCCCGGAGTGCAGGGCTTAGGGTTGCAGAGAAACTGTGAAAGTTCTAATTGCAGCAAGGGGTGAATAAAAATGATAGTAGCCAGGCAGCAGCAGTACTACCAAACGATACCCGAAATACAGCAAAAACCGAATACCGGGCCTAAAAAGCCCATACGAAGGAAAAATGTTAAAGTAATAAAAAGAAAAGCGCTGACAAGGGTTTGCGTTGCTTTAGCCGTTGGAATTCTTGTCATTTCACGTTTTGTTGTCATATCCGAGTATAACTACAGCATTAGAATGCTGGAAAAGGAACTGGGAGAACTGCGCAAGGTAAACGAGAGGCTTCAGCTGCAGCATGCCGAGGTGATGGATATAAACTGGCTGGAGGACCATGCCCTTCATCAACTGGGGATGATTTATCCTGAGAGCAGGGATATTGTATACGTTGCCGTAGAGAGCACCGGTGAAGGCCCTTTGCTTGCAGAGACGGAGGATACTAAAATTAAGTCCGGCCTTTCGGGGGATGGTTGGTTTGCGCTACTTGCAGGTATGGTGGGCAGGGTTTTTGATATGAAATAAATGGAGTGTTAAGGGGGAAGGAGATTGACGGCACCGGGTATAAGGCTAAAGAAAAGGTTGATATTCTGCCTCTTTGCGGTTTTTTTTCTGTTTTTTGCGTTAATACTGAGGCTGGTATGGATACAGATAATACGCGGTGATGTGTACAGGGATATGGCTGTGGACCAGTGGACGAGGGATATCCCTATTCCTTCCAAAAGGGGTATAATATACGACAGAAATGGAAAAAAACTAGCTATAAGCGCCAGCATAGAAACGTTGTACGCAAGGCCCATTGAGATAAAGGATGCCAAAGAGGTATCCTACAGGATTGCCGAGGCTCTGGATATGGACAGGGAGGACGTTCTGGACAGACTTACAAGGAATGTTGATACGGTACTTCTAAAAAAGAAGGTTGAAAAGGAGGACGTGGACAGGATAAGGGATATTGAGGGCATTTATTCGGTAGATGACAGCAAAAGGTATTATCCCAACAGGAATTTTGCCTCCCATATCCTCGGTTTTACCGGTACCGACAACCAGGGCCTGGACGGCGTGGAAGCGCTTTTCGACAGGTACCTTTATGGTCTGCCCGGCAGGAACATAGCTGAAACAGATGCCGCAGGCCGCCGTATACCCTTCGGCTTCGGTACGCAGTATTCGCCGCAGGACGGGTATCACCTTGTGCTGACAATAGACGAGGTTGTTCAGCACTTTGCGGAGAAGGCCATCGAGGAGGCTGTTATAAACAACAAAGCCAAAAAGGGTACCGCCATTGTGATGGATCCAAAGACCGGGGACATACTTGCTCTAGCGGTAAAACCAGATTACGATCCCAATACGCCCTTTGATCCCGTAAATGAGCAGGAGCGGGAACTATGGGAGGGCCTTTCGGCGGAAGAACTGAGGGACGAAAGGCTCAAAATGTGGAGGAATTATGCTGTATCGGATATATACGAGCCCGGGTCCACCTTCAAGGTAATCACTACCGCCGCAGGGCTGGAGGAAGGGGTGGTCAGGCCGGACAGCACTTTTTATTGCAAGGGCTCCATTGCGGTGGGAGGAAGAACCTTAAAATGCTGGAGGAGCTATAACCCCCACGGGCATCAGACCTTCGTGGAAGCCGTCCAGAATTCCTGTAACCCGGTTTTCATTGAGATTGCTGGGCGGCTGGGTAAAGAGAAATTCCTAGAATATATTGAGGCCTTCGGTTTTGGGGAGCCTACCGGTGTGGACCTTCCCGGAGAGGCCTACGGCCTTGTAATGAATCCTTCTATAGCGGGGCCGGTGGAGCTGGCTAATATGGGCTTCGGGCAGGGGGTGGCTGTTACCCCAATCCAGCTTATAACCGCAGCCTCGGCAATAGCTAACGAGGGAATGCTTATGGAACCCAGAATCGCCCTTGCCCTTAAGGACCAGGAGGGCAATACGATACATGAATTTGGGTCCAAGCTGAGGAGACAGGTTATTTCACCCCAGACCGCAAGGACCACCATGCAGATACTGGAGACGGTGGTATCGGAGGGTACCGGCTCCAATGCCTACATCCCCGGTTTCAGGGTGGCGGGCAAAACCGGAACCGCCCAGAAGGTGGTTGACGGCAGGTACGTCCAGGGCAAGTACGTTGCATCTTTTTTGGGGATTGCCCCCGCTGACGACCCAAGGGTGGTGGTGTTGGTGGTCATAGACGAGCCGGACCCGGCAAATTACTACGGAGGCCAGATAGCAGCACCGGTAGTGGGTAATATCCTAAGCGACACGTTAAGATACTTGAAGGTACAGCCAAGATACACCGAGGAGGAAGCGGAAAGGCTGATACAGGAAAAGGTGACGGTGCCGGACGTTGAAGGCATACCGCTACAGGAGGCAATAAAGGCTCTTAGCAGCAGCAATCTCCAGTATCAGGTGGTGGGTAGCGTGATAGAGGGGGATGCCAACCGTATAGTTGACCAGACTCCCAAACCTGATATAATGGTGACGGAGAAATCCATAGTACTGCTGTATCTTGAGTCCTACAGCCGTCAGCACCGGGAGGCCATAGTGCCCAACGTAATAGGCAAAACGGTTAACGGTGCCACCGGCCTGCTAAGGGCTGAAGGCCTTAAGGTGCAGATAACCGGTACCGGGATAGCTGTGAGTCAGGACCCCCTTCCCGGGGAAGTGGTGGACTTTGATACGGTAGTCAGGGTAGTTTTCGAGGAACCGGAAGGTTCGCAGTAAATCCCTTTACCGGGTTATAATTAAACAGAAGAATAGAGGTAATGGCTATGCATATCTCGGATTTATGGAATTTCATTGAAATACTTGATATAGAGGGGGACCCGGAGGTAACGGTTACCGGAGTGAGCTACGATTCCCGGAAAGTGGAGCCGGGCCATCTGTTTGTCTGTGTTGAAGGTTTTAACTGGGATGGGCACGACTTTGCTAAGCAGGCGGTGGAAAACGGAGCCAGGGTGCTTATCGTTCAGAGAGAGGTCCCGGTTGACAGCAAAAAGGTTACGGTGATTAGGGTAAAGGATTCCCGCAAAGCAATGGCTGCGGTGGGACATGTATTTTACGGTTTTCCTTCTGAGAAGCTCAGGATTATTGGTGTAACCGGAACCAACGGCAAAACCACCACCACCTATCTGATCAAATCCATACTGGAAAACGCAGGTCACAGCGTGGGGCTTATGGGCACCATCGCCATAAGGATTGGGGACAGGGAAATTCCCGCTCTAAGGACCACACCGGAATCCCTGGACCTTCACCGGCTATTCGCCGAGATGGTGGAGGGCGGGACCCAGTACGCGGTGATGGAGGTATCATCCCATTCCTTGGATTTGGACAGGGTGGGTTACGTGGACTTTGATTATGGGATATTTACAAACCTGACCAGGGACCATCTGGACTTCCACGGTAATATGAAAAACTACCTGGAGGCCAAGTTAAAGCTTTTCAAATCCACCGACCGGTTTAATATAATAAACGCCGACGACCCTTCAGGGGGTATAATAGTGGAAAGGGTTAAGAACCTTCCCACCGGGACCCTCACCTATGGCGTGAAAAATAGCGCAGATTTTTGTGCCCGCGATATACATGTAGATTCTGCAGGAGTGAGGTACAATCTGGTGTGGAAGGAAAACAGTATACCCATTGAGGTCAGGATACCTGGAATGATAAGTGTATACAACAGCCTTGCTGCTGCCGCCACGCTGCTCTCCGATGGCATAGACCCAAAGCATGTACAAGAAGGGTTGAAAAAAGTGGAGGGCGTACCGGGCAGGTCGGAGGCCATAGACACAGGCAGGGGTTTTAGCGTAATAATTGATTATGCGCACACCCCCGACGGCCTGGAGAACATACTTTCTACAATAAGGGGCTACGCCAGGGGCCGGGTGATAACAACATTCGGGTGCGGCGGGAACCGGGACAGGGAAAAACGGCCTATGATGGGCGAAATAGCGGGAAGGTTATCCGATTTTGTAATAGTCACGTCGGATAATCCCAGAAAGGAAGAACCCCACCAGATAATAGACGAGATACTGCCCGGGGTGGAGAAGACAGGGTGCAGCTACATATGCATTGTAGACAGGCGGGATGCCATCGAATACGCCTTAAGGATGGCAGAAGAGGACGATATTGTGGTTCTGGCCGGCAAGGGACATGAGATATACCAAGAGTTCGCGGACCATAGGATAGAATTTGACGAAAGGAAAATAGTAGCCGGTATTCTGGAGAGGATGGATAATGATTAAGCTAAAGATTTCGGATATTACCGCAGCAGTGAAGGGTAGAATAGTATGCGGACCGGAAGATGGCGAGGTCTGTAAAATATCCCTGGATACCAGAACCCTGGAGAAGGGGAGCCTTTTTATACCCCTTAGGGGGGAACGGTTTGACGGGCATGACTTTTTGGAGCAGGCGGCGGAGAAGGGCGCAAGGGTAATGCTGGTTGACAATGAAGAGTACTACGACTACAGTGACGTTTCGGTTATTAGGGTTAGGGATACGCTGGAGGCCCTTCATTCTCTTGCCCGATGGTACAGGGGCAGGTTTGAAGCGGTTTTTGTGGCGGTTACAGGTAGCACCGGTAAAACCACCACAAAAAACATGATAGCCACTATTCTTGAAACTAAATACAATGTACTGAAGACCCCCGGAAACTACAACAATCAGATTGGTCTTCCCGCCACCATAATGGAACTTAACGACAGCCACCGGTTTGGTGTTATCGAAATGGGAATGAGCGGATACGGCGAGATTGAAAACCTGGTGAGGATAGTAAGACCCAAGGTATCCGTGATAACCAACATCGGAATGTCTCACATAGAAAGGTTGGGCAGCCAAGAGGGGATCCTTAAGGCAAAGATGGAGGTATTCCAGGAAATGGACAGGGACCCTGCGGCAGTAATAAACGCCGACGCACTGTTTCTTAGGTCGGAGGTCAGGGGTCTGGATATGCCGGTGGTGTGCTTTGGTATTAAGGAAGGGGATTATAAGGCAGAAAACGTGCTGTCAAAGGGCGAAGAGGGAATGACCTATACGCTGGTGGCGGAGGGAGGCCGCTTTGACGTAAAACTGCCGCTGCCGGGAAGGCACAACGTGTATAATTCCCTGGCTGCTGTCGCCGTGGCAAGGCTTTTGGGCATGGGGTTTGAGGAAATAATAGGGGCGCTGGGGAACCTTGAAGGGGAAAAGATGCGCCTTACAATACACAGTACCACCGGAGGTGTCAGCGTAGTAAATGATGCCTATAATGCCAGCCCCGATTCTATGAAATCCGCGCTGGAGGTATTAAGCGATATGCCGGGGAAAAGAAAGATAGCCGTGCTGTCGGATATGCTAGAGATGGGGGCCTTTTCTGAAGAAGGTCACCGTATGGTGGGGGAGCTTGCCGCCGGCACCGGGCTGGATATATTGGTAGCGGTGGGAAATGAAAGCCGCTTTATTGCAATGGAAGCAAAAGAAAGGGGAATGGACCCCCGGTCGGTTTATTATTTTGATGACAAAGGGCAGGCGGCAAAATTGCTGGATGGTTTGATACAAAAAGGTGACGTGATACTGGTCAAGGGTTCGCGGGGAATGCGGATGGAGGAGTTGGCCGACAGAATACTTGAGAGGAGCTAAACGGATGCAGGAGCATCAGCAGATAATTTTCCCGATAATAATAGCATTTCTGATAGTAATAATTATAGGGCCTATAGTAATCCCCATCCTGGAAAAACTTAAAATGGGCCAGAGCATACGGGGCGACGGTCCCAAAACCCATTTCAAGAAATCCGGCACTCCAACCATGGGTGGTATTATTATAGTTATAGCTGTTTTTTTCTCAGTACTTATAACCGCACAGTGGGAAAAGGAAATGCTTTTTATACTGGCAAGTATCCTGGGCTTTGGGTTTGTTGGCCTTGTTGACGACTTTATTAAGGTGGTAATGAGGCGCTCCCTCGGCCTTAGGGCAACCCATAAGATTATTGCCCAGATACTTTTGGGAGTTATTCTTGCTTTTTACGCATACAGGTCACCCAATGTAGGGTCCGCCGTTTTGGTACCCTTTACCTCAAAGTTTTGGGATATGGGTATATGGTATATACCCTTTACTGCAATAATTATATTTGTGGGCACGGTAAACAGTGTAAATTTTACCGACGGTTTGGACGGCCTGGCCGCCGGTGTCACAATGATTGTGATGGCTTTCCTAAGCCTTGTGGCCATGACGGCGGGGCAGAAGGAAATCGCGATAATATCCGCCGCCGTTACCGGTTCCACGCTGGGTTTTTTAAGGTACAACTCGCACCCGGCCCAGATTTTTATGGGTGATACCGGGTCCATGGCCCTGGGCGGGGCGGTTGCCGCGGTTGTTGTGCTTCTAAAACTGCCGTTGATTCTTCCTATTATAGGCGGCATATACGTTCTGGAGACCCTTTCAATAATAATACAGGTTGTAAGCTACAGGCTTACCGGGAGAAGGGTTTTTTTAATGGCCCCGTTGCATCACCATTACGAGGTTAAGGGCTGGGAGGAGACCAAGGTTGTTGTGGTGTTCTGGATAATCACCATAGTCCTTGTATTGGTGGGTGCACTGGCTATCAGATAGGAGAGGGATGGTGCTGTGGAAGTAAGGGGTAAGAAGGTTTTGGTCATCGGGCTGGCGGTAAGCGGCCTGGAAACGGCAAAGACGCTGCACGGCCTTGGAGCGCAGATAATTGCAAACGACCGGAAAGGCGTAAAGGACCTCAAGGAGGCCATTGCAGTACTTGAGGGTATGAATATTAAGTACATACTAGGCGGCCATCCGGTGGAGCTTGCTTGCTGGCCCGACCTTGCGGTAATAAGCCCCGGCATTCCAATGGATATACCAATGGTGCAAAGGATACTAGAAAGCGGCAGGGAGGTAATAAGCGAAGTGGAGCTGGCCTACCGGCTTACAAGCACACCCATTGTGGCGATAACCGGCACCAACGGTAAGACTACCACCACCGCCCTGGCGGGGGCGATATTTCACCTATCCGGCAGAGACGCCTTTGTGGTGGGCAATATAGGTACGCCTGTAATACCTGCGGCGGTTAATTCACATCCCGGGGATGTGTTGGTGGCGGAAATAAGCAGTTTCCAGCTGGAGGGTACAAGGGACTTCAGGCCTGCGGCAGCTGCGGTACTAAACATTACTCCAGACCACCTTGACAGGCACGGAACCTTTGACAACTATTCGGATATAAAGGCGAGAATACTTAAGAATCAGGGACCGGAGGACTTTGCGGTGTTAAACGCCGATGAGCAGGTCACCGCTTCCCTAGCAAAAAAGTGTAGGGCAAAGGTTTTATACTTCAGTCGGCATAGAATAATGGATGAAGGAGCCTTTGTGGAGGACGGGTACCTGGCGCTTAAGAAAGGCAAGACCCTTGAGCGGGTATGCCGTGCAGAGGAATTGAGGATACCGGGGGACCATAACCTAGAGAACGCCCTTGCTGCCGCAGCTTTGGCGTGGTGTATGGATGTGCCGATACATATAATAGGGAAAGCCCTTAAAAGCTTCCAGGGCGTGGAGCACCGCTTGGAATACGTGGACACTGTAAAAGGGGTAAAATTTATTAACGATTCGAAGGGCACAAACCCCGATGCGTCCTCCAAGGCATTAAAGGCGGTGGATAGGCCAGTGGTGCTAATAGCGGGCGGATATGACAAGGGCGGTGATTTGGACGGGTTTGTTAAGGGCTTTGAGGGCAAGGTGAAGGGCGTGGTACTTTTGGGGGCAACGGCCGAGAAGCTCAAATGCTCATGCCAGAGGATAAACCTGAATAATATATATAAAGCGGAAAATATGCAGGAGGCGGTAGAAAAGGCGGCACTTATGGCGGAGGAAGGGGACACGGTTCTACTATCCCCGGCCTGCGCAAGTTGGGATATGTATAAAAATTTCGAAGAGCGGGGAGACGAGTTTAAAAAGGCAGTGGGTTTGTTGAGGAGGTTTGTTTGATGGAGAAGGATAATGCCGTGGATTTTACGCTACTGTTTGTAACAATACTTCTGGTTATAATAGGTATTATCATGGTCTTTAGTTCCAGTTCCGCCAGTGCCTATTATGCCCACGGGGACAGCTATTATTATCTCAAGAAACAGATGATGTGGGCCATATTGGGATTTACAGCTATGTTTGTACTGTCAAAATTTAACTATGAAAACTACGACAGACTGTCGAAATATATACTGATAGCGGGATTATTGTCACTGCTTCTGGTATTCATACCAGGGCTTGGTATTACTCTAAACGGGGCAACCCGTTGGATAGCCATTGGAGGGATTACGATACAGCCCTCCGAGTTTGCAAAGCTGGCCGTAATTGTATACACCGCCAGTGCCCTTAACAGGAAGAAGGACGATGTAAGGAGCTTTATAAAGGGAGTGGTTCCCTTCTTGCTGGTGGCAGGGGTGGTATTCGGCCTTATTATGCTCCAGCCTGATTTCAGCACCGGAGTAAGCATAGCGGCGATAGTTATAGTTATGATATTTCTTGCGGGCGCGAATATCGGGCATTTGGTGGGGCTTGCCCTTCCGGCATTTGTAGCCCTTGTAATAATGATAATATCCGAACCCTATCGGATGGATAGGTGGACTTCATTCCTTGACCCCTTCCAGGACCCAAGGGATAGCGGATACCAGGCAATCCAGTCATTGTATGCCCTGGGCTCCGGAGGATTGTTCGGGCTGGGCTTAGGACGGAGCAGACAGAAATTTTTCTACATACCGCTACCGCAGAACGATTTTATATTCTCCATAATTGGCGAAGAACTGGGTTTTATCGGTGCGGCTACAGTAGTATTCCTATTTATGCTTCTAATTTGGAGGGGCATAAGGATTGCCATCCACGCTCCGGATTTCTTCAGCAGCATACTGGCGGCAGGGGTAGTAGCCATGATAGCCATTCAGGTAATAATGAACATAGCGGTGGTTACATCTTCAATGCCGGTTACAGGTATACCGCTCCCGTTTATAAGTGCCGGCGGGTCGTCCCTGTTTTTTACCCTCTCAGCGGTGGGTATACTGCTGAATATATCAAGGAAAACAAGCTTAAACTGGAGCTGATTGGATGAAGGTGATAATAAGCGGGGGCGGGACCGGTGGGCACATATACCCGGCGCTGTCCATCGCCGATGCGTTGAAAAGGAAATATAAGGGGACACAGATTTTGTACATAGGCACCAACAACGGGCTGGAAAGCAGCCTGGTTCCAAAGCACGGATACCGGTTTGAGGCCATAAGGGTGAAGGGATTTCAGCGTAGGCTCTCCATTGATACCCTAAGGTCCGCCGTAGAGCTTTTTAAAGGGCTTTATGATGCCGAAAGGCTTGTCCGACGGTACCGGCCGGATATTGTGGTGGGCACCGGCGGTTATGTGGCGGGACCGGTGCTTATGGCCGCTCACCTTAAAGGTATACCCATCCTTATACACGAGCAGAATGTTTTGCCCGGTGCAACCAACAGGATACTGGGGCGTTTTGCCGGTGCCATAGCGGTTAGCTTTGAAGAGGCGGTGCAGTATTTCAGAAAAAAGGACCGGGTTTTTGTCACCGGTAACCCCATAAGGCAGGAGATAATGGGGGGTAGCAGAGTGGCGGCGGTAAAGGAGTTTGGGTTTTCGCCCGAGCTGCCCATGGTACTATGTTTTGGAGGCAGCAAGGGCTCGGCCAGCCTTAATCGGGCTATGACAGGTTTTATTGGCCGCATGAGCGGTGGGGATGGTTTCCAGTTGTTGCACGCCACCGGCGAATACCACTACAGGGCCTTCATGGAGGGCCTTCGGGAAAAGGGAATAAGTACGGAAGGCAAAAAGAATATAAAGATTGTACCATATATACATCGTATGCCCCAAGCCCTTTCGGCGGCGGACCTGGTGATAACAAGCGCCGGGGCGATAACCATAGCCGAAATAACGGCGATAGGGCTTCCGGCGGTACTGGTACCCAAGTCATACGTGGCGGGAAACCATCAGGAATACAACGCCCGGGCGCTGGAAAAAAGAGGTGCTGCGGTGGTGCTGCCGGAAAACCGTTTGGATGGGGATGTATTATATGAAAAAGTTTCCGGCCTTATAAGGGACAAAGAAGGACTTTTGGTTATGAGAAGGGCTGGCAAGGAAATGGGAAAAACCGACGCAGCTGAAAGAATATGTGATATTATAGTAAAGATGGTTAACAGGTAACACTCTTCGGGATTTCGCATAGTATGGATTATATAATACTGCTTTTTTCCGATGGTTTTGAGGCAGAAATCCCGGAGGTGGAACAACGAATGTCGTTATACAGGATAACAGGGGGAAATCGCCTTACCGGCAATATTAAGGTGGAAGGCGCAAAGAATGCGGTACTCCCTATACTGGCAGCTACCATACTCAATAAAGGCGTCAGCGTCATAGAAGACGTACCTGCGCTAAACGATGTGGTTACAATGCTGGAAATACTAAAGAATCTGGGGTGCCGTGTGCAATACCGGGATAAAACCGTTGTGGTAGATTCCTCGAATATTACTTCAAACAGAATACCCACGGTACTGGTAAAAAGAATGAGGTCTTCAATAGTTTTGCTGGGGTCTTTGCTGGGCAGGACCGGAAAGGTTATAACCAGCTACCCGGGAGGCTGCGCAATAGGGGTCCGGCCCATTGATTTGCACCTGAAGGGGCTACGCCAGTTGGGCGCCAGCGTGGAAATGCACGGGCAGATAATATGCGAAGGAGAAGACTTAAAAGGGACCGAGATACAACTTGATTATCCCAGCGTCGGGGCTACCGAAAACATTATGCTGGCCGCCGTTCTTGCAAAGGGTGAAACAGTGATAAGAAACGCCGCCAAGGAACCGGAGATAGTGGATTTGCAGGGGTTCCTCAATGCAATGGGAGCCAAGGTTTTCGGCGCCGGTAACCATATGATAAGGATAGAGGGCGTGAGAAAGCTTCACGATTGCAGGTACACAGTTATGACAGACCGTATAGCGGCCGGGACCTATATGGCTGCTGCCGCCGTAACGGGTGGAGATATTACGTTGGAGAATGCCATAGTGGAGCACCTGCACCCGATAACAGACAAACTCAAGGAAAGCGGCTGCATAATAAAGACCAACTGCAGCGAAATGAGGGTTATCGCTCCGAAGAGGCTTAAGGCTATAGACCTTATAAGAACGCTGCCTTACCCCGGTTTTCCTACCGATGCACAGCCGCAGATGATGGCAGCCATGTGCTTTGCCGCAGGTACCAGTATATTTGTTGAGACCATATTTGAGAACAGGTACAGGCATATAGACGAGCTGATAAAGCTTGGGGCGGATATCAAGGTTGACGGGAGGATAGCCGTAGTAAGAGGCGTTCCCAGGCTAAGCGGTGCACTGGTTACGGCAAAGGATTTAAGGGGAGGAGCGGCACTGGTGTTGGCAGGCCTGGCAGCGGAAGGGGTCACCGAAGTGGAAGGCATAGAACATATTGACAGGGGTTATGAGAACCTGGGAGAGAAACTGAAAAGCCTGGGTGCAGAAATTACCATGGTATAGGGAGATGGGTAAAATGGGAAGGGGTAAAGAGAATAGATATAGGTTAGGCCCGGTTTTGCTGCTTCTCATTTTGGCTGTCACAGTCGGACTGCTGGCCTTTGTACGGACAAGCTTTTTTTGCATATCCGATATCACTGTACAGGGGAACAGCTTTGTGGACGAAAAGGAAATTGTTGAGTACGCCGGCATCAACCCTGGAATGAATATATTCAGGATAGACTTAAAAAACACGGTTAAGTGGCTTGAAGGCCATCCCTATATACTTAGGGCCGATGTGGAAAGACAGTTGCCAAATGGCATAAAAATCACCGTGAAGGAAAGGGACCTTATAGGATACATACCCTATATGGGGAGTTTCCTCCTGGTGGACAACGAGAGAAGGGTTATAAGTGCGACCGCCGAGGTCCCCATTGAGGGATTGCCGGTATTTAGCGGTATAAAGGTAGAGAATTTTCAGGCAAAGGAAATACTTAATATTGATAATAACCAAATATTTGATAAAATTATATATATTTCGAAATGTATCGGCAAAAATATTCTTCAATACGCTCCTATAAAGGTTGACGTAGAGGACCCGGAAGATATTGTTATAGCTTTGGCTGATAGGTTTATAATAAGGATAGGGGATATTGAGGAATTAGACTATAAGCTAAGTTACAGCAATACCATACTGGAGAAGCTTTACTCCCAGGAGGTGGGCGGGGAAATAGACGTCACCTGCGGGGAAAGGGCCTTTTTCAGGCCTTGGTAGGATTGGGAGGAAGGAATGTGAAAACAATTAAGGCACAGCTTTCAATAGGTCTTGTGTGTCTGGTGTTGGGTCTTATGCTGACGCTGCAGTTTCGAAACGTGCAATACTACGGAGGTATACTGTCTGTACAAAGAGCCCAGGAACTAGCGAGCGAATTAAAGGATGCAAAGGAACAAAGGGATTCGCTGCAGCAGAGGGTTAAGGAATACGAAAGCAGGATACTGCAGTACGAGGAATCCGCCGCCGAGGTGAGTGTGATAGCAGAAGGCATGAGGCAGGACCTGGAAAGGGCACGTCTTCTGGCTGGCCTTACCGATGTCGGGGGTCCGGGGGTGGTGGTTACGCTGGTCGAGGCCCAGCCCGAACAGGATTTTAATGTGTTCTATATACACTATGACAAGCTGCTGAAGGTGCTTAACGAGCTGAACGCTGCCGGGGCGGAGGCGGTATCGATAAACGAGCAAAGGGTTATAGCCACAACCGAGATAAGGCTTGCGGGTTCCCATATAAACATTAACTATCAGAGGTTTGCCCCTCCCTTTGTATTCAAGGCCATTGGCGATCCCCAGACTCTTGAGGCTGCTTTAAAGCTAAAGGGTGGTATCATTGAGGAGCTTGAGTACTACGGTATTGCGGTAAGCATAAAGAAGGAACAGGACGTATTTGTACCCAGATACAGTAAAGTGCTTGAGTTTAAGTATGCGGAACCGGTAAACAAGTAGGGGGAAGGCGGATGGATAGGCTGTACAAAAGTGGTGTAATGTTTTTGGGAGCACTGTTATTGGGGCTGACATTTACCGTTCAGTTTACCGCATCCCGGGAAGGGGTAGGGATAGTTACACCAGAGACGGTACCGCAACTCGAAAACGAACTGCACAATACCAGGGCCGAAATAGAAGGCCTGCAGCATCAATACGGCGATTTAAGGAGCAGGCTGCGGGAATACGAAAAGGCAGTGAACCAGCAGGGGGACTTGAATGAGATACTACAGCAGCAGCTTGAGCAAGTAAAGATGCTGGCTGGGCTGACGGCGGTTACCGGGCCGGGTATAGAAATCGTACTTGACGATAGTAGCTGGGAGATGACATCGAACAACGACCCAAATCTATTACTGGTCCATGACGAGGACATTCTAACGGTTGTTTCCGAGCTGAAGGCCGCCGGGGCCGAGGCGATAGCAATAAACGGCCAGAGGATAATGTTCAATACAGAGATACGATGCGGGGGACCTACAATAAACATCAATTCGGTGAGATATGCACCCCCCTATACAATAACGGCCATTGGGGAGCCCAATACCCTTTACGGGTATATGAGCGGCCGCGAGAGCGGATATCTTGACCTGCTGGAATATTACGGGCTTCAGGTAAGCGTGGAACAAAAGGAGGAGCTGGTTGTTCCAGCATATACCGGCAGAACCAGTTTTAAATACGTGAAAACACAAAAAGAGGGTGAATGAATTGATACTACCACTTATAGGGCTTGCTTTAGGAATACTTTTGGGTTTATTTTTTCCGTTTAACGTACCGGTGGTATATTCCGCATATCTTTCGGTAGCAATACTGGCGGCCTTGGACTCGGTGTTCGGGGGCATAAGGGCATCCTTGGAAAACAGTTTTGAAAGCGACATATTTATAACCGGTTTCTTCGGCAACGCAATACTGGCGGCTTCGCTTGCTTATATGGGAGACAGGCTGGGTGTGCCCATATACCTTGCTGCGGTTGTTGTGTTCGGCACAAGACTATTCCAGAACTTTGCGGTTATAAGGCGTCACCTGTTCAACATACGCAGGGAATCAACAAAATAATTTGATAAAAATAAAGGAAAAGGTACAGCCGCGTTGAAATTTATTATTGAACTGTGCTATTTGACAAGCGGATGGGCCTAAAGGGGGCAGAAGATGTATGGATAATATTATTGCCGGCTTGGATATCGGAACGTCTAAGGTAAGCGCAGTCTTAGCAAAGTTAGGTTCCAGCGGTATTCAGATACTGGGTGTTGGAATTAGCCCCAACAACGGAGTCAAAAAGGGTGTTGTGGTTGATATAGAGAGTACTACCATGGCCGTCGAACAGGCGGTGGAACAGCTTTGTAATATGACCAATATGGAAGTGGATTCGGTATTCATAAACATATCCGGCGGCCACGTGAATCTGTACGAGAACAGGGGTGTGATAGCGGTAACCAGGGAGGACCGGGAAATAACCGGTGAGGACGTGCGGAGGGTTATGCAGGCAGCAAGGATATTTGCTCTGCCCCCGGAGAAGGAGATAGTGGACGTTATACCATTGCAGTTTATTGTTGACGGTTATGACGAGATTCGGGACCCGGTAGGCATGTTCGGAACCAGGCTGGAGATGGATGCCGGTATAGTGACTTGTAGCAGTACTACACTCCAGAATCTTATAAGGAGTGTGCAACGGGCCGGTCTTAACATAGAAGGGGTGGTGGCAGAACCCCTTGCCCTTGGAGAGGTGCTGCTTACAAAGGATGAAAAGGAACTTGGAGTGCTGATTATTGATGTGGGGGCGGGGAAGACAGAATATTCGGTCTTTGAGAACGGCATGCTGAAAAGCTCCGGCTTTATTCCCGTTGGTGGCGACAGCATTACAAACGACCTGGCGGTGGGCCTCCGCATCAGTTACGGCGAGGCAGAGAACTTAAAAAAACAGTACGGGATTGTCAAACCGGGGTATGCGCAGCAGGAAACTGTACCTGTCAAGGGGATCGCCGACGGCGACCAGCGTGAAGTGAGCGTTGAGGAATTCTGCGAAATAATTGAGGCAAGGGTTTATGAGATATTCTTCCTGGTGAACCGGGAGCTTGTTAAAAGCGGAATAAAGAATGCACTGTCCTCCGGCGTGGTGATAACCGGCGGCGGGGTGAGTTTTCTCAAAGGGTGCAAAGAGGTGGCACAGGAAGTAACGGGGCTACCTGTCAGGATAGGTATCCCTGAATACATAGGAGTAAGTTCTCCGGTATACTCGTCGGGGGTTGGTATAGTGAAATACCTGGCAGGAAGAAAGCACTATTACCCCGGCGAATTGAAGGGAGTATCAAAAAAGGCTGCATTGTTTGGCAAACCCAAGAACAGACAACTACAAAAGGGCGGTACACTAAACAGGATAAAGGACTTCCTGGACGAATACTTCTAAACACGGAGTATCTCGCCGGATGAAGGGACTGTAAGGGGTACCGAGTAAAAAAGGGGGTAACAGCTATGCTGGAATTTGATATGGAAAGCAATCAGTTTGCGGTAATCAAAGTAATTGGTGTTGGCGGCGGGGGCAGTAACGCTGTTAACAGAATGATCGAAGCAGGGCTGAAAGGAGTAGAGTTTGTAGCAATTAACACCGACAGGCAGGCCCTCTTATTGTCGAATGCCTCCCAGAAGATTCAGATTGGTGAAAAGCTCACCAAGGGCCTGGGTGCAGGGGCAAATCCCGAAATCGGGTTGAAGGCTGCCGAAGAAAGCAGAGAAATCATCCATAATGTAATACAGGGTTCTGACATGGTATTCATAACGGCCGGTATGGGAGGCGGTACGGGAACGGGAGCCGCTCCGGTGATAGCGGATATCGCCAAACAGCTTGGAATACTGACGGTTGGAGTTGTGACCAAACCTTTTACCTTTGAGGGCCGGAAGAGAGCGTTGCATGCGGAGGAGGGTACCAAAGAGCTTAAGGACAAAGTGGATACCCTGGTCATTATACCCAACGACAGGTTGCTGCAGATATCCGAGAAAAAGACCTCAATAATAGAAGCCTTTGCCACCGCCGACGATGTACTGAGGCAGGGGGTGCAGGGCATTTCAGACCTTATCGCGGTGCCGGGTCTTGTTAACCTGGACTTTGCAGATGTTAAGACAATTATGCTTAACACCGGAATGGCTCATATGGGAATTGGCTACTCCAACGGCGAAAACAGAGCCACCGAAGCCGCAAAGCTAGCGATTCATAGCCCGCTGTTGGAGACCTCTATTGAGGGAGCCAAGGGGGTATTGCTGAATATCACCGGTGGGCCCAACCTTGGCCTGTTTGAAGTGAACGAAGCAGCCGAGCTTGTGTCGCAGTCTGCGGACCCCGAGGCAAACATCATATTCGGAGCAGTAATAGACGAAAACCTTAAGGATGAGATACGGATAACCGTAATAGCTACCGGCTTTAGCGGTGACAAGCCCCAAAAGCCGTTAAGGGAAAGGGATGACAAAAAGAAGGATAAGGACAGTCTTTTCGGCGACTATGAAGGAATAGACCTGGATATACCTACCTTTTTGCGGAAGAATAAGAGTGTGAAGTAGAAGCAGATGCCAGTTCGTAGTTGGTAGCTGGTAGTTGGTAGGCGTCAGGGTAGGATTTGCGGGTAACAGTTGGTGATTTTAAGGGACTGAAGTTCTTGCTTGGATTTCAGTTCCTTTTTTTATTTTACCGAATAGAATGATAATATGGCCTTTAAACAGGGGCCTAAAAAAAATTCTTTCGGGTGGTGTTATTGTGAGGGTACGGATAGAGGCTCGTCCGGGGTTCTGGATAGGGAATTTGGAAGGGTTTGCCCGATATCTGGCATGGCTGCACTTAAACCCAATGGGGATGGAATGTGAATTTTCGGAAGGCAAAGGGGGAGCCGAAATACGTATTATGCTGGAGGAGGGGGTAAGCGATAACCTAAACACCCGGGGAGTGGAGGCGCTCTACAACACAAAAAGTTTCGCAAATGAAAGGCTGGCCAAACACATTATCGACGGCATTTGCGAAAGCACCCACTTTATGAACAGAGGCATTAGGGCAGAGGACACGGCCTGGGATATACTTGTTGTCTGCGGCTATAGGACCAATGCTGCAGACAGGTCCATTCTTACCGATGAGAATAAAAAAGGATATATAATCCAGGGAATTATGGAAGGTTTAAGAGAATGTTATCGAAGAGAGCTGCTCAGCAAACGACAAAATTTTAAACCGGCATGAGTTATAATAATCATACCGATTAAGGCAGGTGAATAATAATTGTAATATGAGATTAGCCTGACCGGAATAAAGGTTGGCCGGGGGTCCATATGGATATTTATGCAGACATACTACTTCTGGAAAACATAGTTATGAACTATCTTATCCTTTGGCTGACATCAATAACCCTTAAGGTGCATGCCGGCAGAATCAAAATGCTTGCAGCTTCGGTTGTAGGTGCATTGTATGCGCTGCTGATTTTTTTCCCCGGATATAATTTCCTTTACACTACCGTAATGAAGGTGCTTTTATCGCTGCTCATTATAGTAATTGCTTTTACCCCCATCCGGTTCCGGGAGTTTTTAAAGCAGCTGTCGGTGTTCTATCTGATTTCCTTTATCCTCGGCGGAGCAGTTTTCGGGCTTTTTTATTTCACCAATACCGGCACCGTTACCGAAGGCGGTGTTTTCCTGATTAAGGGTATACCGCTGTCGGTACTGGCGGGGGCAGGACTGGTCACCATAATTATTATAAGGCTGTGTTTGGTACCGCTTTACGGTTACCTGGAGAAGAGGTCCCTCTACCGCAGTTTTGCGATAAACGTCGGGGACAAATGGGTGGAGGCAGTAGGACTTTTGGATACCGGGAATGAGCTTTTTGACCCCATCACCAATTATCCAGTAATTGTGGTACAGTACTCGGCGGTTAAGGAACTGCTTCATGAGGGCATAAGGGAAATATTTGAACAGAACCTTGAGGACGACCTGGAAAATATATACGAAGGTTTCAAGCAAGCGAACTGGGTATCCAGGCTCCGGCTTATCCCCTTTAGCTCCCTTGGTAAAGAAAAGGGGATGCTGCTGGGCTTTAAGGCGGACGGGGTAATCATTGGAAGCCGGTGTCTGGACAAAGTGATAATAGCAATCTATTCAAAGCCTTTGTCGGAAAACGGAGAATATGCAGCTTTGCTTAATCCGGAGTTGATAAAGTAGGGGGGAAGAATGTGGGTGTAATGCTGCGCCGATGCAGATTGATTGTACAAATTTACCTGATGAAGCTCTTGTATTATATGCGGATTTTCCATCCGGCGCGGATATTCTACATTGGGGGCAGTGAAGCGCTGCCGCCTCCGCTGAGCGCCGATGAGGAGAATTACCTCGTTGCAAGGCTTAAGGAAGGCGAAAAATCTGTACAGACTGTACTAATAGAACGCAACCTCCGACTGGTTGTATACATAGCCAGAAAGTTCGAGAATACCGGCATATGCGTTGAGGACCTGATTTCAATAGGGACCATCGGGCTCATAAAAGCTGTCAACACCTTTGACCCGGATAAACAGATAAAACTGGCTACCTATGCGTCAAGGTGCATAGAGAATGAGATACTTATGTATATTAGAAGAAACAGCAAACTGAAAGCGGAGATATCCTTCGATGAACCGCTTAACATAGACTGGGACGGCAATGAACTGCTGCTCTCGGATATACTGGGAACCGAAAATGATATTATTTTTAAATGCCTGGAGAGGGAAGTGGACAGGGAACTGTTAGGGCTTGCAATGGGAAAACTGAGCGAACGGGAGAAAAGGATAATGAGGCTTCGGTTCGGTCTGGACGGGGGGGAGGAGAGGACCCAGAAAGAGGTGGCCGACCTTTTGGGCATATCCCAGTCCTATATATCAAGGCTAGAAAAAAGGATAATAAAAAGGCTAAAAAAGGAAATTAGCAGAATGGTATGACATGACCTTTAAAAGCCGTTTATACATGAAAAAACTGCCAGCTACGTGGCGGTTTTTTCATGTATAAAAGAATCCGGTGGGTGGAATAATCAGAGATGTCAGTTGATGAGCGAAAGAAGGTTGATGCAATGCACATAAACAAAGTAGAAATATGCGGCGTAAATACGTCCAAGCTTCCTGTGCTTACCAACGAAGAGATGAGGGCGCTTTTTGCAAAAATGCACAACGGCGACAAGAGCGCCCGGGAGAAGTTCATAAGGGGCAACCTCCGGCTGGTATTAAGCGTTATACAGAGATTCAACAACAGGGGGGAGTACCTTGATGACCTTTTTCAAGTAGGGTGCGTCGGCCTAATTAAAGCAATAGACAACTTTGACCTAAGCCAGAACGTTAAGTTTTCGACCTACGCAGTTCCAATGATAATAGGTGAAATCAGAAGATATTTAAGGGACAACAATTCCATAAGGGTGAGCAGGTCACTGCGGGATATCGCCTACAGAGCGCTTCAGGTACGGGACCAGCTTATAAACAAGCATTCAAAGGAGCCCACCATATCCGAGATATCCAAGGAGCTGGATATGCCCAGGGAAGAGGTGGTGTTCGCACTGGATGCGATACAGGACCCGGTTTCTCTGTTTGAACCGATATATCACGACAGCGGGGACGCAATATTTGTAATGGACCAGGTGAAGGATGAAAAGAACTCCGATGAGGTGTGGCTGGAGGGGATAGCCTTAAGGGAGGCAATGAGAAAGCTGAACGACAGGGAGAAACTGATACTAAACCTGCGGTTTTTTGAAGGTAGAACCCAGATGGAGGTGGCAGAGGAGATTGGAATTTCCCAGGCCCAGGTGTCACGGTTGGAGAAATCGGCCCTAAACCATATGAAAAAGCATATGTGAAAAATCTGTGATTTAAGTATCACGGATTTTTTTATTTGCATAAACACCCCTTGTCCAACATATATATAAAGTGTTAAAGCTTTACATCTTCTGGCGTGTCATCCTGAGCGAACTCTTTGTCATCCTGAGCGTAGCGAAGGACCTTGCGCAGCGAAGGACCTTATGTCTGTCTCCTAGAAGATTCTTCACTACGTTCAGAACGCAAAGCCGGATTCTTCGGGCTTCGCCCTCAGAACGACGACGTTGGATTCTTCACTGCGTTCTTAAGCGGCAAAACCGGATTCTTCAGGCTTCGCCTTCAGAATGACAAGTGAAGTAATGTAATATTATTATCACGTTATATATAATAAGGTGGTGCGCTTTATGATAAGAACATCCGACCTGGCAGAAAAGGAAGTTATTACGTTTAAAGAGGGAAGGAATCTGGGGCCTATCTCGGATATAGAGGTAAATCTTGAGGAAGGAAAGGTGGAGGCAATCATTATCCCGGGGCCGGGTAAATTTTTTGGCTTTTTTAATAGGGAAAACGACCTGGCGATACCCTGGAAGGATATTATGAATATCGGTATAGATGTGATACTGGTTGAGTTTAAAGAGACCATAGAGATGGAAAGAGAGTAACCCCCCTGGAAAATATTGAGCTAATATAATATAATTCATACATAGGTTAAGCCAAGCATGTCAGGGGGATTGAGAGTATGAAATGTCCATTTTGCGGCAACCTGGAATCAAAAGTGGTTGATTCCAGGCCCGCCGACGAGGGGTTTACCATCCGACGCAGAAGGGAATGCAGCCAGTGCTGCCGGCGATTTACCACCTACGAGAAACTTGACCGTCTTCCCCTTATGGTGGTTAAAAAGGACGGCAGGAGGGAAAGCTTTAACAGGGAAAAGGTACTGAATGGGATAATAAAGGCCACTGAAAAAAGGCCCATATCGGTGAACAGAATAAATGATTTGGCGGACGAAGTTGAAAAAGATCTATATAATATGACAGATAAGGAAATAACCAGCAAAACAATAGGCGAAATAATAATGGAAAAGCTTAAAGCGTTGGACGAGGTGGCCTACGTAAGGTTCGCTTCGGTGTACCGCCAGTTCAAGGATATAAACACCTTTATGGAGGAGCTCAGTAAACTGCTGGACAAGGAAAGTCAGGCATCTGCGGAGGAGACAAATGACCTTTAAAAGACATGATCGGGACGGCCTTATTTATTTTACTGTACCCTCCTTTGACCAAACAGGGCTTGTAAAGCATTGTTTCACCACAAAGGTCGGGGGAATGAGCAGCGGACGGGTAAAGGGGTTGAACCTAGGCTTTTCAAGGCCGGATACAAGGGAGAGCGTAGTGGCCAATTTTGAAAAGCTGTGCAGCGTGTTGGGCCTGGACAGGAAAAGCCTGGTTCTGTCCCATCAGGTGCATGGCACGAGTATAAGACAGGTTACTGCAGGGGATGCAGGCAAAGGTATATGGCGGGACTCCGATATCAAAAACACCGACGGACTAATAACCAATAAAAGGGGGCTCACCCTTATCACCTTTTACGCTGACTGCGTACCTCTTTTCTTTTTAGACCCGCAAAGGCAGGCCATCGGTTTGTCCCATGCCGGGTGGAAGGGTACCGTTGCCGGTATTGCCAGGGAAACGGTGGTGGGAATGAAGGATGCCTTCGCCTCTAAACCAGAGGATATTCTGGTGGGGATTGGACCATCCATTTGCAGGGACTGCTATGAGGTGGACGGGCCGGTTATATCAAGGCTGCAGGAGAACCTGGGGGACTGGAGGGACGTTACGGTATCCCTTGGGAAGGACAAATACCTTCTCGACTTGCAAAGCACAAACAAAGCGCTGCTGCGAAAGGCCGGTGTGAAGGAGCAAAACATCACCGATAGCAGGCTGTGTACCCGATGCAACTCGGAGCTGTTTTATTCGTACAGACGGGAAGGAAAGGATGCCGGCAGTCTCGCTGCCTTGATGCAGTTAATAGGAAGTGAGATATAAAATGCGGTATGTTCCCGATTAGCCTGCGCCAGCGTTTCATGAAGCCCTATCATGCTATCATATTGATTAATAGGACTTTTGTTAGGTTTGAACGGAGACTAAGTCTCCTTTTTTTTATGTCAAAATGCAAGGCCTGAGCAAAGCCCAATACGCTGCTAAATGAATAGATTTTTTCGACGGAGGGAAATCTAGTACTGAAATACTAAAGAATGGGGTGAGGAAATGCCGGTTGGATTAGTGATACTTGTGCTTGTGTCGGTGCTCGTACTTTTAGGAGTTGCCCACAGGGTGCTGGATAGGTTAAGACTTACTGACGGAGGTGCCCTTGCGGTTATTGCAGCAATGCTGGTGGGCACATTTATACCCGATATAGGCATAACAAGGAATGTCGCAATTAACGTAGGGGGAGCTATTATCCCGGTGGCCCTGGCTGTGTACCTTTTCATTAAGGCCGGTACTACCAAGGAAAGAACCCGGGCTGTTGTTGCTTCCATTGCGGCAGGGGCGGCTGTTTACGGCCTGAGCAAGTTTCTGCCCGCAGGGCCGGAGGAGAACCAGTTTATGAACTACTATTACCTGTACGCAATTATTGGGGGAGGCATTGCTTATCTGTTGGGCAGGTCAAGAAGGGCGGCCTTTATTGCAGGCATTATGGCTATAGTATTAAGTGACCTGGTGCAAGCGGTGGTGAACGGTTATACCGGAAGCCCTGGAAGAACTGTTTTTGGCGGCGCAGGTGCCTTTGATGCCACCGTAATTGCCGGCGTGTTCGCGGTGGTGCTGGCAGAGATTGTGGGAGAGACAAGGGAAAAGATACAGGGGGGCACCGAGAAAAAGGATATGGCCTTTGACAAAGGCGAATTTGTGGAAAGCAAAGACAATATGCAAAGGAACGGCGGGGATACGGATGAAGAATAAAATGACAATCTCTATTTTCATTCTCATAGCGGTGTCGCTGCTGGCCGGAGTGGTTGCCTATGCCGATACCGGTGGGTTTGAGCACAGCAGCAGGGGATATTACGTCGTGTACGAGGAGGATACCGAGGACGAGGTTTTTGCCACTTCGTGGGAGGTGGATGTGGGAGACAAATACCACAGCACTGATGACAAGTTGTATGAGGTTGTGGAGGTGGACCGGGACAATAAAAAGGCCTTTGCTCGCTTTGTGGAAGACGTGAAAATGCCCGAGATAGACGAGATATTTGTAACCGAGACCATGCAGGTAGCTGAAAAGGAAAAACGGATAGCCCTGTATTTCAGCCACAACGCGGAATCCTATGTACCTACCGACGGCACCCATAGCAAACCGGGTCGCGGCGGTATAGTAGAAGTTGGAGAGGCCTTCAAGAAGGGCTTTGAGAAATATGGGGTGAAGACCACAGTAAATACTACCTCCCACGAGCCCCACGATGCAAATTCCTACGTCCGCTCCAGGAGGACGGCCATGAAGCTTTTGCAGGAAGGGCCGGATGCAATATTTGATATTCACAGGGATGCCATACCCAAGGAGCACTATATTGACACAATAAACGAGACTCCCGTGGCAAAAATAAGGATTGTTCTGGGTAGGAGGAACCAAAACCTTAAGGCAAACGAGGAACTGGCCCGTAAGATTAAAGCGATTGCCGATGATACCCATCCCGGCTTTATAAAGGATTTTTTCTACGCTAGGGGTAACTATAACCAGGACCTTGCTCCGCGGGCCCTGCTGTTCGAATTCGGGACCCATGAGCACACCAGGGAAAGGGCGGAGAACAGTGCCGGGATTTTTGCTGAAATAGTAACAAAGGCTCTGTACGGCGGTGCTACCGAAAAGGGCGGAGGGGTTCAAGGAGCCCAGGAGAGCAGCGAAGGTTCCGGCTCAGGGATAGCCTGGCTTGTGGCAATCGCCGGTTTAGGAGGACTGGCCTTTCTGTTCCTCAGCACCGGGGGCAGGGAGTTTTTCTCCAAGGCAAAGGGCTTTGCAAGGAAGGAGTTTGGCAGCTTCCTGGCGCGGAGAAATAAAAGGGACGGCGACAAGTAAACCATGGCGGATTACGGCCGGGTGCTGGTATCCGGATTGGTTATAGGAAGCGCAGGCAGGCTTTTGCTTCTTAGAGCCGACTACAGGCAGTATCCCAGCTTCCCAAGGGGCTATGTAACACACCTGGTGCTGGGGATTATTGCCGCTGCTCTTGGGGCAATCGCAGTGCCTGCCCTGGCGGAAAAGGAATATACGGCAGTCACCTTCCTTGCCCTGGCGGCCCAGCAGTTTAGGGAGATTAGGGGTATGGAGCGGGACAGCCTGGAAAGCGTTGATAAAACAGAGCTTGTACCGCGTGGTTCTGACTATATTGAGGATATTGCCAAGACCTTTGAAGCAAGAAACTATATTGCGATGGTTACCGCCCTGTCGACGAGCCTTGTTGTCTATTTGTCTGACAGCATTGCTGCAGGGGTTCTTGCGGGGGTAGCCGTTTTTTTAGGCGTTGTTTATTCCTTAAAGGGTGAGAAGATAGGGGACATGGCGGAGGTTGTTGCGGCGAAGATTGAATTTGAAGGGCCTCTTCTTATGGTGGACGGGGTGGAGCTTATGAACGTGGGCCTTGCAAAGGCAAGGGAAATGTACCTCACCCGGGCTATAGCGGTCAAAATAATTCCACGGGATGATAATGCCCGAGTTACACTGGGTAACGTTGGACAAAGACAGGCGCTAGTCCACAACGCAGCGACACAGCTGGGCGTAAGAAAGGATGTAGACGAGCCGGAGTTTATGCCCAGTTCCGGAAGGAATACCGAGAGCGGAGATATAGTTATGGCGATTTTTTCTATGGAGCCAGATATAGAATGCCTTATTGAAGCGGTAAAAAGGACTCCAGTGTTGGAGAGCTCCAAAAGAAAACCGCTGGATTCTCCTGCCGGCAGGAAAGCGGCGGATTAGAGGTGACCTATGGATACTGCTATTAGGGAAGCAATCCTTGCCATAGTAACAACCGACAGGGAAAGGGTTATTCACTCCTCCGCACCAGTGTTCTACGCCGAGGACGAGGAGCAAAGGGAACGGGTGGCGCTTTTGCTCTCAAAGGTTACCTCGGGAATGGTGCATGACCTGGAGAACGGCTGCCTGATAATTGTGAAACATTAACACTAACGGCCAGGGGATTTCGTGTTTCTGAAAGAATGCGGAATCCCTTTGCTTTATTGCGAAAAGATGGGATAATAGTTGTATATATCCCCCAAGTATATTATGATATAATATTAGTAGCTGGTACTAGATGGAGGTAATAATTATGCCTAGGGTTCACCCTATTAAGGTGGTTGAAAAAGGAAGCATTGCGGAGGAGCTGGACGTCCAACCCGGGGATGTGCTGCTTAAGATAAACGGCAGTCCGGTGGAGGACGTTTTGGAATACAGATTTTTAATAAACGATGACTACATAGAGGTGTTGATACGAAAGGCCTCCGGCGAGGAGTGGCTGCTGGAGATACAAAAGGAACCCCATGAGGACCTGGGGCTGGAGTTTGAAACGGGGCTTATGGACCGGGGCAAAAGCTGCACAAACAAGTGTATTTTCTGCTTTATTGACCAGCTGCCAAAGGGGATGAGAAAAAGCCTATACTTCAAGGACGACGATTCCAGGCTCTCTTTTTTGCAGGGCAACTACATATCCCTTACAAACCTTGAGAAAGCGGATATTGAAAGGATAATAAAATATAGGATAAGCCCGCTCAATGTATCGGTACACACCACCCACCCGGGGCTAAGGGCCAGCATGCTCGGTAACCCGAAGGCCGGCGAGGCTCTTGGGGCAATGCGTACCTTTCTTGAGAAGGGACTGGTGATTAACTGCCAGATAGTGCTTTGCCCCGGGATAAATGATGGGGAAAACCTCGAAAGGACGCTAAAGGATTTATATAATATGGGACAGGGTATAAGGAGTATAGGAGTGGTGCCGGTGGGCATTACCAAACACAGGAAAGGGCTTTACCCTATAAGGCCCTTTGGCGGCGAGGATGCCGTCCGGGTGGTGGGTACTGTAGAGAAATGGCAAAAAACATTTCAAAAGGAGTATGAAAGCAGGGTTGTGTACGCGGCCGACGAATTATACCTTAAGGCAGGGCTGCCGGTACCGGAGGCGGAAGCCTACCAGGACTTTCCGCAGCTGGAAAACGGAATAGGTATGATGGCCCTGTTCCAGCAACAGTTTGACCGCCAATTTGAAAAGACGGCCTGGGAAAGGCAAAGGCCCGGCAGCGTTTCTATGGCAACCGGTGTGGCGGCAGGGAACTTTGTAAGAGTACTGGTAAGGAGAATCAAGGAGGCTGCGCGTGACATAAAGGTGCATGTACATCCGGTAGTAAACGAATTCTTTGGGGACACCATCGATGTGTCGGGACTTGTTACCGGCGGCGACCTGATAAGGCAGCTTAGGGGAAAGGAACTGGGCGACAGGCTGCTAGTACCCGAAAACATGCTGAAATCCGGAGAAGAGGTTTTCCTTGATGATGTAACGGTAACGACGGTCCGGGAGAGTCTCGGCGTAGAGGTGGAAGTCTGCCCGGTGGACGGCGGGGATTTTTTGCAAAAAATAATCCGGGAGGATTTGAAATGACCAAACCTATAGTAGCGATTGTAGGAAGGCCCAACGTTGGAAAGTCAACCTTCTTCAATAAAATAGCTGGAAAAAGAATATCCATCGTCGAGGATACTCCCGGTGTAACAAGGGACAGGATATATGCCGACGTGGAATGGTTGGACCATAAATTCACGCTGATAGATACCGGGGGCATAGAGTTTTCAACAAAGGACCCAATCCTTGAACAAATGAGGGAGCAGTCTGCGATAGCCATTGATACGGCGGATGTTATACTGTTTATGGTGGATGCAAGGGAGGGAATGACCTCCACCGACCATGAGGTGGCGGACATGCTGAGGAAAACCAATAAACCGGTGTTGCTTGTATGCAACAAGGTGGATTCGGAAAAAAGAGAAAAGGATATTTACGAGTTCTACAACCTGGGCCTGGGAAGCCCCATACCCATATCCGCAGGACAGCAGCTGGGGCTTGGCGATTTGCTGGACGAGGTGGTGGCAAGGTTTCCCGCGCGAAGGGGCGAGGAGGAGGATGCTGACATCACCAGGGTTGCGATACTGGGTAAACCCAATGTGGGCAAATCGTCACTGCTTAACAGAATCTTGGGGGAAGACAGGGTTATAGTAAGCGACGTGCCCGGAACCACGAGGGACGCAATAGACACCCCCTTGACGGCTGAAGGCAGGGAGTACATATTTATAGACACCGCCGGCATAAGAAGAAAGAGCCGTATAGAAGATGCGATAGAAAAGTACAGCGTAATAAGAGCGCTGACTGCGGTAACAAGGAGCGATGTGAGCATACTTGTAATAGACGCCTGCCAGGGGCCTACCGATCAGGACACCAAAATTGCCGGCCATATTCATAAGGAGGGCAAGGCCTGTATAGTGGTGGTAAACAAGTGGGACCTTTATGAGAAACAGACCGGGACAACCGAAGAATATAAGCGAAGCATTAGGACAAAGCTTGCCTTTATAGATTATGCACCAATAGTTTTTGTGTCGGCAAAGACCGGACAGAGGGTGGGCCGGATACTAGATCTTGTGGACAAGGTAGCCGCAAATGCTGCGTTGAGAGTTACCACCGGGGTGCTGAACGACGTAATAGGCGAAGCCACGCTTATAAACCAGCCCCCCTCCGACAAGGGTAAGAGGCTTAAGATTTTCTATGGTACCCAGTTCGGGGTAAAGCCTCCCTCCTTTGCGCTGTTTGTTAACAACAGAGAGCTTATGCATTTTTCCTATCTCCGTTATATAGAAAACCAGCTCAGGGAAGCCTTCGGCTTTGAAGGGACGCCTGTTAGGATTGTGGTAAGGGAAAGGGAGAATAAAGGAGGAGTATAGCCAATGGGTTTAGTAATCTCGTCCCTTGCGGGATACCTGCTTGGCAACATAAACGGAGCGTACATAATAGGTAAGGTGGTTGGGGGTATTGACATAAGGGAACACGGCAGCAGAAACGCCGGTGCAACTAATGTTAACAGGGTATTAGGCAGCAAACCCGCCGTTCTTGCCCTTGCAATTGACCTATTAAAGGGAGTAGTCGCGGTAGTAGTTGGAAGACATCTGGGAGGCGGAGATGTCGGCGCTATTATTGCCGGTATTGTGGTGGTGTGCGGCCACAACTGGCCCTTTGTACTGAATTTTAAAGGCGGCAAAGGAATAGCGACTTCGCTGGGCGTTCTTTTAAGCCTTGATATACGGGTGGCGATGATACTCCTTATCGCCGGCATAATTATAATACTGACCACCAGGTACGTATCGCTGGCTTCGGTGGTGTGCGCGCTGTGCTACCCGGTATTGGTGATTGCTTTTGGGCTGTCACAGGAGATGATAGTATTTTCGGTTGTGATAAGCGCCTTTGCCCTTGTAAGGCACAAGGATAACATAAAAAGGCTGCTTGGCGGACAGGAATCAAAGGTTAGCATAAAACTAACACCAAAAAAGGGGGACTAAAGATATGAGTGCAAAAATTGCTGTGGTGGGAGCCGGAAGCTGGGGCACCGCCCTTGCTACGGTACTGGATGGCAAAGGAATAGGATTAAATCTATGGATTCGGGAGGAGGACTTGCTTGAAACTGTAAAGGAGACCCGGGAAAATGTAATGTATCTGCCTGGGGTTAAACTTGGTGAAAACATAAATCCAGTGGGGGACATGGAGGAAAGCATTCATGGCTGCGATACAATTATTTTCGCAGTGCCCTCCCATGTTTTGAGTAGTGTTATAAAGTCTTTGGCACCTTCCATAAGGCCGGACCAGAGGCTGGTAAACGTTGCCAAGGGGTTGGACCCAGGTACCCTTAAGCGCCTGTCAGAGGTAATAAAGGAACGGTTGCCCAATAACAGGGTAGCGGCAGTGTCCGGACCCAGCCATGCGGAAGAGGTGGGCAGGGGTATGCCGACGACGGTGGCTGCGGCCTGTCCGGATCGGGAAATGGCAGAGTACGTTCAGGACCTGTTTATGGCCCCGGCTTTTAGGGTTTACACAAACCCCGATATAATAGGGGTGGAAATGGGCGGTGCCCTAAAGAACGTTATTGCCTTAGGGGCCGGTATATCGGACGGCTTGGGATACGGGGACAACACAAAGGCTGCCCTTATGACGAGGGGTATAGTGGAGATAGCAAGGCTCGGGGTAAAGATGGGGGCAAAGGCCTCCACCTTTGCAGGGCTTTCCGGCATAGGGGATTTGATTGTCACCTGCACCAGCATGCACAGCAGGAACAGAAGGGCGGGAATACAGATAGGCCAGGGTAAGCCCCTGGATGAAGTGCTGGGGGGTACCCGGATGGTGGTGGAGGGTGTTAAGGCCACCCAGGCGGCCTACGAGCTTTCAGTGCTGCACGGTATAGATATGCCCATAACAAGGGAGATTTACAGGGTTTTGTTCGAAGGGGCCGATGTTAAAAAGTCGGTGGAAAATCTTATGCTAAGGACCAGAACGCACGAAACAGAAGAGATAGTGGAAGGATGGTAGAAAAACAGATCACCGGTCACAGGTGCCAGTTCGTAGTTGGTAGGCGTTAGGGTAGTGTCTGCGGGTGATAGGTCACAGATCACAGCTTGTAGGCGTTGGGGTGAAGTCCCGGGAGAAGTCCCGGGGCTTTCTTGATGCAGTGTGTCCCAATTCCTTTTACAGGAGGGGCAGGGCCGATTTTTTAGTAATAATACGGTTTTCCCCTCATATATATATAATGTTAAAGCATGTTCAATTTAGTAAAAGGGGGGATAAGAGGATGGGAGAATTCAATATATATAAGGACATAGCCGAGCGCACCCAGGGAGATATTTATATTGGAATAGTAGGTCCTGTGCGAACGGGAAAGTCTACCTTCATCAAAAGATTTATGGATTTACTGGTGTTGCCTAATATAGACAATCCCTACATAAGGGAAAGAGCTAAGGATGAACTGCCGCAGAGCGGCGCGGGGCGTACCATTTCAACCACCGAGCCCAAGTTCGTGCCCAATGAAGCTGTTGAGATAGTGTTGAAGGATAATGCCAAGTTCCGGGTGAGGCTGGTGGATTGCGTTGGGTATATGGTCAAGGGGGCTATGGGGCATCTGGAGGATGAAATGCCCAGGATGGTATCCACACCGTGGTTTGAGAATAAGATACCCTTTGAGGAAGCGGCGGAACTGGGCACACGGAAGGTAATAAATGACCATTCAACCATAGGCCTTCTTGTTACCACCGACGGGTCTATAACCGACATACCCAGGCATAACTATATACAGGCGGAAGAAAGGGTTGTAAGAGAGCTTAAAAGCCTCGACAAGCCCTTTGTGATGATTCTTAACAGTACCCGGCCCAGGGCTGAGGAGACCAGAAACATGGCGGAAGCATTGGAAGCTAAATACGAAGTGCCGGTATGCGTAGTGGACTGCATGAACATGTCCATGGACGATGTCCATTATATACTGGAAAGAATACTGTTTGAATTCCCGGTCACCGAAATACATATAGACCTGCCCCGCTGGGTGGACGGCTTAGACCTTGAGCACTGGCTGAGGCAGGATATAATAAAGGCGGTCAGGGAAAGCACCGATGGGGTGAAAAAGCTTAAAGACACCGAGGATATTCCGGCATCCTTCAGTGCGTACCAGTTCGTCGAAACGGCGGTACTTGACAGTATAAACTTAGGCGAAGGTATCGCCCGCATAAGCATAAAAACGGAGGCAGGGCTGTTCTACAGGGTGATAGGAGAGATTACTGGGTATTCACTGGAGGGCGAGCACCAGCTTCTGGGGCTGGTGGAGGAGCTGTCAGGGGCCAAGAAGCAGTATGACAGGGTAGCCTCTGCCCTGACGGATGTATGGGAAACAGGCTATGGGCTCGTATCCCCGAAACTGGACGAACTGATATTGGAGGAGCCGGAGATATTCAAACAGGGCAGCCGGTTCGGGGTCAAACTGAAGGCAAGTGCTCCTTCCATTCACATGATAAGGGCGGATATTCAGACCGAAGTGTCTCCGCTGGTGGGCACCGAGAAACAGAGCGAGGAGTTACTTAACTACCTGATATCGGAGTTTGAAAACAACCCGTCTAAGCTCTGGGAATCTAATATATTCGGTAAATCCCTGTACGACCTGGTGCGGGAGCAACTGCAGAACAAACTTCTCAAGATGCCGGAGGATGCCCAGGGAAAGCTGCAGCTTACGCTGCAAAGGATAGTCAACGAAGGAAGCGGAGGGCTGATCTGTATTATTCTGTAACCATATATAGCGCATTCAAAACTTTTTATATCTTCCGGTGTGTTATCCCTAGCGAAGTGGTTGTCACACTAAGCGATAGCCGTGTCATCCTGAGCGCAGCGAAGGACCTTGCATAACGCCTGTCATCCTGAGTGAAACGAAGGACCTTGCATAACGCCTGTCATCCTGAGTGAAACGAAGGATCTTGTGTCTGATTGCAAAAGATTCTTCACTACGTTCAGAACGGCAAAGCCGGATTCTTCACTACGTTTAGATTGACAGAGGCAGATTCTTAGGGCTTTGCCCTTTTAAGCGACAGATGACAGATTACAGACGCTAGGTACTAGAGTTAGAGTAAGGCTTTTGGGTCATAGTTGGTGGTTGGTAGGCATCAGGGTATTGCTTTGGATCCGGGAACTATGGGTAGGTCGAGTATCGGGTGCCTTGCTGTGTCGTTTTGTATTTAGCATTAATATGCGGTGCATGTATTTAAAAGGGGCTCTCTTACAGGAGAACCCCTTACTTATTATTCAAATTCTGCAAAGAGCTTCTCGAAGTCTTCTATGCTGTCCTTGATGTGATACACGTGGTCGGCGGTGGGGAACCTGCCGGTTTTGACGTCATTTATGTATTCCTTTCTTACTCCTATATTCTTTAAAATATTTATACCGCCGTTTATCCGGCGAAAACACAAAAAACCAGTTGAATTGGACAGTTAAATATGTTATATTAGTATACGTCGTAAAACAACTGGGTGTGGCGCAGCTTGGTAGCGCGCTTGAATGGGGTTCAAGAGGTCGGAGGTTCAAATCCTCTCACCCAGACCAGCAAAAACCGCTTATCCTTCGGGATTGGGCGGTTTTTTAAATTATGGCACTGTATACGTTGAATACCGTCAACAGGCGTCTTTTTATATCGTAAATTGTATTAATTTTGTGGAAAAATATAGAAGGATTCGTACAAATAATATATAATTAAAAGAGACTACTAAAAATTGCGAGGGGGTATTCAACTTGGTAGAAAATACAAAACAAGAGAAACTACCCGCAATGAAGGTCAAGGAAGTATTAAGCGGAATCGAAGACAAAATTGAGAAAAATCCTCTGCTCCGGGAGGTATATTACAGGGAGAGCGAGGATTTCAATGACCTTATAGAAAAATTTAGCGGAGAGAAGGTCATGATGGCTGTACAGCTTGTGGAAAGTTATAAACTGTTGCTGGAAATGGAAAAAAACTGCAGGGACTGAATTATTGCTACGAATAATAGATTTATGGTTGAAGAAAGGGTACACCTTCGGGCGTACCTTTTTTATTGGTATATTCTAAGTAATACGGGCAGGGAAGTATTATAAAAGGGATTTGACGGAAGGAGAATAGCGAAGGATGAAGAATTATATAATGATATTGTAACGGAAGGTGCCATCATGATAAACGCGACCAGACCCAAAAAAAGGAAAGGATACATAAGGTTTGCAATGCTTGCGGTTTTTACTATTGTGCTGGTAAGGGCTGCGATAGGGTTGGGCGATAGGGCGCCGGATACGGCCCTGGTTGGGCATGGTGATGTTATGATTGCTCAAAAAGTCGCCGGAGTTATTGTAAGGCACGAAATGGTGGTTAAGGCACCAATTTCAGGAAGGGTTACCTATGCCGCCAGGGAAAACGTACGCGTTCCTATCAACTCAAAGCTGCTGGAGATAAAAAGGGATAATATAGATACAGACTTAACCGATAAATATAAAGAAATAAATGACAAGCTGCAGGTGCTACAGTCGCTGGAGGATAATTCTGCACTGCCGGCTGTGCCGGATAAGGTTGTCAGTGAGGGCCTGTCCAATATCGCCTATTTGATAGATGAGGGAAACCTTGCTATGGTCTATTACGAGAAGGAGAGGCTGGCCAGGGAAATGAACTACAGCCTTGCGGCAAATGCCACCCAGTCCGAGAGGGAGGAGCTAATAAGGCAGAAGGAGGAACTGGACGGAATGATAGAGGGAGGCATAAAGGCCGAATTCGCACCCTTTTCCGGGGTGCCGGTTTATTCCTTGGACGGTTATGAGGAAGCGCTGAGTCCAAAAAATCTAAAAGAGATAATACCTTCTAGTGTGGTTCCCCAAAAGGTGGAAAGAGTAGATTTTACAAAGGAACTTGAGGCGGGCGTTCCGACATTGAAGATTGTAGACAACCATGCATGGTACTTTGTCTGTAATTTGAGCGAAGACTTCGCTGGTGACCTGAAGCAGGGGTCTGTGGTTACGCTGGACATTCCGGGCGAGGAAATGAATAGTATAAGGGCTAGGGTAAATGATATATACAGGCTGGAAGGAGAGCTTACAGCGGCGTTTGAAGCTAAGGATTTCTTCCACGGATTGTACGAAAAAAGGCACATGGAACTGACGGTGATTAAGGGAAAATACAGCGGGCTTGTGGTCCCCCTCTCCGCCGTTTACGAAAAGCAAGGCGAGCATGTTGTGGAAGTGCTGGACGCCGATAAAACCATAGAAAAGAAAGTAATAGTAAAGGGACATGACGGTACCAACGCCGTGGTGGAAAGGGCGGATACCGGACCTGAGCTGAAGATGTACGACAAGGTAGTATTAAACAAGGACCGGGAGGATTAGAAAATGGGCATAAGAGATAACCTGGAACTGGTTAACAAACGAATAGGGGAGGCCGCCGCTGCCTCCGGCAGGAAAAGGGAGGATATAAAGCTGGTGGCGGTTACCAAGACGGTGGGCTCTGAAAATATTAGGGAAGCCGCAGACCTGGGGGTAACTTCCATCGGGGAGAATAGGGTACAGGAAATAATAAGCAAGTA
Source organism: Clostridiales bacterium (assembly GCA_012523075.1). GTDB lineage: Bacteria > Bacillota > Clostridia > Ch29 > Ch29 > JAAYEV01. The sequence goes on along the minus strand of JAAYJF010000061.1, from coordinate 11,755 downwards.
CGAGGACCTTAAGGACTGCACTCTGGAATGGCATATGATAGGGCACCTTCAGAGGAATAAAGTGAAATACATAATTGACAAGGTTTCTTTGATACACTCGGTGGATACCATAGCCCTGGCACGGGAGATAAACAAAAGAGCCGAGAAAATAAGAAAGAGGGCGAACGTTCTGCTTCAGATAAACGTTTCGGGGGAGGAAAGCAAATTCGGTATGGAACCGGTCACGGTCCGCGATTTTCTGCAGCAGGCGGAGGGCTTGAAAAACATTCATATAAGGGGCCTTATGACGATAGCGCCCTTTACCAATAACCCCGAAGAGGTAAGGCCGGTTTTTGCCAGGCTCAAGGAACTTTTTGAGGCCATCAAAGCCGGTAAATCCGAGGGAGTGGATATGGACTACCTGTCTATGGGAATGACGGGGGATTATGAGGTTGCCATCGAGGAAGGTGCGAATATTGTTAGGGTTGGAACGGGAATATTTGGCGCAAGAGGGTAGTAGCAGGGAGGGATTAAAATGGAAAACGGCTTGTGGAATAAGATACTGCGCTTTTTGGGGCTGGTCGACCCGGAACCGGAGGAAAGCACTCCGGAGATTGAGGATACATACCCAGTTCCCAGGAAAAAAGGAAAGGTTCTGGACATACGTACCGCATCCCAGGTGAAAATGGTGATTTATCAGCCGGTTACCTTTGACCAGACGGAGGAAATATGCGATAATTTAAAAAACAGGAAGCCAGTTATAGTAAATCTTGAAAAACTGGAAAACGAGGTGGCACAGCGTATTCTCGATTTTTTAAGCGGTGCGGTGTATGGTCTGGACGGCAATCTGCACAAAGTATCTGGGGGTATATTTATAGCAGCCCCCAGCAATGTGGAAATATCGGAGCACTTAAAGGATGAGCTTAAGGACAAAATGATTTTCAAGTGGCAAAAATAGGCATGATGAGGTGCCGCTTGGCAGTACAAAAGGAGGTCAATAATGGGTCAGTTGAACTGGGTACTGAGAGTATCCCTGGGATACTTCTTCAACGTAGTCGAACTGTTGATAATTATAAGGATAATACTCTCTTGGATTAGCCCGGGGGTTGGAAGCCCAATAACCAGGGCAATATACGGTATTACCGAGCCTATACTGTCGCCCTTTAGAAGGCTTATGGAAAGGAGTGCCTTCGGGGGAGGCATGATAGACTTTTCGCCGGTATTGGCACTACTTTTTATTAGGTTTCTGGCGCAGCCGATGGCTTACTATTTAGTTAATCTGCTTACAAATCCCTGGAGGTGAAAACATGATTACTCCCCTTGAGATTCAGAATAAGCAATTTAGTAAAAAGATAAGAGGGTTCGATGAAAACGAAGTTGATGAGTTTCTGGACAGGCTTACCGAGGACTATGAGGCCCTTTACAGGGAAAACGCAAACCTTAAGGACAGGATACAGATACTGGAGGACAAGCTGAAACACTTTACTGAGATGGAAACTTCCCTCCAGAATGCCCTGGTGCTTGCTCAGACCACTGCGGAGGAGGCTACCAGGAACGCCCATCAAAAAAGTGAAATTATTATTAAGAAGGCTGAGGAGGAAGCGCGTAGAATAATAGAGAGGGCTAATGAGAAGATTACTGATATAGAGCAGCAGTACCAGGAAGCCAAAAGGCAGATGTACATATTCCGGACCAGGTTTAAAACCCTGCTGGAGGCCCAGCTGGAAACGGTTGTAACTATTTGCGACCAGATAGAGGAATAGTTTTGTTGACTAATACTTCGGTTTATATTATAATTCTATAAAACAATTGCAAGTTTTAGTGCGATGATTGAGAAGAGTAGCCGTTAACTGTTAACAGAGAGCTGCAGGTACGGTGCGATGCGGTAGCGTGTGGCGGTGAAAATCCCTCAGGAGCAGCAGGCTGAAAAAATAAAGTAAGCCGAGCCGGGGTTACCCGTTACAGTACATTTTAAGTGGGTATTGCAGCCAATCAGGGTGGTACCGCGGGTAGTCCTCGTCCCTTTCCAAGCGAAGGGACTTTTTTTATACATCAAAGGAGCGCTTATTATAAAAAACGACTGGAGTGGTAACAAATGGATTATGGTAAAACATTGAACCTGCCAAAAACGAAATTTCCCATGAGGGCAAATCTCCCCGCCAAGGAGCCGGAGATTTGCGAATTTTGGGAAAAAGAAGACTTATACAGAAAGAACCTTGAAAAGCACATGGGCAACAAAAAGTTCATACTGCACGACGGACCGCCCTATGCCAACGGAGATATACATCTGGGGCATACCCTCAACAAGATACTGAAGGATATTATTGTAAAAAGCAAATCCATGGACGGTTATCTAAGCCTCTATGTTCCCGGCTGGGACACCCACGGACTGCCCATAGAGACCCAGGCCATAAAGGTTATGGGGATAAACAGGCACGAAAAATCCATCGTGGAATTTAGACAGCTGTGTAAGGAGTTCGCGCTTAAATATATTGATAAGCAGAGAGAACAGTTCAAAAGGCTGGGCGTGAGAGGCGACTGGGAAAATCCCTATCTTACGTTAAATCCGCAGTTCGAAGCAAAACAGATAGAAGTCTTCGGAGAGATGGCCAAAAAAGGCTATATATACAAGGGACTAAAACCGGTTTACTGGTGCCCCGATTGTGAGACGGCCCTGGCGGAGGCGGAGATTGAATACAGCGACCACAAGACTCATTCCATTTACGTAAACTTTCCGGTGAGAGACGACAAGGGACTGTTTACCGATTACACCGGTAGCCTTGACAGGGTGTATGTGATGATATGGACCACAACCCCCTGGACGCTGCCCGCAAACCTTGCCATCGCGCTAAACGCGGAGTTGAAATACGTCCTTATTGAGATGGGGTCCTCCTACTATGTGGTGGCAAAGGATAAGGCCGACGAAGTAATGGAACTGGGCGGTTATGACGGATACAAGGTACTTGCAGAATTTACGGGTCTGCAGCTTGAAGGCGTAAAATGCAAACACCCCTTTGTGGACAGGGATTCGGTTATAATACTGGGCGACCATGTAACGCTGGAACAGGGTACCGGTTGCGTCCATACCGCACCGGGCCACGGTGAGGAAGACTTTGTGATCGGGATGCAGTACAATCTGCCTGTGCTAAATCCGGTGGACGACAAAGGGCATTTTACCAAAGAGGCAGGCAAGTACGAGGGAATGTATTATAAGAAAGCAAACGATGTAATAGTAAACGATTTGATTGAATCGGGAGATATGTACGCCAACTCAACCATGACGCACTCCTATCCCCACTGCTGGCGCTGCAAGGGGCCGGTAATTTTTAGGGCAACGGAGCAGTGGTTTGCCTCGGTGGAAGGCTTCAGGGAAGAGTCGATAGAAGCCATAGAAGACGTAAAATGGATTCCCTCCTGGGGCGAGGAGCGCATAAAAAATATGGTAAGGGACAGGGCGGATTGGTGCATATCCAGGCAGAGGGTTTGGGGAGTACCCATTCCAATATTCTACTGCAATAAGTGCGGCCGCCACATTATAAATGATGATACGATAAACGCGGTGAAGGAGCTGTTTGCAAAGGAAGGGTCCGACGCGTGGTTTTCTAAGACCGCCGAGGAGATACTGCCCGAGGGCGTTAAATGCGAAGGCTGCGGCGGGGACAGCTTCAGAAAAGAAACGGATATAATGGACGTGTGGTTTGATTCCGGTTCCAGTCACGCCGCGGTATTGAATACCTGGCCAGAGCATGAGTGGCCGTCAACAATGTACCTGGAGGGCAGCGACCAGCATAGAGGATGGTTCCAATCCTCATTGCTTACCGCAGTTGCTACCAGGGGCAGGGCTCCCTACGAGGAAGTGCTCACCCACGGCTTTGTGGTGGACGGAGAGGGCCGCAAAATGTCTAAGTCCCTTGGTAACGGCATTGATCCCCAGGAGGTAATAGAAGAATACGGGGCGGATATATTGAGACTTTGGGTTGCTTCAGCCGACTACAAGACCGATGTCAGGATATCGCCCCAGATACTAAAACAGTTGTCCGAGATATACAGGAAGATAAGGAATACCGCCCGGTTTATGCTGGGCAACCTGTACGACTTTGACCCTCAAAAGGACGTTGTGGGATACGACCAACTCCTTGACTTGGACAAATGGGCGCTGCACAAGGGAGAAAGGTTGCTTGAGAAGGTAGTAAAGGCCTACAGGGACTATGAGCTGCATATATTGTTTTACGCGATACATCACTTCTGCGTGGTGGATATGAGCAACTTCTACCTTGACGTTATAAAGGATAGGCTGTATACCTACAGGGCGGATTCGGTGGAAAGAAGGGCTGCCCAGACGGTTATGTACCGGCTGCTGTCAAACCTTGAACTGCTCATCGCGCCAGTTCTGTCCTTCACGGCGGAGGAGATATGGCAGTATATGCCCGGAGACCCCTCCTTAAGGGAAGTAAGCGTCCAGCTGATGGACTTCCCGCAGGCAGCCCCGGAGCTTATAAGCGATGAGCTGGAGGCCAAGTACCAGAGGATACTGGACGTAAGGTACGAGGTGGGAAGGGCCCTTGAAAAGGCCAGGGCGGAAAAGGTTATTGGCCATTCGCTGGATGCAAGGGTTGAGTTGTACGTAGACAGCGATCTGTACGACTTCCTGAAACCCCTTGAAGAGGAACTTCCCTTCCTGTTCATAGTTTCCCAGGTGAGGGTTAACCCGCCGGGAAGTAAAGCGGGACCAAGCGCCGTTGAAGGAGAGGACCTTAAGAACTTAAGCGTTGCGGTTTCTCAGGCAGAGGGGCACAAATGCGAGAGGTGCTGGAACTACAGCACCACCGTTGGAAGTGTTGACGACCATCCCGGCATTTGTGAAAGATGTGCAGAGAATATTGAGTAACCAGTAAACCAGGGGCAAACCAGGGGGACAGTCCCCCTGGTTTGTGCATATTGATAAGGCGTCGCATAGCGCTTTCTTTTTTTTGTTTGCGTATCAGTTTGGACGGGTATGGGAAAATTAATTCACAGGGGGATGGGGTATGGAGAACCAAAGCAAAGAAATAAAAAAGCTTGGCAATAAAATACAACAGCTGTCTATAAGCCTTGAAAAGTCGAAAATAATGGAATACGTAAATCTGATGGAGGATCCCAGGAGACTGCTGGCATTGAACTTTGCCGCGGGGCTTGCCAGGGGTCTTGGCCTGGCCGTTGGTTTTTCGATTCTTGGGGCCTTGGTCATACTGGTTTTAAGAAGGCTTGTGGTATTAAACCTGCCCCTTATCGGAGATTTTATCGCGGAGCTTATAAAGCTTGTTAATCGAAGCATGTAAATCAAAGGAGGCTAGCCATGAATTCGGCGACACTTGAAAACTTGAAGCAAAGGCTTGTACAAAAGAGGGAAGAGGCGCAAAGGACCTTGGACAAGATTGAAAACAACAATTTTCCCGATGCACAACCGGAATATTTGAGCGAACTATCGGTTTACGATAACCACCCCGCGGACATAGGCAGTGAGACCTATGAAATGGAGAAAAACATGGCGCTAAGAAAACAGGAACTGCATAGGATTAACCAGATAGAACAGGCACTGGAACGCATTGAGAGGGGAGAGTACGGCAGGTGCAGGCTTTGCGACAGCGAGATTGCCCTCGGCCGGTTGGAGACGCAGCCGGAGGCTGACCTGTGCCTAAACTGCTCCCACGACACAAGGCTTTCCAGGGAAAGGGTTATGGAGGGAAGGCCGGTGGAGGAAGAGACGCTGAACTATCCCTACAACAGGGAAAGAAGCGCCAGGGACCAGCGGGTAATATTCGACGGAGAGGACAGCTGGCAGGCGGTGGCGCGGTACAACCGAAGGGAGGACGACCCCAGCGACCAGACCGGGGACGATGGGGGCCTTTGGGATGAAATACCAGCAGGGCTGGTGGAGGATATTGATGCGCTGAGCAACCGCTACTATAAAAAACAGCTTCCGGATGACTATGAAGAAGAATAATAATCTATTTTAAGCCGCCTGGGTTTGTGATAAAATCTTAGTATTACCGAGTAAACCTTCAGGGGGTATTTTATGACGTGGATTGTTGTTATTGCGGTTCTAGTTGCGGACAGGGTTACCAAGTTTTTATGCCTGCAGTACCTGGTGCCGCTTGGAACGGTACCGGTGATTAATGGGGTATTCCATCTTACCTACGTGGAAAACACCGGAGCGGCCTTCGGGATGCTCCAGGGCAAAAATTGGTTTTTTATACCCGCCGTTATACTGGTATCTATTGTACTGGTCTACCTTATCTGGAGCATGAAAGACGCAAGCCGATATATGCGGATTTCTCTGGCACTTATACTGGGCGGTGCCATAGGCAATCTGATAGACAGGTTATGGCTGGGCTACGTGGTGGACTTTCTGGACTTCAGGGTATGGCCAGTGTTCAATGTGGCGGACAGTTGTGTGGTGGTAGGAGCTGTGTTGCTTGGATATTTGGTGGTTGTAAAGGGTGAGGGAATAAAATAATGGAAAAATTTGAAATGGTGGTTCAAAGGGAGGACGGCGGCAGGCTGGACAGCTTTCTTGCGGATAATATGCCCGGCCATTCCCGTTCCTCCGTTCAAAAGCTAATAGAGAGGGACCTTGTAAACGTCAACGACAGGCCGGCAAAAAGCAACTACAGGGTAAAAAAGGGTGACAGAATAAAGGCTGTAATCCCTAGGCTCCAAAGGCCTACGGTGGAAGCCGCCGCTATTCCGCTGGACGTTGTATATGAAGACCATTCTCTTATTGTAATAAACAAACCCGCCGGTATGGTGGTGCATCCAGCCCCCGGCCACAGGACCGGTACGCTGGTAAACGCGCTACTTCACCACTGTGACAGCCTATCACAGTTTAACGATAAACTGCGGCCGGGGATAGTGCATAGGATAGACAAGGATACCACCGGGCTTTTGGTGGTGGCAAAGAACGAAAGGGTCCACCGGCACCTTGCACGGCAGCTTAAGGACCACAGTATTACCAGAAAGTATATAGCCCTTGTTAAGGGAGAGATTGAGGAGGACGGGGGTACCATAGAAGCTCCCATAGGCCGGCATCCCGTAGACCGGAAAAGGATGGCGGTGGTGGCTAGGAATTCTCGATCCGCCGTAACCCATTTCAAGGTGATAAATAGGTTCCGGGGATATACCCTTGTCGAGGCAAGGCTGGAGACAGGCAGGACCCACCAGATAAGGGTGCACATGCACTATATAGGCCGTCCCGTTGTGGGGGACCCCAAATACGGCAGGCCGGGGGACCTGGAAGTGGAAAGCCTTATGCTGCACGCCGCGGTGCTGGGCTTTATTCACCCGGAAAAGGGCGAATATGTCGAGTTCCGGGCACCGCTGCCCGGGCATTTCCAAAGGGTAATTGACAGTCTGTAGACCGGACAAAGGCTAGCTCTAGAGCATTTCTATCCGGTCTATTTCATCCTTGTCCGGAGTCACAAACACCGTTTTCTGGCTTTTGTATATCACAAAACCTGGCTTTGCCCCGGTGGGCTTGGATACGTATTTTACCAGAGTATAGTCAACGGGCACACTGCCCGACTGGCGGGCTTTGCTGTTGTATGCGGCCAGCAGCGCCGCCTGGTACAGCGTTGTGCCGGGGATTTCCTTGCCCTCGCTCCTAATTAGCACATGGGAGCCGGGTATGTCCTTTGTGTGCAGCCACAGGTCGTCCTTCCTGGCATACCTTTGGACCAGGTAATCGTTCTGCCGGTTGTTGCGTCCCACGTATATGGCAAAGCCGTCCTGGGACCTAAAGGCCAGGGGCCTTGAAGTGGGTGCCTCTTTTTGTCTGCCTTGTTTGGTGACGGCCTTTGCGGGCTTTACATATCCACCCCGTTCCAATTCAAGCCTTATTTCCTGCAGTTCATCAATACTTGTACAGCTTTCTATGCTGTATGAAAGGCCCTCCAGGTAGTCAATTTCCTCCTTGGCCTGGCGGATTAGTTTCTTCAAATTGGCCAGCGTCCTTTTTGCGTGGCTGTACTCTTCAAAAAACCTATTGGCGTTTTGTAGCGGGGTGAGGTCCGGGTCCAGTTCTATCTTAACAACAGGTGAACACGGCTTGGTATAGTCCTCCAACACCGCAAGGCCGGTTTTCTCCTTCAGGCGGTACAGGTTTGCGGTAATAAGTTCGCCGTAGAGCCTGTAGTGGTGTTTGTCGCTAGCGGCCCTTTCCTCCTGTAGCCGGTTACCAAGTTTTTTCCGGTTTTTTTCGGTGAGGTCGTTTACCACCCTCAGGAGGTTGTCTTTCTGATGGTTAACGGTCTCAGTTTCGGTCCTTTCACGGAAAAAGCTATCCAGCATGGTGTTTATACTGGGCTGCTTTCTGTAGGGAAGGCTTAGATGGGTAAGCAGTATCGGGGAAAATTCAAAAGCCTCCCTATCCTTGTAATATATAACGGGATAAAAGTCTCCCTTTTCAAGGATGCTCGAAAGGCCGAGGGCAGCATTAACAAGGGACAGTACTGAAGATTCCTCCAGTAGCCTATCCGGGTCTGTGCCGGCCCTTATGCATAATTCCCGGGCCATTATTTTACCCATCCCTTCCAGGGCACCGGATACCGCCTTATGGGCCAAGGTTCCTAAATGCAATGAAAGGGTGCGTTCCAGGGCACCGATGTCTGCGCCCGAAATATCCAGCTTTGCCTGGGACGGCGGGGGCTTGTATTCCATGCCGGGGAAAATGTGCCTGTAGGAACTCATCTGGTCGGTGACCCTTTTTACTGAATCAATTATGTTACCGCCTTGCTCCAGCAGAATGATATTGCTGTGCCGGCCCATTATCTCGCATACAAGTCTCTTTAGCCCCCGCTCACCCAGCTGGTCGGTAGCCCTTATGGTAAACTCCAGCACCCGGTCCATCCCGTGCTGTTCTATCGAGACTATTGTGCCCCCCTGCAGGACCTTTCTCAAAAGCATACAGAACATCGGGGGGTGCTGCTGTCCGGCAGCGCCCTCACCGGTGAGGTGTATTCTGGGGTTTGAAGGGCTGGCCGATATAAGCAGCCTTTCACGGCCATTGCCGGTGCGTAGGTGGAACAAAAGGGTGTCCCTCCGGGGCTGGTATATCTTCTCTATACGCCCGTTTATCAGGCTCTTTCTAAGTTCTATGGCAAGGCATCTCATGGTGTATCCGTCTAAAGCCATTTTATCACCTGCAGTTGTTTTTAAATCTAGTATAGCATTTGACGGAGCAAAATAAAACCGTAGCCCTTTGCTATCCCTGTTTTCAGCGACAGTTTTGCAGTATAATATTATAGTGTATAATAGGGTAGCGCCCTTGACCGCGGTACCGGCTGCTGCGCCGCCGCAGCTGTGTTATCAACCTTTGAAAAAACATGGTAAAGGGTAAGGGCTAAGCTGCAACTTGGGGAGCTTTTTATAAGCTGGGGGCCAGGCGGTGGGGTGCTTATGTAGGGTCCCGCTCCGGACGTCTTGCCCGGAAGGCTTTCAGGGGAAATTTATCCTTTGCAAAGTTAGAAAAATGTGTTAAATTAAGGGGGTAAGGGTGTAAGCAATGCAGGAACAGGGGAAGGATGGACAAAACAAAAATGGTAAACAGTATGACCGGATTTGGCAGAGGAGAGTTTAGCACAGGGAACACGTCCATATCGGTGGAAGTCCGTTCGGTAAACCATAGGTATAGCGATTTTTCAATAAGAATGCCCAAAAACCTATCCTTTTTGGAGGACAGGATAAGGCGATATGTGCAGTCTCGGGTATCCAGGGGCAGGGTGGACGTGTATGTCTCCTACGACAGCTGGGAGCTAAAGGAGCAGGATGTCAAGGTGAACAGCCAGCTGGCGCGGACCTATTACAATGCCTTGAAGGAACTGAAGGAAGACCTGGGCCATAAGGGTGACATACCCTTTTCGCTAATTGCTACCTTTCCGGATGTTGTAATGGCAAAACAGGAGGAATCAGACGAAGAAAAGCTGTGGCAGAAGTTTTCTTGCGCCCTGGAGCAGGCTGTGGATATACTTGTAGACATGCGCAGGCAGGAGGGCCAAAACCTAAAGCAGGACATACTAAAAAAGCTGGAAACCATAGACAAAGAAGTATCGGAAATAGAAAAAAGGGCAGCATTTATAGTAGAGGAATACCGGGACAGGCTGGAGAAGAGACTGGAAGTCCTTGCCGACGGGATAGACCTTGACAGTGATAGGGTTTACCAGGAGGTATTGATATTCGCGGACAGGAGCAATATCGATGAAGAACTGGTCCGGTTAAGGAGTCACGCTTCACAGATGCATGATATACTAGACGGTGGAGGTACTATAGGAAGGAAGCTTGATTTTCTGGTGCAGGAGATGCACCGGGAGGTAAACACGATAGGTTCCAAGGCTAATGATTTACATATTTCCAAGGCGGTCATCGAGATAAAGTCCCAGCTTGAAAAGGTTAGGGAGCAAATCCAAAATATTGAATAGGGAGGTTTGGCAGTGGACATGAAGCTTATAAATATAGGGTTTGGGAATATGGTTTCGGCAAACAGGCTTATAGCAATAGTAAGCCCGGAATCGGCGCCAATAAAGAGAATAATCCAGGACGCGAGGGAGCGTGGCATGCTGATTGACGCTACCTATGGCAGGCGGACCAGGGCCGTAATAATTACCGACAGCGATCATATTATTCTTTCGGCAGTTCAGCCGGAGACCGTTGCACACAGGCTGTCCACAAAGGATACCTCGGACAGTACGGTGGGCAGTGAATGAGTATGGAAGGAAGAGGCCTGCTTGTAGTAGTATCCGGCCCCTCCGGGGCGGGCAAAGGAACCATTTGCAAAGGGCTGCTGGAAACAAAGAAAGATATAGTTGTATCAATATCCAACACAACACGACTGCCTAGGGACGGAGAAGTTCACGGTAAGAATTATTTTTTTATATCCCGGGAAGAATTCCTGGATATGATAAGCAAGGACGGGTTTATTGAATACGCGGAAGTCTACGGCAATTACTACGGTACTCCGAGAAGGTATGTGGAGGAGAACTTGCATCAGGGCAGGGACGTGCTGCTGGAGATAGACATACAGGGTGCCCTTCAGGTCAAGGAAAAGTATAAAGAGGGGGTTTTCGTGTTTATACTGCCCCCCTCCATGGAGGAGCTAAAGGCAAGGATAACCAAGCGGGGTACCGAGGACGAAAAAGAAATACTCCGCCGGTTTGAATCAGCTTACAAAGAGATCAACTACGTATCAAGATATAATTATTTCATAATAAACGACCGGGTTGATACGGCCGTTGAGAAGCTGCGTTCAATAATTACCGCCGAAAAATGCAGGGTGGACAGGTTCAAAATGAAACTCATTGGTCAGTAAGGAGGTAAGGGAAATGCTGTATCCAGCAATAAATAAACTGTTAGAAAAAGTCGACAGCAGGTACACTCTGGTTGCGCTGGCGGCCAAAAGGGCCAGGCAGCTTAACCAGCAGAAGCTAAGCAGCGATGAGCATGACGCTACAAAGAGCGTATCTGCGGCCATCAAGGAAATAGAGGAAGGAAAGATCGGATACGTGCACACTAAGGACGGCATAAAGTAACGGGGGGTAAGGATTTGCTTAATGGCACAAGAATAGTGGTGGGTATAAGCGGCGGTATTGCCGCCTATAAAAGTGCCGACCTGGTAAGCCGGCTGAGGAAAAAGGGTGCCCAGGTAAAGGTTGTGATGACTAAGCGGGCGGAGGAGTTTATAACGCCCCTTACTCTTAGGAGCCTGTCTGGCAACGAGGTGGCAACGGATATGTTTTCCTGCCCAAAG
>JAAYJF010000080.1 GCA_012523075.1 Clostridiales bacterium | reverse complement strand
GACTGAGCAGGCGGTTATGGACTTCCAGCAGGACTTTGGCCTTCCGTCCGATGGGGTTGTGGGGCCGAAAACCTACGAGGTGCTGTTCCGGCAGAGGGATATAACCCTTGGGGATACAAGGCCGTAGCAGTTCATTGAATTGGGGATTGCCCTTATAGGGGGTCCTCTTTTTATTAAAAAATATACCGGTTTTTGGTCCCGGGTTCTGGTAGAATTATATATAGCGCATATTGGATTTGGAAACATTAACTCTAGGCCGGTTTTAGCCGGCTGCGGTAGTCGGAGTTGATTTGCTGCAGCGTTTCTATTAAGGAGGTACGGTACCGTGAAAAAGGACAAGCCAGTTAGGATAGGCGGTATATATACATTGGATATAGAGCGTATGGGGGATGGCGGTGAAGGGATAGGAAGGATTGAAGGCCTGGCCGTTTTTGTTGAGGACGCCCTGCCGGGGGACAGCGTAGAGGCAGAGATTACCCAGGTCAGGCGAAACTATGCCCGGGGTAGAGTAAAAAGGATTGTACAGCAGTCGGCCCAGAGGGTGCAGGCAAGGTGCCCGATGGCCCTAGAATGCGGCGGGTGTCAGATACAGCACATGAACTACGAATGGCAACTAAAGCACAAAAGGCAGAAGGTGGAGGACCACTTAAGGCGAATAGGCGGCCTGGAGGGGGTTGCTGTGCATCCGGTGCTAGGTATGAAAGAGCCGTGGAGATACCGGAATAAGGCCCAGTTCCCGGTGGGCAAGAGCACCGAAGGAATTGTTACCGGTTTTTATGCCCGGCACAGTCATGATATTATCAGCATGGACGACTGCATAATACAGCACCGGGTTAACAGCAGGGTGATAAAAGAGGTAAAGGAGCATATGGAGGCCTACGGCATAGAAGCCTATGACGAGGAAACCGGCGAGGGTACAGTGCGACACATACTGACAAGGATAGGCTTTACCACCGGGGAAGTTATGGTAGTGATTGTTGCTACCCGTCGATATTTCCCGGGAAAAGACGAACTGGTTGGAAGATTGCGGGGGACCATAAAAGGTATTATGTCAATCATACTAAATGTGAATGATAAGCGCACCAATGTGATACTTGGGCAGGAGTGTGTTACCCTCTGGGGGCAGGATTACATAACTGAAGTTATGGTAAACTTAAAGTTTAGAATTTCGCCCCTTTCCTTCTTCCAGGTCAACCCGGCCCAGACCCTGATTCTTTATAACAAGGTCTTAGAGTACGCAAAACTTAAGGGAGACGAAATCGTTATTGATGCTTACTGCGGTATCGGGTCCATATCCCTGTTCCTTGCACAGAGGGCAGCTAAGGTGTACGGCATTGAGGTGGTGGAAGCGGCGGTAAGGGATGCCCGGTCAAACGCACAGATAAACGGTATTAAAAACGCTGAATTCATAACCGGCCTTGCGGAGGAGGTAATGCCGCGCCTCTTCCGGGAAGGGGTACGTCCCCATGCGGTGGTGCTGGACCCACCCCGAAAAGGGTGCGAGCAGGCCCTGTTGGACGCGGTGGTGTCCATGGGCCCGGAACGGGTGGTATACGTATCCTGCAATTCCGCGACTCTTGCAAGGGACCTGAAATACCTGGACGGCAGGGGCTATAAAACTGTGGAAGTGCAGCCGGTGGACATGTTTCCCCATACTGCGCATGTTGAGGCAGTAATTCTGATGACGTATTGTGGTTTCGATAAGGAATAATAGACTCCGACCACAACATGTAGTGGTTTGAGGGCGAAATTTGGGTCAAAAATCGGTGAAAAATCACCCTTTTTTGACCCTTAAAAATAGGGCATTTGACAGATGACATTGGATAAGTGGGGATATAGGAAGAGTAAATGGTTAAATTTGATTGATACTATGGTAGGTTAATAATATACTGGAGATGAACATTAGTGGATTTAAGTTCATTAGTTGTGGGATAATAAGTTAAGCTTATGCATGTTAAAAGTTTAGAGGGAGGGTGATTTTAATGGATAAGAAACTTTCAATATTGTTGCTGATGATGTC
>JAAYJF010000151.1 GCA_012523075.1 Clostridiales bacterium | reverse complement strand
GTCGGATTCTTCGGACTTCGTTCTCAGAATGACAGAGGCGGATTCTTCGGGCTTCGCCCTCGGAATGACACTAATGTGTTATATATAGATAAGCGGGAAAGGAGGTCTTGGGCTAGAGGTGTCGGATATTCTTTTTCTCATTCAGTTCTTCTTTGCAGTGGTTATAGGGCTCTACTTTCTAAACCTTTTAAAAAACCAGCAGGGCAGCAAGGGTGCTATAGAGCGCGAATCCCAAAAAGAAATGGAAAAACTGGAAAGGATGCGCCGGGTATCCCTTACCCAGCCGCTGTCCGAAAAGACCAGACCTTCGAATTTTAGCGAAATACAGGGCCAGGACGACGGTATACGGGCACTGCGGGCGGCTCTGTGCAGCCCAAACCCGCAACACGTTATAATATACGGCCCGCCAGGGGTGGGCAAGACCGCCGCGGCACGGCTGGTGCTGGAGGAAGCAAAGAAAAGCCCTCTCTCACCCTTTGGTCGTGAGGCTGCCTTTGTTGAGGTGGATGCCACCACCGTCCGGTTTGACGAACGGGGTATCGCCGATCCTCTTATGGGTTCGGTCCACGACCCCATTTACCAGGGAGCCGGGGCGATGGGTGCAGCGGGTATACCGCAGCCAAAACCCGGCGCTGTCACAAAGGCCCACGGCGGTATACTCTTCATTGACGAGATTGGCGAGCTTCATCCAATACAGATGAATAAGCTTTTGAAGGTGTTGGAGGACCGGAAGGTATTTTTGGAAAGTGCCTACTACACCTCCGAGGACTCCAATATACCTCTTCACGTACATGAAATATTCAAAAACGGGCTGCCGGCGGACTTTCGCCTGGTGGCTGCCACCACCCGGCAGGCGGAGGAACTGTCCCCGGCGCTGCGTTCAAGGTGTATAGAGGTATATTTCAGACCCCTCTTGAAGGAGCACATAATGCGAATCGCTGCCAATGCGGCCCGAAAAAGCGGCCTCGACATCTCCCAAAGGGCGGCGGAATTAATGGCAAAATATGCTTCCAACGGCAGAGAGGCGGTAAATATGATTCAGATAGCCGGGGGAGTGTGCATCAACGAGGGTAGGAAAGAGATAGGCACAGTAGACGTTGAATGGGTGATAAACTGCAGCCATTGCTCTCCCCGACTTGAGAACCGGCCCAAGGAGCAGCCCCAGGTTGGATATGCCAACGGTCTCGCCCTTTTTGGCGCAAACAGCGGCGCCCTGCTGGAGATTGAGGCCTCGGCTATACCCGTTGAAAAGGGGAAGGGAACCATAATAGTCACCGGTATAGTGGACGAAGAGGAAACGGATAGTGGTGCCCGCCGTTTCAAACGGCGAAGCACCGCCAAGGGTTCGGTGGATAACGTGATAACCGTGATAAGAAAGTTCCTTAGCATCGACCCCAGGGACTATGACATACATTTGAACTTCCCCGGCGGCGTACCTATAGACGGCCCCTCGGCGGGGATAACCATTGCGGTGGTGATATACTCTGCCATTACTGAAAAGCCAATAGATAACATGCTTGCCATGACCGGAGAGGTTTCAATTCGGGGTGAGGTCAAGCCAGTAGGCGGCGTACCGGCAAAGCTGGAAGCGGCTACCCAGGCGGGCATAAAAAGAGCCCTAATACCGGCGGCAAACTGGCAGGATTCCTTTGCGGGCTATAACCTAGATATTATAAAAGTCTCCCGGATAGAGGAGGTGCTGGAGCATGCAATAATAAATAAGGGCGGTGGGGAAAACGTTCCGGTCGCGCCGGGCTGTAACCGCCTCAGCGCCTCACCGCTCAAATAGCGGGACAAGGGGACAGGTCCCTTATCCCACGAGTGCCCCTTAGCGGTTGAAAAGCTGCGATACTGTGAAAGCATTTGCGGCTTTTTGATTTGCAAATATTGGCGCCAAAGCTTATTATATTATGTAGTCATCTCATATTTTGACAGTCAGAAAGGGTAAACTAACAATATATGATTCTCAGGGAGTGATTGGCATGGAACAGTCCAAGAAAACTAAGGTTTTGCCCCTGCTGCCGCTTAGGGGCATATCGGTTTTTCCATATATGATGCTTCATTTTGACGTGGGCAGGGACAAGTCGATAAGCGCCCTGGACGAGGCGATGGTGAAGGACCAGCTGATATTCCTTGTCAGCCAGAAGGATGCTACCACCGACGAGCCTACCCCCAACGACTATTATCAGGTGGGCACAATATCCAAAATAAAACAGCTTTTGAAGTTGCCCGGTGATACTATAAGGGTGCTGGTGGAGGGAATACACAGAGCCAGAATAGTTTCCCATATAAAGAACGATCCCTTCTTCGAGGTGGAAGTGGAGGAGTTCGCAGACCCGGAGGACACCCAGAAGGATATTGAAACGGAGGCCCTTATGAGGGCAATATTCGATAGCTTTGAGGAATACGTAAAGCTGACCAACAGGACGGCAGTGGATACGCTGGTGACGGTGGGCGGAGTAGAGGAGCCCGCCCGGTTTGCCGATATAGTTGTCTCTAACCTGTCCCTTAGGATAAGTCAGAAGCAACAGATACTCGAAGCCTTCGACCCCGTCGAAAGGCTAAAAAGACTTCATGCGATACTAATTAAGGAACTGGACATACTGAGGGTTGAAAAGAAGATTAACCTACGGGTGAAGCGTCAGATAGACAAAATGCAGCGGGAGTACTACCTGAAGGAGCAGCTTAAGGCCATCCAGAAGGAACTGGGCGAGGACGACGGGGTGCTGTCGGAGGTGGAGGCCTATAGAAACAGAATAAAAGAGGCGGGGCTACCGGAGGACACCGAGGAAAAAGCGCTTAAGGAGGCCGACCGGCTGCTAAAGCTGCCCCCCGGTTCCGCAGAGACCGGCGTCATAAGGGGTTACCTTGACTGGATACTGGAGCTGCCCTGGAACAAGGAAACGGAGGACAACCTGGACCTAAAGTACGCGCGAAAGGTGCTGGAGGAGGACCATTACGGGTTAGAAAAGGTAAAGGAAAGGGTGCTGGAGTACCTGGCAATTAGACAATTGGCCACCGACATGAAGGGCCCAATCCTGTGCCTTGTGGGACCGCCGGGGGTGGGCAAGACCTCCATTGGCCGGTCCATAGCCCGGGCCCTTAATAGGAAATTTGTAAGGATGTCGCTGGGCGGGGTGCGGGACGAGGCGGAAATCCGCGGCCACCGGCGCACCTACGTGGGCGCCATTCCCGGCAGGATAATATACTCTATGCGCCAGGCCGGTTCCAACAATCCGGTGTTTTTGCTAGACGAGGTTGACAAGATGAGCCACGACTTCAGGGGCGACCCCGCCTCGGCCATGCTGGAGGTGCTGGACGCCGAGCAAAACAACGCGTTCCGGGACCATTTCCTGGAGGTGCCCTTTGACCTGTCAAAGGTCATGTTTGTCACCACCGCCAACACCGTGGACACAATACCCCGGCCGCTTTTGGACCGTATGGAGGTAATATACATTTCCAGCTACACCGAGGAAGAAAAGCTAAACATTGCACTTAAGTACCTTCTGCCAAAGCAGCTTAAAGAGCACGGGCTAAAGAGGGAAAACCTGATATTATCCGAGCAGACGGTGAGGGATATAATAAATTATTACACCCGGGAGGCGGGGGTAAGGAATTTGGAGCGAAGGATAGCCGACGTGTGCAGGAAAGCCGCCAAGCAATTGGTAGAGGATAAGAAGAAACGGGTCAGGGTGACCGGGGCCAACTTGAACAAATTTTTAGGAATCCCGGCCTACAGGCATGAGAAGGTCAAGGAAGGCCCGGAGACCGGTATGGCCACCGGCCTTGCCTGGACGCCGGTGGGCGGCGAAACGCTGTTCATAGAGGTAACAACCATGAAGGGCAGCGGCAAGCTGGTGCTAACCGGCCAGTTGGGCGACGTAATGAAAGAATCCGCCCGGGCGGGCATAAGCTATATAAGGTCGCGGACCGAAGAGCTGGGCGTTGACCCGAACTTTTACCAGGCGCTGGACATACACATTCACATACCCGAAGGGGCCATACCCAAGGATGGACCCTCGGCGGGAATAACCATTACGACGGCGGTAATATCCGCCCTCACCAAGGTGCCGGTTAGGAAAGACATCGCGATGACCGGGGAGATAACGCTAAGGGGAAGAATCCTGCCGGTGGGCGGAATAAAGGAAAAGTGCCTTGCGGCCAATCGGGCGGGCATATCCAAGGTGTTAATACCGGTTGCAAACGAGAAAGACCTGGAGGAGATACCCGCCAACGTGAAGCGTAAAATGGAATTCGTAACGGTGGACCACATGGACAGGGTGCTGGACCACGCCCTGGTCCGCTAAAAAGGGACAGGGGACGGTTCTTTGTCCCTTTTTGGGAGCCCAAAGTCGAGTCCAGAAGGACGGTTCTCCTTGAGACCAGGGGTACGGTTCTTGCTTGCCATTCTGAACGAAGTGAAGAATCTTAAAGGTCCTTAGCTATCGCTCAGGACGACACAAAAGTCGCACAGGATGACAAAAAGGGACTTTTTCAGTGGTGTCCTGTGTCACATGCGTGTCACAAAACGTTGCAGTAATAGTAATTGTGGAAGTGTCGGAGAATAATTTGATACGGGAAAAAGGTGATATCATGGAGATAAAGCTAAGAAAAGTGGAAATGGTAATAAGCGCGGTGGCGAGGAAACAGTATCCCGCTGAGGGACTGCCGGAGGTGGCAATCGGCGGCCGGTCCAACGTCGGCAAGTCCTCGCTAATTAACACCCTTTTAAATAGAAGGAACCTCGCTCGTACCAGCTCCCAGCCGGGCAAGACAAGGACGCTTAATTTTTACAGGATAAATGAGGCCTTTTTCCTGGTGGACCTCCCCGGCTACGGATACGCGAAAACGCCCAAGTCCGAGCAGCTTAAATGGGGGAAGATGATGGACGAATACCTGCACACCCGCACCACGCTTAGGGGTGTGCTGCAACTGGTGGACATAAGGCACCGGCCAACGCAGCTTGATGTAATGTTCTACGACTGGATAAAGCATGCGGGTTTCCATAGCATTGTGCTGGCCACCAAGGCCGACAAGGTACCCCGGGGCAAACGAAAAAAATGCTTCAACGAAATAATAGAAGCCCTCGGGATGGAGGGCGATGACTTGCTTATCCCCTGCTCGTCGGTAACCGGAGAGGGACGGGACGAGGTGTGGGAGGTAATGGCGGAGCTTTGCGATTTAGGGTTTTTTTCCTGAAGCGGTATCACCGCTTTTTTTCAGTCTTAGCGCTGGTTTAAGCTCTGTCGCCAGCATCCCCGCCAATATCAGCGCACAGCCGACAAGCTGCCTTGGGGTGAGAAGCTCATCCAGCAGTACATAGGCGAAAGCCTGGGCAAAAACCGGCTCCCCCAGGAATATAAGCGCAGTATGGGTGGGAGTGGTATATTTTTGGGCGATGTTTTGTGCAATGAAGGCAAAGGTTGTCGCAAGCAGCGAGGTAATAAGTACTGCAAGCCACACGCTAGGCGCTGCCGGTATTACCGGCTGTTCGAAAACCAGCGTGAACAGGGTGCTTAACAGTGCCACCACTGTAATCTCCACCGTGGCCAGCAGCATCGGGTCGGACATGTGCGTGTACCGGTCCAGCATTATTATCTGGAGTGCATAGAAAAGGGTGCAAAGCAGCGTGTACACGTCACCTATATTAAGCATAAAACTGTCTCCCAGAGTGAGCAGACCAAGACCGGCTACCGCCAGCACCACCCCCAGGACAGCGGAAAGCTGAGGTCTTTTTTTCAGCATAAAGGTGGAGAGTATAGGAACTATCACCGCGCTAAACCCGGTTATAAAGGCTGAATTGGAGGCGGTGGTGTAATTAAGCCCTACCGTCTGGAAGGCATACCCGCCAAAAAGCATAAGCCCAAGTATCACACCGTTTTTTACTGTAATCCGGTCCAAACCGGGTAGCTTTTTGAAAGAGAACAGTGCCAGCAACAACGCCGCTAATACAAATCTCAGTGTAAGGAAATTGTAGGTCTGTATGTGCTGTATCGCGTCCTTTGTAATTACAAAGGTTGAACCCCAGATTATAACCACCAATAATAAAGTCACGTCTGCCTTAAGTTGTTTATGCATTTCTTCATCTCCTTTATCACTTCCAACTATTATAACATTTGAAATGACGGTTAAACAACTATCACTTTGGCGCCAGTAATTAAATACTATGGTATTAACAGATTTCCCGGGGTATGCCATCTTTCTTCTGTCGTTCCGAGTCATTTCTTCATCTGTCATTTTGAGGGCGAAGCCCGAAGAATCCGGCAGTCGCTATGCTCAGAATTACACGCTAGGAGATGTAAAGCTTTAAATGAGTTCTATATTGGAACGATAGAAAGGCCGCCGGGCAAACTTGAGATTTGAGGGGGAAAGATATATGGCTCTTGGGCTTGCATTATCCGGGGGCGGCATCCGTGGCGCATCGCACATAGGTGCCCTGAGGGCACTGGAGGAGGCGGGACTGAAACCGAACATGATAGCCGGCTCCAGCGCGGGGAGCATTGTAGCATCCCTTTACGCCACCGGTATGACATTGGACGATATGGAGGAGGCTTTCCTGAAGTATGCTCCCTACGTGCTGGATATTGACTTCGCTGGGGCGTTTGGTGCTATTTTGCGCCTTTACCCGCTCTTCAGGGGCCGTCCGGTGCTGGATGGCCTTATAAAGGGAAACAACGCCGAGAAAATAGTAAATAAGCTGACAGAGGGCAGGCGGATGTCCCAGGCGGATATTCCCCTTGCCATAACTGCCACCGATATAAACGACGGTACGCCGGTTGTCTTTGCTTCGAGGCGGCTTGAGGTGCGAAGCGGCGGAAACCTTATATGCTGCAGCGATGCTTTGATAAGCGAAGCGGTGAGAGCGAGCATCGCCATTCCGGTGGTGTTTAAGCCTAAGGCGGTAAAAGTTAGGGGCAAAGCCAGAAGGCTGGTGGATGGCGGGGTTACAAATAACCTGCCTGTGGACGTTTTAAGGATTATGGGAGCGGACAGGATAATAGGGGTAAACTTAGGCTACAGCGGCCAGCGGCAGGAGCAGGTGGACAATATATTGGAGATTGGCAGCCAGACCATAGACATAATGATGTACCATATTACAAAGCTAAGGAACCGCAGCGAAAACGTTGTGGAGCTAATGTACAACAAGCGGTCGGTGGTGTACCCGCTCAGGATGAATCGCGAGACGGTGGTGGTTAATCCGCAGATTTACGACGTATCGCTGTTTGAAATGGGTAAGATACCCGAATGCATAGAAAGGGGATACGCTGCGGTCAAATCCCGGCTGCCCGAAATAAAAAAGATACTGCAAATGTAACCAGTAACAAGGGGGACGGTTCCTGCTTTTTTTGTCATCCTGAGCGTTAGCGAAGGATCTATCCCAAGAAGATTCTTTGGCTTCGCCCTCTTAAGCGACATAGTCGGATTCTTCAATACGTTCAGAATGACTGAGTAAGGCACTTCAATTTCGTTTCAGAATGACAGGCAAAAAGCGTAGTTTTTCGGCAGTCTCGATCGATTAACGCGTGACAGGGGAAACAGGTTGTGCTACCCGCCTTTCAATTATATAATATACGAAAGCCTAGGTGCTGACCACTAACCACTAACCAATCGGGGACATTCATATGGGAAATGTGAAGTGCGATGATGGAAGTGGGAGTTAGGGCAATCCTTCGAAGTAATGCTGAAATCCCGCATCCAACCTCCCACCTCTCACATCCCAATGCGGTGTGTCCCCATTCCTATGAAAACCGAGGTGACATAAATGATAAAACGCTTTATAAACTACTACAGGCCCCACTGGCTTCTGCTGGCGGTGGACCTTGTTTCGGTGCTGGTGTTTTCGGTCCTTTCGCTGGCGCTACCTATAATTATCAGCGTACTTATTGATGACATAATCCCCGCAAAGGACCTGCAGGGAATAAAGAATCTATCCCTACTGCTTGTTATAATGTTCCTTTTTAAAGCTCTGTTCCGGTTTGGCCAGGCCTATTACGGCCATTTGCTGGCCCACAGGATAGAACGGGATATGAGGAGGGACTTTTTCTACCACCTACAGAAGCTGTCCTTTGGTTTCTTTGACGACAGGAAGACCGGGGACATTATGTCAAGGGTGACCAACGACATATCCAAGGTAAACGAAATGACCAACCACGCGCCGGAGGACATATTCTCCTCCTTCCTCATGATAGCGGGGTCTTTCATCTTCCTGTTTGCAATAAACGTAAAGCTCACCCTTATTACCTTCCTGCCGGTGCCCCTTCTGTTCTGGTTCTCCTTCAAATACGGTGCCAGAATGTTCCGCGGTTTCCGCAGGGTAAACCGGGCCATGGCGGAGATAAACCACAGGCTGGAGAACACCATCGCCGGGATTAGGGTGGTGCAGTCCTTCACGATGGAGGACTACGAAAAGGACCGGTTTGACAGGGACAATGAGCATTATTACGAGGCCAGCGCAGGGGTAATGAAACACCTTGGTATATTTTTGTCTACTACAATATTCATAGAGGACATGGCTTTGCTACTGGTTATCGCCTCGGGGGGCTACTTCGTCTATTGCGGCAGGATATCGGTGGGCGAGCTGGTGGCTTTCATGTTTTATGTGAAAATATTTGTGGAGCCGATTATAAGGCTTGCCCGGCTGAACGAACAAATTCAAAGGGCCCTGGCAGGCCTTGAGAGGTTCTACGAATTCTTGGACGTCCGGCCTGACATTAAGGACAGCCCTGGGGCGGTGTCGCCGGGAAGGGTCAGGGGCGACGTGGAGTTTCGCAATGTAACCTTCAGTTATAACGAGGACGAAGAGGTGCTCAAGGACTTCGACCTTAAGGTGGCGGCCGGGGACATAATAGCATTGGTTGGCCCCTCGGGGGTGGGCAAGTCCACTCTGTGCAGCCTTATTCCTAGGTTTTACGATGTGAAAGAGGGTGCCATACTGGTGGACGGCAGGGACATTAGAAAGCTAAAGCTAAGGGAACTCAGGGAGAACATTGGCATAGTTCAGCAGGACGTGTTCCTGTTTACCGGCACCGTGCGAGAGAATATCGCCTATGGGCGGCCCGACGCCTCCGAGGAGGAAATAATTGAGGCGGCGAAAAGCGCCAACGCCCACCGGTTTATTATGCAGCTTCCCGACGGGTATGATACCGGCGTGGGCGAAAAGGGCGTCAAGCTCTCCGGTGGCCAGAAGCAGAGAATTTCTATAGCCAGGGTGTTTCTTAAGAACCCGCCCATACTTATACTGGACGAGGCCACCTCATCGCTGGACAATGAGAGCGAGAGGATTATCCAGGAATCCTTAGAAAGGCTGGCCAAGAACAGGACAACCTTTGTAATAGCCCATCGCCTCAGCACCATACAGCACGCCAGGGAGATAATAGTCATGTCCGAGCGGGGCATCGAGGAGAAGGGAAACCACCAGGAACTGCTGTTGCATGGCGGCCTTTATGCAAGGCTTTACAATGCGCAGTTTGACGGACGGTTGCCGGAGGCGGTGAAATAAAGTAGCGGCTTGGCATGGGGACGAAAAGGGACAGGGGACGGTTCTTTGTCCCTCTTGCTTAACACATCACTCACAAAAACAGCCTCCCCATGGCAAAACAGCCCAAATCAATTATTGGCATTTGACAAAAACACCCCCGGGGAAGTACAATAATATTGGAAGATAATACAAATGGCAGTCTGCTATCTGCCGCTTACCAATTCGAAGGGGGTTATGGTTTGAAAGAGAAAGTGAAGGTCGGAATAATCATCTGTGACCGGTACCACAAGTGCGCAGGAGGAAAATGCCTTCGGGCACTGAGAAACAGGGAGGGGGCTTTCAGCCTATATAAGGACAGGGAAGTGGAGCTGGTGGGGTACACCACCTGTGACGGCTGTCCCGGCGGCAACGTGGAATATGCACCCGCCGAGATGAAGAAAAACGGAGCAGAGGTTATACATCTTGCAACGGGGCTGGTGGTAGGATACCCACCCTGTCCAAGGATAAGCAGCTTCAAAAAGTTCATAAAGGAAAAGTTCGGGCTGGAAACGGTGGTGGGAACGCACCCCATTCCGCAGAACTACTATGACACCCACAGCAAGCTGGCTACCTGGAATTCGGAAGTCTGGCAGGAGACCATAAAGGACGTAATATGCGACGAAGAAATGCGGAAGGCTTATGATTAAAAGAACCGGGGTCTAACCGCCCTGGTTTTTGCTATTTACAACGTATTAATAGAACCAATTCCTTTATTTGCAACCTAAGAGGGCAAAGCCTGAAGAATTTGATTCAAAAACAGATCCTTCGCTATCGCTCAGGATGCCAGAAACGTTGCCCAGGATGACACGCTAAGAGATGTAAAGTTTTAAATGCGTTGTATATGTTATGTTTCGTATAAAAAAGGAATACGGTAGCCGCCGTTGAAACAATAATATAAAGTATAGGAGGAGGGATAGGAATGGGCCTATTAGACAGTTTTGAATTCATACTTCCAACCAGGATAAAATTCGGGCTGGGGGTTGCCGGTCAACTGGCCAATGAACTGGAAGCCCTTGGGGCGCGAAAAGTGCTTATAGTAACGGACAGGGGCATTGCCGGGGCGGGCCTGCTGGACAGGGTAACAGAGTCCTTGAAGGGAAAAGTGGAATTTACCGTATACGACGGGGTTGAGGAAAATCCCAAGGACCGCAACGTCGAAGAAGCCGCAGAATTTGCCCGGCGCAACGGCGCAGACTGCGTGGTGGCCCTGGGGGGCGGAAGCCCCATCGATGCAGCCAAGGCGGTGTGCGTGCTGGCACTGCAGGGGGGCAGGGCCAAGGATTACAAGGGCAAGGGAAAAATAAAGGATAAGTGCCTGTCCCTTGTGACGATACCCACCACCTCCGGCACCGGCAGCGAGGTAACATTTTCATCGGTAATAACGGATACCGATGAGAACTACAAGTTTACCATAAAAAGCCCGGCCATAGCCGCAAAGGTGGCCCTTGTGGACCCGGAACTGACGCTGACGGTGCCGCCCGCTGTTACCGCATCCACCGGCATTGACGCCCTTACCCATGCGATAGAGGGCTATACCGCCAATGTTACCGAGCCGATAGCCGAGGCACTGGGCCTTTACGCCATAGAGCTTATTGCCGCCAATCTAAAAGAAGCGGTACACAACGGCAACAGTATCGAGGCCAGAACTGGAATGATGCTGGGGAGCCTCCTAGCCGGCCTTTGCTTTAGCCATTCCGACGTTGGCTCGGTGCACTGCATGGCCGAAGCACTGGGCGGAATGTACGATGCGCCCCACGGGCTGTGCAACGCCATACTGCTACCCTATGTAATGGAATATAACCTCCCGGAAGCGGAGTACAAATACGCCAGGATTGCCCGTGCAATGGGCATCGAGAATGGCGATGACAAGCAGGCGGCCATTCTTGGCATTGAAAAGATTAGGAAGATTTCGAAGGATATCGGGCTGCCGAGCTTTAAGAGCCTCAACATAAGGGAAGAGGATCTGGAAGAGCTGGCCGGGATGTCGGCGGAAAACATATCTACCGATAGCAATCCAAGGAGGATAGACAAACAAGGCTACTTGGCCCTATTTAAAAAGGCCTACGGTGCCCGTTATTAGATTCCCGCACATTCCAAGGAACTAAAAAAAGGGACAAAGAACCGTCCCCTGTCCCTTTTTTTGTCGCTATAGGTTGCCCTTAAGGCCTATTTCCTCAGCCACCTTCTGCATTCCCTTTATGGTCTCGTCCATTACCTCGGTGAGGTCCATCCCCAGCATATCCACGCCCTTCTGGATTATCCCGCGGTCCACCCCGGCGGCGAAATGATTGTCCTTCCATTTCTTCTTAACCGACTTTGGCTTAAGGTCCAGTATGCTTTTGCTGGGCCGCATAAGCGCGGTGGCGTTTATTAGCCCGGTAAGCTCATCTATGGCGTAAAGCACCTTCTCCATCCGCTCCACCGGCTCCACGTCACTGCATATTCCCCATCCGTGGCTTTGTATTGCCCTTATGTAGTCCTCCGGCCAGTTCCTCTCGGTGAGTATTTCCCTCACCTTCTGGCAGTGTTCTTCCGGATACATCTCGTAGTCCAAGTCGTGGATAAGCCCCACTATCCTCCATTTTTCGACGTCCTCTTCGTTAAAAAGCTCAGCAAAATGAACCATAACCGCCTCAACAGCCAGCGCGTGGCGTATAAGGCTCTGGCTTTTATTGAACTCAGTCAGCAGCGCATAGGCCTCTTCCCTGGTCGGTACCACTGTACCCATATTATTACCTCCTTATTCCACTTCACATCACACCGATGCCCTTAGTCTTTTAGACATCAGTTTTTCGGCGCTTTGTCTTCTCTGTTAGTTCAATATTGTAATGAACATGGGACAGGGAGTCAAGGGCGCGGCCCGCTACACTCCGGAATAGGCACTAAACCCACCGTCTATTACCAGAACGGTTCCGGTTACAAAGCTTGCGGCGTCCGAACACAGGTAAATAACTCCACCTACCAGCTCCTTCGGCAGCCCGTAGCGGCCCATGGGGGTGCTGGCAATAATTTTCTTGCCCCGCTCGGTGGGATTGCCCTCCTCGTCCTCCAGCAGGAATTTGTTCTGCTGGGTAAGCAAAAACCCGGGGGCGATGGCGTTTACCCTAATATTCTTGGAATACTCATGATTAAAATGTACGCTCATCCACTGCGTGAAATTGGAAATGGCTGCCTTGGCTGCGCTGTACGCCACGGTGTTTGTAAGGGGCGTAAAGGCTGCCATTGACGAAATGTTTATTATACACCCGCTGTCCTGCTCCGCCATGATGCGCCCAAAGACCTGGGTGGGATATATCGTGCCAAGAAGGTTTAAGTTCACCACCCACTCTAAAGCATCCTGGGGCAGTTCAAAGAAGGAAAGGTCGGGGCTGGTGGTAGCCTCCGCCTTGTTGCCCCCGGCACCGTTTATAAGGATATCCACCCGCCCGTAATGTTTTATAACGGTATCGAGCGCGGCCTTAAGGCTGTCAATATTAAGCACGTCAGCTTTCAAACCTATTGCTTCCCCGCCCTCGGCTACAATGGAATCGGCCAGTTTCTTAGCCTTCGCTTCATCGCGGCCCAGTATAGCTGTTTTAACGCCGGCCTTGGCCATTTCCTTAACCATTGCAGAGCATAGTATTCCGTATCCTCCGGTTATTACTGCAACCCTTCCACTAATATCAAAACTAATCATTTTCCAGGTCTCCTTTTTTATTTATTTTGTGCAAAAAGGGACAAAGAACCGTCCCCTGTCCCT
>JAAYJF010000074.1 GCA_012523075.1 Clostridiales bacterium | reverse complement strand
TGCATAGGGGACTATAAAACACATTCCGGTAACCCAGGTTTATTAAGATCAGATTCTATGCTTAAAGCTATCGGAAAGAGTGTAAATATAAGGATTTCTAGCCCTAGGGCTTCCCGAATTCCTATAATAGTTTTAGGGAATACTCCAATTACCAAGAGTTATTATAATAAAGTAGACCAGTTATATAAAACAGGTATTATCCAAGGTTTTTGGTCTGTAAATCCCAGACCATTGGATTGTAAGAATAGCAAAGAAAATATTAAAACAACACAAAAAGGTGGATTTTTCAGATTTGATAGCTCAAAGGAATTGCAAGATAAAATAAGCTTATTATATTCTCAACAAGCAACATTCTTTTCTAGTATGAAAAACATCAAAGAACTTGGAAGACTAATTGAAACTGCCAATAAACAAAAAACTTACGAGGAAAAAGGCGAACTATTCATCAGGCTTATTGGGGAGTGATTATTTTGACAAAGCGGATAGGCACGAAAACAAGTTCCTTCGGAACACCAGGAAGAATAAACCATGACTCATCAGAGTTTTATAATAGCAAATTATATGCTGATCAAAAAAATGCGAAGCAGCCTATAGTATATAAGGAAAATAAGATTCCTCTTGACAAACTTAATCAAATCTATTGTAAATCCAGTGAATTTATGAATGATATTCCAAACGATAGTATTCATTTGATGATTACATCGCCTCCTTACAACGTGAAAAAGGAATATGATGAAGACATGTCTTTGGAAGAGTACAGAGAATTACTTTACAAAGTCTTCCTTGAAACATACAAAAAACTAGTAACGGGCGGAAGAGCATGTATAAACATTGCCAATCTGGGCAGAAAACCCTATATCCCTTTACATTCATACATTATTGAGGATATGTTGAAAATTGGGTTTCTAATGAGAGGTGAAATAATATGGGATAAAGCCGCAAGCGCCAGCCCCTCAACAGCATGGGGCAGTTGGATGTCGGCATCAAATCCTGTATTAAGAGATACGCATGAGTA
This sequence comes from Clostridiales bacterium, assembly GCA_012523075.1. Lineage (GTDB taxonomy): Bacteria > Bacillota > Clostridia > Ch29 > Ch29 > JAAYEV01. Next base: position 6,072 of record JAAYJF010000074.1, on the reverse strand, counting down.
TATTCTGATTTTTTCAAAAGAATCTTTTTCGCGAAAGAGAAAAGAAAAACAGAATACAATAGCTAAGGACCAATTCCTTGAATGGACAAAAAGCGTCTGGACTTTTCCGGCTGTATCGGCAAGAAGTATAGGCCATCCGGCTCCTTTTCCGGAAGAACTGCCTTATAGATTGATTCAGCTTTACTCCTTTAAGGGCGATGTAATTCTTGACCCGTTTTGTGGCAGTGGGACAACATGTCTGGCGGCTGTTAAGAATGAAAGATATTACATAGGATATGATATTAAACCTGAATACGTAAAACTCGCAAATAATCGAATTAAGAACAGCTCTATTCAAATAGAATTAGCTGCTCTTAATGAATAATCTTATTAAGGCTCAGCCTATAAGCCGTGTGGCTATGGCAAAATAGCATATTAAAGCCACCGCATCAGCTATGGTCGTAATAAGAGGGCTTGCCATTAAAGCGGGGTCGATGCCTATAACTCTGGCTACAAGGGGTAGTGCCCCTCCGATTACTTTTGCGGTAATTACCGTTATAAAAATGGCGAGGGATACCGTCAGAGCTAGCCAAAGGTCCCCGTACCCAAACATAAGCATCTGGATGAAATTAAATGCTCCCAGAGCAATGCCGACAATAGTGCTTACCTTTATCTCTTTCCACAATACTCTGAAAATGTCCCTGGTTCTAATTTCCCCCAGGGCGATGCTACGTATTACAATGGTAGAAGACTGGGAGCCGGCATTACCACCGGTGTCCATAAGCCGGGGGATAAAGACAGCTAATATTACCATGGACTGCAGTAGGTCATCGTATCTTTTGATTATGTTGCCCGAAATAGTCGCTGAAATCATAAGTATTAGAAGCCACAGTATCCTCTTCCTGGCAAGGGTTAACACCCTCTCTGACAGATATCCTACCTCCGAGGGCTGTATAGCTGCCATTTTATAGAAGTCTTCGGTGTTTTCCTGGTCTATTACGTCCACGATATCATCTATTGTTATTATGCCAACAAGCCGGTTTTCCCCATCCACCACAGGAACGGCCAGCAGGTCATATTTTTTGAAGAGCTCTGCCACCTCTTCCTGGTCGCTCATGGTGGTTACATATATGATGTTACTACTATTCATTATATCCCTTATCAAATGGTCGGGCTGCGCCAGTACCAGGTCTTTAAGGGACACTATACCCTCCAGTTCCCGGTTTTTGTTTGTAACATAACAGGTATAAACCGTCTCCTTGTCACGGGCGGTTTTTCTTATATGGTTCATGGCGGCTTCTACCGTCATACCTGATTTTAATCTAACATATTCTATTGTCATAATGCTTCCCGCACTGTTGTCAGGATAATTAAGAAACTGGTTTATAAGCTTTCTTTTTACTTCACCGGTGGTATTAAGGATTCTTTTTACAAAACTCGCCGGCATCTCTTCCAGGTAGTCTATCATGTCGTCAAAGTACAGGTCCTCTAGAATGGCTTTCAGTTCATTTTCCCGAATCTGTACCGATATTTCCGACCGTTTATTGGGGGAAAGATGACTAAAAACCTCCGTAGCCATTTCTTTATTAAGAAGACGAAACATAAGGAGACTCTCCTTATTGTCTAGTTCGTTTATAATTTCAGCGATGTCCGCCTCCTGCATGTCTGCCAGCTCGTTTTTTATTTGCGAAAAATTTTTGTTGTTTATTAGTTCAATAATATGCATAGTCATACTGTTTCCCCCTTGCTCTTAGTATTACATAAATCCCATGGGTTTTACTCAAAAATCAAAAACCCTTCCCGACGAGGGGGAAGGGCTAATAAAACCAAAGCCAATACAACCGGTAACACCGGCCCCACTCGCTGAGTTTTGGCACTATACAGCTTAGGGTATCCACCCAGCTACATTAGGTAAAACCTTATTTCGGTAGTACCTGCTGACCCCTTGGCATCTTTCGATGTTTCCGGGCAGTAGCGTATTTCTGTATAGGAACCTCGCCTAACGGGGTTATTTGTCTTCTGTCTATATTTTATGCGTTTCGGTTATTAAATGCAACCACATGTTGGACACTGTAATGCAAAATATGCTACAAAAACTAATTATTATTGGATATAATAAAAGAAAAGGAAAGAGTTGATACAATGATAAAGCAGTGTGTTTTGGAGGACAGACCCTGCACCGGCTGTAGGGAGTGTATGATGTGTGATATAGACAGCAGCAAGGTCTGTGACAACTGCTGCCGGTGTATCGATAGGGATGCGGACTATATTGCCGTGGACATAGATGAGATTATTGACGAGTAATTCTTTTGCCCCTCTTCGGGGCTTTCTTGTGCATTTTGAAAACAGAGAAAGGGGAGGTACCTGTATGGAAAGCGTAATAAGGGATATTGGCCTGGCCGAGAGCGGCAGAAAGAAAATAGAATGGGCAGCCGGTTTTATGCCGGTGCTAAACGGGATAAAAAGTGAATACGAGAAGGACAGGCCCTTCGAGGGAGTTAGGATAGCCGTATCGGTGCACCTTGAGGCCAAGACCGCTTACCTCGCACTGGTGCTGAGGGCCGGGGGGGCCACAGTTTATATTACCGGCAGCAACCCCCTCTCAACCCAGGACGATGTAGCAGCCGCTCTGGCGGCGGAAGGGCTCAACGTATACGCATGGCACGGCTCAACGCCGGAGGAGTACAGTCGGCATATTGAACACACACTGTCAGGTAAACCGGACATAGTTATAGACGACGGGGGAGACCTTATACATATGCTTCATACCCGGCGGGAGGACCTTAGGGTAAACGTAATGGGCGGCTGTGAAGAGACCACAACCGGTGTGTTAAGGCTAAGGGCCATGGAACAAAAAGGAGAACTTAAGGTACCGATGCTGGCAGTAAACAACGCTTACTGCAAACATTTGTTCGATAACCGTTACGGTACAGGGCAGTCGGTATGGGACGGAATAATGAGAACCACCAACCTTCAGGTAAACGGAAAAACGGTGGTGGTGGCGGGCTATGGATGGTGCGGAAAAGGTGTGGCTGCGAGGGCGGTGGGCCTAGGCGCCAGGGTAATAATATGCGAGGTGGACCCTATAAGAGCGCTGGAGGCTGCTATGGACGGTCACAGAGTGATGCCCATGGAGCAGGCTGCACCGCTGGGTGATTTCTTTGTCACCGTTACCGGGTGTAGCGGGGTAATTGTTAAGCAGCATTTCCCAATGATGAAGGACGGGGCAGTTTTGGCTAACGCCGGTCACTTCAACGTAGAAATAGACGTGGAAGGCCTTGAAGAAATATGCGTGGAAAAAACCGTGGCAAAACCTAACATAAATTCCTACAGGCTAAAGGACGGCAAAAAAATATTCCTGCTGGGGGAGGGAAGGCTGGTAAACCTTGCGGCGGGGGATGGGCACCCGATAGAGATTATGGATATGTCCTTTGGTGTGCAGGCTCTGGCTGCCAGGTACATAATGGAAAACCGTGGAAAGCTAAAAAACAGGGTATATGAGATACCCTCCGACATAGACCGGCGGGTGGCACTTATGAAGCTTAAAGGTATGGGAATAAGCCTGGACAGTTTAAACTGCGAACAAATTGAATACCTGAATAGCTGGAAATAAACTTACGAAAAAACGGGCCTCCAAAAGGCCCTGTATCGGAAAATTTGCCTATCCATAGGGGAATAGGTCAAAAATACAAACATTTTTTGTTGTGGCGCCTTTTAGGAGCCCATTCGGATGTTTAGTGGTATTATATTGCTTTATCTGTCATTTCGTATGATCCTTCGCTGCGCAAGACCCTTCGCTACGCTCAGGATTACAGAAGGGCTCAGGATGACAGAAATGCTTGGGATGACAGAACATATGTTAGTTTTCATTCGTCGTTGTTCAAATCATCCTTCATTTCTTTTGAGAGGGGATTTTTCTTTATCGCATCCCTAAGTCTCTTATCATCCACGTGGGTATATATCTGCGTAGTGGAAATGCTTGAATGCCCTAGTATCTGCTGCAGCGCCCTTATATCCACGTTCCCGTGTTTGTACATTAGCGTTGCGGCGGTATGCCGAAGCTTATGAGCAGAATACTTCTCGGTATCAAGGCCGGCCTTCTCAACGTACTTTTTCACCAAATGCTGCACCGTCTTGTTGCTTATGCGCTGCCTCCGTTTGCTCAGAAAAAGAGCATCCCTGTCCCGGACAGCATCCCGCGGCCGTACCCGGAGATAATCCTCTATGGCCTTCAGGCAGGCATCGTTTAGGTAAACGGTCCTTTCCTTGTTGCCCTTTCCGATAACAGTCAGGGTATCACCCCGTATATTGCTAATATTTATCCCCACCAGTTCCGAAAGCCTCAGTCCGCAGTTTAGGAACAGGGTCAATATACAGTAGTCCCTGTCCCGGAATTCACCCTCCACAGCATCCAGAAGTTCCCTTGCTTCCATAAGCGTAAGGTGTACTGGATGCCGCGATGAAATCTTGGGTGTTTCAAGTTCAGCGGTGGGATTTTCGTCTATCATTTTCATTTTGGTGTGCAAAAATTTAAAAAAAGAGCGTAGGGTAGAGACCTTCCGGGCTTTTGCCGAGTTGCTATTGTCCCTTGTAAAGGACACATAGGAAATAAAGCCGTAGAGGTCGTTTAGCGTTACGGATTTTATTAAATCAATGTCCACGTCATCAATTCTGATTCTTTCAAATTCGGCGGTTTTGGGGACCAGGCCGCGTTGGACCTTGAGATAGCGAAAAAAGGTCCGCAGGTCATAGTAGTATTCATTAACCGTATTCTTTGATATACCCTTGATGGTCTCCATGTAGTTCAAGAAACTCATAAGGGGTAGGGGTATATTGTTCATGTTGCTCCTCCTAATTATACAAAATGGATATTTTGTATAATAGTACTTATACACAAAAACCGCCTTTTGCCTGTGGATAAACCGCATCCCCTCTATTATAGCACAAAAAATGCTAAAATGTCTTTTGGGAAATACTCCATTCACAATTACGACATATTAACTTATTTTTTATTATGAGAATAAACATTGTCGATTGGTAGTTATCCTTTTCGACAAAGTGTCCGGTTGGCTTTTGTAATAATATTATGTAAACTTCCCTTTGAATAAGTCATTGCCCCGGGCTTATTTCCCTTCCGGGGCAATGTTAGTACCTAGTGTATCAGATTCTTCGTGCTTCGCTTCTTCTGTCATATTAATCAACCAGCGGTGTAAGAGCCTCTTCTATAAGTTCTTTGAATTTTAAACTGGTGGAAGTAGCCCCGGAGACCGCATCCACATCCTGCGGCTTTTGGATGCTTATGAGGTCCTGTACAAGCTTTTGTCTTGCCTCCTGAAGATTGCTCCCGCTGTTTTCCTTCCATTTGGCCAGATACTCCTGGTCATAACTTTTAAGCTTTCCCGTTTCTTCGTTTACTTCATCGTAGTAGGCCTTTGTTATCTTACTGTCTTCCACTATTACAGCTACGTATGCTTTCCAGCCTCGCTCGTCGTACTCGCCTTCCGCCTTAAACAACCCGTCGTAATAGACTTCATCCCTGTCGGGCTGTGGGGATTCTTTCAGCACATCGGATATAAGCTGCTTAAATTTTTCCGAGGTGCTGGTAGCCCCGGACACTGCGTCGACTTGATTCGGGTCCTGTCCATCCATCAGAGCATCCACCAACTCCGGTTCTGCAGATAGAAGGTTTTCTCCGGAGCTTTCCTTCCACCGTTCAAGATAATCCTGATCAAAACTTTTTAGCCTATCGTCCTCATTAATCTCGTCAAAATAAGCTTTGGATATTTCGCTTCCCTGTACCACAACAGTTGCCAGAGGCTTCCAGCCATGGTCATCAACATCCGCCTTATTGGCAAAATACACCCCGTCCTCGTAGTCCCCGTGGGGCTGCTGAGTTTCATCGGGCTGCTCCTCCGGTGACTTTTCGGGTTGAGCTGGCGCACAGGATACACCCACCAGTACCAGCACCAAACATATAATATACAATGAATGTTTTTTCTTCATAGGCATACCTCCATAACGAATTTTAAATTCGCGTATCTTAGTTTTTGTAGCCCTAATAGGAATACACATTGTAAAATCTATATAATAAGT
>JAAYJF010000181.1 GCA_012523075.1 Clostridiales bacterium | reverse complement strand
TCCGTTGCTCTATCCACCTGAGCTACAGGCGCAAAATTTGGAGCGGGTGATGGGAATCGAACCCACGCGACTAGCTTGGAAGGCTAGGGCTCTACCATTGAGCTACACCCGCACTGTCTCCAACAATGAAATATTATAGCAAACCGGGGTCCGACTGTCAATGTTCAAAATTTTCCGTCCCGGTGCGGATGGAGCAGTGACTTTATTGTAAACCAAAAACGGCTCCGGGTCAAGGATTAATATGCGTTCAAAATTCAACTATCACGGGTTTAATATTACCATTTGTTATTTCAATTATTCCATAGGTGGGCTGCCGCGTGTTCCCCTGCCTGAATACGCTTCCGGGATTTAGAAGAACCATTTCGTCCACCCTGACAATCTGCGGGCAATGGGTGTGGCCAAAAAGCACTATATCGGCACCTATTTCCAGTCCCTTATAGTACAATGCGTTTATTCCGTCCTTCACCCTGTACTTGTGCCCATGGGTGGCAAATACCGTTTTGCCCTCAATGGTTATTCTATGCTGGGAGGGAATATTTGCATCACTGAAAAAATCGCAATTCCCACTAACCACATAAAGCGGGCCACTGTGAAGCTTTTTTATATGCTCGCTGTCCTTAACATAATCGCCTAAGTGAAAAACCACATCCGCCCCGGCCATGTGGTTTAGAGCCTTTATAAGGGCCTTACTGTCACCGTGGCTGTCGCTTAGTACGCCTATTCTCAAGTCCCGTCCCCCCTCCAAGGCTGGCAAGCTGCTCCCTGACCTTTGAAAATGCCCTTGCCCTGTGGCTTATGGAATTCTTTGTCCGGGCGTCCAACTGGGCAAAGGTTTTCCCATAACCCGGAAGGTAAAACAACGGATCGTATCCAAAGCCCCCGGTGCCCTTCGGCCCAAAAAGTATACGCCCTTCGCATTCCCCCCGTACCGTAAAATAGGCATCATCCGGGAACACTACCGTTGCAGCGCAGACAAACCTTGCCGTCCTTTTGTCTTTAGGGACGTGTTCCATCATCTCAAGCAGCTTTAGGTTATTGCTCGCATCGGTGGCATTTTCTCCAGAGAACCGGGCGGAATACACCCCAGGCCTGCCGCATAGCGCGTCCACCTCCAGCCCGGAATCGTCGGCTATGGCCGTCAGGCCGGTAGCCCTCATTACCTCCAGCGCTTTTTTATAGGAGTTTTCCTCAAAGGTGGTCCCGTCCTCCACCACTTCAAAATCTGCCCCCGCATCAAGCATGGACACAACCTTCCAGTCCAGTCCCTTCAGTATCTCCACTATTTCCCTCGCCTTTTTCCTATTCCTGCTGGCAACCACCATTACCTTTTTCGTCATGGTTCAAACCTCCAGGCAGCACGTCTTCCAGGGCCTTTTTCTGAGCCTCTGCCAGTTTCCCTATACCGCTCATTCCCAACTCAACCATCCTGTACATCTTATCCACCGTAAAGGGGAAGGCCTCCCCGGTACCCTGGATTTCCACAATCTTGCCGGTACCGGTCATGACAAGGTTCATGTCCACCTGGGCTCTGCTGTCTTCGTCATAGCAAAGGTCCAGCACAATGTCACCGTCCACAATGCCCACGCTCACCGCTGCCACCATATCGGTAATAGGAATTTCCTTTATTATGCCTTGCTTCTTCATATGGCCCAGCGCATCCACCAGCGCCACAAAGGAACCGGTTATGGATGCGGTCCTGGTACCGCCGTCCGCCTGGAGCACGTCACAGTCTATCCATATGGTGTACTCTCCGCCAAGCTTGTCCAGGTTAACCACCGATCTAAGGGTTCTGCCTATAAGCCTTTGTATCTCCTGGGTCCTTCCCTCCAGCCGTCCCCTGGCAATCTCCCTTACTTTCCTTACAGCCGTGGAGCGGGGTAGCATTGAATACTCCGCCGTAATCCAGCCCTGGCCCATGCCTTTTAGAAACTGGGGTACCTTCTCCTCCACCGAGGCAGTACACAGCACCTTGGTATCACCGGTTTCTATAAGAACTGAACCCTCGCCGTATTTGGTGAAATTTTTGGTAATCCTGACCGGTCTTAGTTCATCAAACTGCCTTCCATCTATCCTCAAAAACCATTCAACTCCTTTTCCCCGTTCGGCGGCCCGCCCTTTTTGGTGTTTCGGGCCGCCCGGTTAACTCCTTATATCATATCACAACTCTTGACTAATTGTACTGGTTTGCAAACACGGGCACGTCAATTACGCTCTCCAGCACCACACCGCTAGGCAGCTGCGCCGGCTGCCCGTCCACCAGGAACACCACCCCGGTGATAGCGGGATATTCCTTTAGGGTCAGTGCTATGGATTTGACTATATTCTCCGCTACGCTCTCGCCACCCTCATAATTGAAAATTCCTTTCTCAAAATTGAGATAAGCTATGCCGTTTTTTGTCCCCATTCCTTTTACCTTCACATTGTCCGGTATAGAGGACTGCAAACCGCTTCCAGCCGGCGG
>JAAYJF010000013.1 GCA_012523075.1 Clostridiales bacterium | reverse complement strand
TCCCACATCCCACATCCCACATCCCACTTCTCATATAGTATTTCACCATAATGTGTAAAAAACCTCTACGAAGATGAAAAAAACACCCACACTTGCAGCTAAGCTGCTGGCTGTGCGGATGCTTGTAGGTAGGAAAAAACAAAGGTTATTCCGATACATCCCAAAGTGGTACGTTCAAAAACTCCGAAAGGGTCCGTGCGTCTTCCTTCATGGCATTTTTATCGGCATGGCCAAGGATAGGAATCATCCCTTCGGACATACCAGCCGGAGGATTCAAGCACGTCAAGGTACCCATCCAGGTCCTCGCGGTTTGTTTTGTCCACAAGAATGGTATATTCCCGGCTGTCCCCTCCGGAGTTAACCACTTCCCCCTCCTTGTACTCCGGTATCTCGGAAGGTATCTTGCCCTCCGGCCAGCCCTTTACGGTCAGACTGCCGGTCTGCATATTAGCTCATATCCATCCATTTCTCATCCTTACTATATACAACGCACTTAAAACCTTACATCTTGTAACGTGTCATCCTGAGCGAAGTGAAGGCTTCGTTTCTTCGTGATGACAATTAATACAAAGCACCCCCCAATATTTTTTATTCTCTTAAAACGCTTCTCCACCAAGATCCCCTGTGAAGCTGCCGTCGGTTACTGTATACCAGTGGGTTGCCCCTTCAACAAAGGACGCCGCATCCGGTATGGTGCCAAAGATAGATTCCGGCTGGGCTTCCACGTTGTCAAACCTTGCGCAGGAGCCGTTTCTGCCGCTGAATATAACCCTGCGAGTGCACAGGCCTTCTACGGGAGTGTATTGGTCAAAGCTTAAAACGTCTACGAAATGATACTGTGCCGCATAGCCTCCCGGCAGCTTTACGTACTCAAACAGCAGTTCAAGGACACCGTCTACGTATGATTCAAGCCGCACCGAATCGGCATCACTGTCGTATTTCGCTCTAGCCTCCAGGGCACTCCCATCGGAACCGGTACCCTTTACCACATACTCGGCGCCCCCGCTGTACTCGATCTTCGCATCGTCCGCCCATCCGGTCTGCATCATAATAGTTTCAATGTTTTCATCAAATTCGCCCATAGTTTCAACGGAGCTGCCCATATAGAGCAGCGGCAAAAGGTGGTCAAAAACTTTTATTTCGTTCATGGTTGCAAGATTGTGTTTTACGGATACCATTTCATGGTCTTCGCTTTGGTCTACTATATAATCGATAAATTCATCCTTGGCATCAAAGAACGCATTATAGCCGTCACATATGACACCGCCGCCGCCTGCCTGGGCAGGTTGTTCCGTCGGCTGCGGCTGCTGCGCCTGTTCCGGCACTTTCTCACCGTTTTCGGGCGGCGCACTTTCCGCCGGACCGCTACCGCCTCCGCATGCGGCAAGGGATAGCACCAGTAAAAACACAAGCATACCTGATATCAATTTTTTCATAATAATCCTCTCCTTTTATGAATGGGCATAAAATACATAGTAAGGCATAGCCCCAGTGTCTATGCCTTATCTCCTTCATGCTTTTTTTATTTTTTTGATTACAGCTTAATCGAATCAGCCTGTTTTTCTGCTATGTCGCCAATCACCGGCAGTTTGAACCAAACATGCTTATACGCTTTAACCATGAGTATAATCCAGAGCACAAGGGAAACCGGTCCCAGAAGGATTGCCGCAATCCATCCGATAATAGGTATAAGCCCCAGTACAAAGGAAAGAACCATCAAGGCCGCAGACACCAGGATGGACTGCATTGCGTGGAACTTAACAAACTTGCTTTCCTTTTCTATAACGAAAAATATGATGCCGGTAATAAACCCTAATACATAGCTTAACAGGGCGGCCAGATTTTCGCTCATTCCGGTCGAAGACTTGGAAACCGATGCAGTGTTGTTGTTCACGTTTTCCATAATTCCACCTCCTGCAATATTTTTTGTAATACATAATCCTTAAACCCATTATATAGATACGGTCATTGTATTACTTGTTAAATATTGCTTTATTTTATTGAAATGTTGCTTCCATTATGTAAATGCACCAAAATCACCCTTGGGGTGATTGCTTCGCTAGTAAAAAAAAGTAAAATAGGTATGGATAATACCATATTAAACACTTTATATATTTCCTAGGAGGGTAAGAAATGAACATGGAATTGTTTAAAATGTTCGGCGAGGGTCCATACCCCCTGCCCTTTGAACATTTTACTGAGAAAGTGGATATTTACATGGATTCAGGCATATGCATAACAATACCCAAAGAGAGCATTGATTTTGTTGAAAGGGCCCAGCATGTCCATGACAGTTACGAGTTTATAGTGCCCTGCTCGGCTGCTACACATATATACGTTGAAAAAAGTCACTGCCCCGGCGAGAAGGGCAAGATTTATCCAATGAATTCCGGCCAGGCCCATGGACCCTATTACCGCATGTTGAAAAACCGCCTTATTGCCATTAATGTTGACAGGAGTTTTATGGATGAAATTGCTTACATGGTCTACGGGAAAACCAATGTATATTTTAAACCAGGCAATTACGTTTTTGGCAAGGATTTAAGAACGCTTGTCAGGACCTTTGTGGAAGAATACAAAAATACCCTGCCCGGTAGAAACCTCGTCCTGAAAAACCTCAGCACACAGATAGTCGTGTGTCTTTTGAGGCGGATTGACAACAATATGCCCTCCCGGGTTTCATCGGGATACAAAACAAGAAAGGGAAATATTGATAGGGCCATTGAATATATAAGGGACAGCTATGATGGGGAATACACCCTCGAAGAGGCAGCAAAAATAGCTCATCTTAGCCCCTATTACTTTATTAAAGCTTTTAAAGCATGCACCGGCAAACCCCCTTACGAATATATTATGTCCCTTCGAATCCAAAAGGCCAAGGAACTGCTAAGCCTTAAGAACATGAGCGTCACTGAAACATGTTTCCTGTGCGGGTTCAACAACCCCAGCAACTTCACCACCTATTTCAAACGCAAGGTGGGTATGACCCCATCGGAATACAGAAAAAATGTGCTCAAATAAAAAAGGCTTCGCAAGGAAGCCCTTTTTGTATTAGTAAGAATACTGCACCGAGACCATCGCGCTTATCTCCAGCTCTCCCGTTGATATGGGAGTTGCGGCCATGTCCGCCATTTCCATCGTCTTTGCAAGATCAACGGTGTCCCGGACAACCATCGGCCCGCCGCTTGATATCTCCTGCACGTTCACCGCTCCTTTAAGCGTTACGCCCAGTCCCTTTGCAATGGCCTCCGCCTTACCGGAGGCGTTTACAACAGCCGCATTTAATGCCTGG
>JAAYJF010000031.1 GCA_012523075.1 Clostridiales bacterium | reverse complement strand
GCACCGTAAAAAAGTGCTCATTCTACATATACCCCTGCAATATCGGACAAAACACCGTTTATTTTGTTAATCATAGATACAGGAAAAAACAGATACGTGAAGAATACTATAAATACAGTATTTTAAGGGGGAGACAAACAAATGAGAGTGAATGTTTTGGGCAATACCGGCATAAAAGTCACAGAACTGTGCCTGGGTGCACTGCCGATGGGCCCGCTACAAAAAAACATGCCCCTCCAAGACTGCATAAGGGTTGTGGAGACCGCGCTTATAAGAGGCATAACCTTCATAGATACGGCACAAATGTACCAAACCTATGCACCCATAAGGAAAGCCTTAAAAACGACAGGCATCCGTCCCGTCATTGCATCAAAGTCCACTGCCCCGGACTATGAGGGTATGGAAAAAGCCATAGAGGAAGCCCTGGAACAACTGGACGTCCATTATGTGGATATTTTCCTGTTGCATGCAGCCAGAATGGGAACGGAAGTCTTTGATGCAAGGGCAGGCGCCATAGAGTGTATGAAGGATTACAAGGCTAAGGGTATTATAAGGGCAATGGGGATATCCACCCACGACGTCAAGGTGGCAAGACTTGCTGCAACCCGCCAGGATATGGATATTGTATTCCCTATCATAAACAAGGCCGGGACGGGAATAATCAACGGAAACATTGAGGATATGAAAAAGGCTATTATGGATAACCACGCCGCCGGGAAGGGCGTTTATCTTATGAAGGTTTTGGCCGGGGGAAATCTGATAAACGACTATATGGCAAGTGTTGATTTTGCAAGGGATATAGGGGGTTGCCACTCTATAGCTATTGGAATGGTAAGCCCCCAGGAGGTAAACTTCAACGTGGATTACTTTAGCGGTAATTATGACCCGGGAAAAACCCCTACCGTAAAGGGTTACTCCAAAAGGTATAAGATCTTCACCAATCTGTGTAAGGGCTGCAAAGCCTGCATTGCGGTCTGTCCCAACTATGCAATAGAATTTGATGAGGAAAATAAGAAAGCCTATATAAACGATGAAAAATGCCTAACCTGCGGGTACTGTAACCCCGCCTGCGGCGAATTCGCCATCAGGACCATTTAGCCTGGGTTTTTTAGAAAAAAGGGGCCCCGGAAAACCTCCGGCGCTCCTTTTAATCTTTTTGTCTCAAACCCCATCAGGCTTCCTTCTTGACCAGCCGCCGCTGGAAATACATAAAGACGGGCAGAGGGATGGCTATCCATCCAAAGCTTTTTATAAGGTTATTCTTGGCTCTTTCTACCTGCCTTTCCTTTTCCTGTTGTACCATTGCATCATATCTTTCCCTAAGCTCTTCCTCGGTAAGCTGAGGTTTTTCAACTTCCTCGCCTTCGACGGCCGGTTTTTCGGCGTTCCAGCGCTTATAATCCTCAAAGGACTGGTAGTAATACGCCGGGGCTACGATATCCGCTGCGGCCATAAACACGCCAACACTCCCGCCTATGGTCATCATTAGTGTTGCAAACAGAACCAGGTAAATGTACACGTTTTTAATCACATCTTCTCCCCCTTCCTTTGATTCCGCCCTTATCCCGGCAACAGCAAGGATAATTAACAAAATAACTGCAGGAACAATCAATAGTGAAATTGATATAATAGAGCTTCACTCCTTTCTGCCTTAGTTTTTAATGCCAATGATTATTGGACAACGTTTCCTCCGATTTTGTTCCGGAAGTCAATTTTAATAAAGCCACTGCTACCATTCTTTTGTTTCCTTTACTTTACCGCTGAAAACAGTTAAAACCCTCGATAAAACCACTTGGTGGGCAGAAGGAATGTCCAGGGCATTGTAACAATTGCAATGGCAAGCGCTACCTTAAGTCTGGTTCCCTTTTCCTCAATAAGCTTACTAAATACTACTTTGTTATTGAACACAAAAATCAATGCACCCGATACCAGCATTGCAAATACTATTACGACAACCGCCACCGGATGGCCAAAGGGGTCATAGGATATTGCCGTATATATATCGTAGGGCATACCCCAAAAGTCCCCTATTGTACCCAATGCGAACAGTATTACCGCGCCGGCAAAGTCCGCCAGGAACCCGAACAGCCAAACCCTTATTATACTGCTCCGATAAAACTGCTTAAGGCTGTCCTGTACCTGAGCCAGTTTAAATGCGTAATAGCAGCCGGCAACAACGAGAGAATCTATTATGAAATTACCTGCCAATGTCAGGAGTATCACCGGCGGAAAAAACATCAATAGCCATATTGGGAAAATCACGTTGTAAAGCTTAATACTTTTCATTCATTCTTCTCCTTCTGTTGCTTTGATTGCTGCGTCACCAGCACTGTTCTTGAGGTAACTGCAAGCCCGTTATTGTTCTTAGACAGGTACTTACTGGAACCAGCAGCCGCCGTATAAAACTGCCCTATTGTTTATTAGACTTGTAATGCTGCCAAAAAGTTCCCCACTATCTCTGGGCAAGGGTAGCTCCTGCTGGCTCCGCCCCAAGATTAATATCAAGATTTATATATTATACATATATTGAGTCCCCTCCCAGATACAACGCGCTAAAAGTATTACATTCCCTTATATGTCATTCTGAATTAGCAAAGCCCGTAGAATCTGACTATGTCGTTTAAGAGGACGAAGCCCGAAGAATCTTCTCGCAATCAGACATAAGATCCTTCGCTTCGCTCAGGATGACAAAGGGGTCGCTCAGGATGACAACCGCTTCGCTCAGCATGACAACCATTTAAAATGCGTTGTATATACATCGGTTTAACTGGTTTTTTTATCATTGCAGGTGAATGACCGGCAGATGAGTCCTGTTGTTAAGCCTTACCGGAAACATGCTGTTTCCAAGTCCCCGGCTTACCACCATCCGTACTCCGTTATCCGAGACGTACAGTCCTGACGTGTATTCCGGGAAAAACCCCTGGTTGGGTGCCACCAGCCCCCGGTCGATAAAGGGTATCCTGAACTGTCCCCCATGGGCATGGCCGCTAAGCACCAGGTCCGGCCTGGTTTCGTTCAAATCCGAACAGTACGAATAGAAAAGGTCCGGCCGGTGCGCCAAAAGTATTGCCGGCATACCCTTTGCTTCTTCAATATTGTCAAAGCGTTTGCACGAAAAGCTTGCGCCGTCCTTTAGTCCCATCACGGCAAGCCGGGAGCTGCCTTTTTTGAATATTTCTATGCTGCCTTCAACCGGTATAACGCCACAACTTCGCAAAACCTTCTCCCATTCCCCCTGGCGGTTCTTCGGGGCTTCGTGGTTTCCCGTTACCGCATAGGTGGGCGCAATGCCTACCATGCCCTTACAAAATCTTATAAAATCGGGATTGTCCAATCTCCCGTTTCTGTCCAGTATATCGCCGGTTAGGGCTATTATATCGGGCTGTTCCCTGTGCAGTATATTCAAAATCCTTTCTATTCCCGGGGAGTTTCCGGGAATGTGAACATCCGATACATGGGCAATCCTTAACCCTTTTAGTTCCCGGGGCATGTTGTCCATTACAATATCTACGTGCTCCACCTGAATCCAGTTGTTTTGTAGATAAATATACGCAATTACCGCTAAAAGTAATCCGGTTAGTATTCCCATTTTTATTTT
Source organism: Clostridiales bacterium (assembly GCA_012523075.1). Taxonomy (GTDB): domain Bacteria; phylum Bacillota; class Clostridia; order Ch29; family Ch29; genus JAAYEV01. The sequence continues at coordinate 5,866 of JAAYJF010000031.1, read as the reverse complement.
ACCCGCTCTCTTCACTTTCCCACGTCCTATTCCATCGTCCAACCTAATGTGCCGTTCTGCAACATCAATTGCTGTTGCTGCCTTCTTTTAAGAAGGGCTGGTACATCATAACGGCATGGTTCTCGGTTATATACTCGTCCCCGATCAAACCCCCTGTTTTTCTCTCATATACCCGCCTGCCTATCACATTATGCCGCATGTATCCGCCCCACGTTTCATGGGTTATCCGGTGTTCCTTCTCATATACTTCGTACTTATATTCCGGTTCCGAAAGGGTCCTCCATTCCCCCTCAAGGTATTCGTCTGTTAAACGCACGCATAACTGGTACGGGTGTCCCGTGTTATTCTTTACCTGCAGGTCAATATAGTTATAAACGCAGGTTGCACCGCTTCCAAAGGGCTGCGTCCTGTTTGAGTCCGGGAAGACATCGTAACTGTGGCGGTGTCTTTCGGTAACGGTAAGCGGGGTATGCAATGTCATCCAGTATATCAGGTTGGATAGCTGGCATAGGCCCCCTCCCGTGCCTGGCTTAAAGCCTCCGTAGGATAGCACCATCCCGTCTACGTAACCCTTTCTTTTTGTTGGTTTCCCTATAAGCTTCCAATAGGAAAACGTCTCCCCCGGATTAATAATAACCCCGTTCAACCTTTCTATGGCTATGGCTAGATTTTTCACCTTGTTATACTGCAACCACATTTCCACATCCTTAAGCTTTCTTATAAGGGGTGTACTATGCCGGTAAGCCACGACGGGATATAGGCTGTCATCCCTTGATTTAGCATATTTTGTACTGCCAAAATACCATTTCATATACCTTGAAAAAGTATAGAATACCTTTCCCAATGCTATTCGAATTTTTGTCCTTTTTTGCGGTTTCATAACCTCTCCCCCCTCCAAAAAGCTTAAGCCCTAGCATTCCTAAAGTGCTATGCCGCCCTGGTGGATTTTAATCTTTTCCTGCGCGCTACGACCCTTAGAACCACCACCGTTACAATAACCACCACCAGTATGGCAATGGCGTATACCGCCAGGGCTATCCCGTTGGGGCTGCTTATTATGTCATATAAATTACGGCTGTTGTCAACCACCTTTCTTCCCTGGGCTTTGCTGTAATACTCGGGGACGTTTGGTACGCCCTTTACCCTGTCAAAGGACTGCAGGTACATGGCTATGGCCAGCCATTCCTTTAGCTCACCGCCATCGGCCGTATCCTTTATGATATGGGCTTCAAGGTCTGTTATGGGCACGCCTTGGTCGGTTTTGGGAACAATGGACATAAGCCCAAAAGATTTATCCCCGACAATGGACAGCATCTGGGCCGAGTACAGGCCGGCCACGACGCGGTAGAGCTTTTCGTCCTGTATCTCTTCCCTGGACCCGTCCGGCCTCCTAAGATAGGCCTCGGTTACCTTGTTGAAAATAAGCCGGTTGGGGTTAAAGGTAAAGTCCACGCCCGATATAAAAAGCTGTGCGACGTCCATCATTGGTGCAACCGATGCGTCCACCTCGCAGGCGGTTTTTAGCTCTTTGCCGGTAAGGTACACCGAAATCAACGGGTAACCCGGGGTCCCGTCGGCACCTATTCCCAGCGAGCTTACATTGAAAGCATCCGCTGTGGTTATTTCCCCCTTGTAAAAGGAGCCCCTTATTGTGCCAACCGGTACTACTGCCGCATCAATAGTTACGTAGTCTTCGCCTTCCACTTGCTTTACAGCATTTATATAGGCATCGCTAATCAAATTCCCCAGCGTGTCTTCGCCGTGACTATCGGATATTTCGCCTTGGGGCCTAAAGTTAAAGGGAGATACCGCCAGCACCTGGTCAAAATCCAGGTTAAACCTGTCGAAATACTTTTGCTGCACCAGCTCTTTGTATCCATTTATCATCTCAAGGATACGGATATCGTCCGGCAATTGATCGTCTATCCGCCGCAGGCGATAATCTTTAAGCCTCCAGCCCGACCCGGCGTCCTGCGAAACCTTTAATATTCCCAGGTACCGGCAGCTGTCCCCGGCGGAGGCAATAATTGTACCCCCTACAACAAGGGGCTCAGGGTATATCGTGTGGGAATGCCCGCTAATGATGACATCTATACCGGGGACTTTTTTCGCCAGGTCGTCGTCCCCGGGCTCCTTGCCGTCCTCCCAGGTTCCGGTATGGGAAAGGCAAATTATGAGGTCCGCCCCCTCCTTATTCTTCAATTCATCCGCAACCCGACGGGCACTTTCCACCGGGTCGCTAAACTCCACCTCCGACATGGGTGCCTTGTAGGCCGCATCCTTCCCCATAATGCCGAATATGCCCACCCTGATACCGTTTCTTTCAATAACAGTGTAATCCTTAACGCCTAGGTCTTCATAAGCCTTATTAAGCGCCGCCAGTGAGAGGGTTAATTCCCCGTTATCATCTGCTGGGAATACCACGTTGGACTGTACAACCTGCGGCAGTCTGTCCCCGCTTTCCATGGCAGCATTAAGGCTCTCAGCCAGCCCCAACGCCCTGTAGTCATATTCATGGTTCCCGAAGGTAACCGCATCATACCCCATGTCGCCCAGTAGCCTCAGCTCGGGCGCATCGGTCTGGAATATAGTCTGAAAGGGCGTCCCCATTGAAAAGTCCCCAGCGTCCAAAAGCAGTGCGTCGGGGCTTTTCCTTTTTTCTTCCAGGATTGCGCTTTGCAGCCTGGCAAACCCGCCGGAACTAATGACAGAACCGTCCTGTAGGTCTTTAACCGGTAGCAGATGGTCGTGCAGGTCATGGGTAAAAAGGATTGTCATGCTTTTTCCGATACCCTGGGCCAGTGCTGGTTTTGGGTCCACTAGTAAAGTAAATATGAAACTTATTATAATAAGAAACGTAACTGCCCTATATTTACTATTCATTTAATTGACCTCACTTTTAATATTATTCCTAATATTTCCCCCCGTTCCGTCAGCGATGCTTATGTTACGGGTGTCATTCAAGCCCTGCCCCTTACGAATTTTTCCGGGCCACTCTTATTCATTCTATGACATTATATAATTTCCTGCCAAATGTAAAAAAACAGGGATTGTCCCTGTTTAGTTGGTTTCTGGCCGCTGGCCGTTATTCGGTTACTCAATAACAATAACTGCTCCGTTTTGGTAATCCATCCAATTGTACAGAAATTCCGCATGGCTGGTGTAATTGCGTACACACATGTTGGACCGTGGGAATGTCCCTATTGTATGAAGATATTCGGTATGCCCGGGGTCCACCTTCTCGCCGTCCTGTTCCTCGTATGCAACCGGAACACCGTGGATGTATGCCCCGCCGGTAAAACGCAGCGCAAAGGGTGCATACCCTGCAATGTCCGGCGAATTGCTCTTTAAATATTCGAACCTATCCTTCTTTTCAATAGCCTTATAGCTTCCAAGGGTTGTTTCAAAGGAGAATTCCCCCGGAAAACCGGTGGTGGCCAGGGTATAGGAAACCAGGCTCAAGCTGTCCCCAGCCACTTCAAAGGCGGCTTGGTTCTGGTGGGTCCTGTCCACCACCACCACGTGGTTCAGTCGGCTCAGTGTGGCGTCTGGGTCAACGTACTTTTTGGGAACATAAAAGTTCCCGTCAAAAACAGGCACGTCGACATGGTATAAGTCATCGGTCTCATCCAGTATCCTTACCAGCATCCCGTCCGGGATGTATCGGAAATCCCCGCCGGTATCGGCCTGGAAATAAGCCGGGGCGCTGTGATAGACCCTGTAACCGTACTCATCCACTGCAGCATCGCCTTTCTGAGGAGGAGCACCGTTTTGGTTCTTGTAATTGCTTACATAGTTAAGGGGCCCCCGGGCAATCTGCTGCTTGAGAGCGTTTACCGCATCCCGCATCCTGTCAAAGCGAAAATTCCTCGGGGTACCCTCGGTTGAGTGAAGGTAACCCTCGCTTATTTTGCTTCCGTCCCAAAAGCCCACCCTGTACCATATGTTGGACCCCCGGTAGTCATCGCTCTCAACCCTTTGTAGAAGCGATACCTTATCCAGATTTCCCGCGCTGGCAACAGCAGCGGAATCCGGTACCGGGTTTTCCCGGACCTTTGCGCCGTCATCCGCAGTTACCAGGAAATAGTCAAAGGGAAGGCTGTAGAGGTTATACTGCACTGCATCGTTTATTCCATCCGGCAGGATGCTGCTGTATTCGTGAAGCACGGCATTCATCTCTTTGGACCCGACTTTTTTCACCATTTGCAGGCTCTGCTGCCGGTCAAGGGCGGATATCTTTCCCTTACCGTCCTTCTGTGCGGTCCCGGTAATACGCAGATCATCCTCTATGCTGTAGCCGTTAATGTTCTCCTCCACCGCTTCCTTATCAGTTTTTGTCAGCCTGTCCTCCCTTGGCTGGCCGGTCTGCCGTCTTGGGGAAGGCCGCTCCTCGGGGGGCGCAGGCCGGTTAACGCACCCTGCGGCAGCAATTATTAACAATATTATAAGTACCACGCTGATTCTTCTTTTCATATGCATCTCCATCCCGTGTTTTTTGTTAATACCCTTAAGCTTATTTTTCTCAGATAACAGCGGCATTATGTATTTTGCAGCCAATGCAAAAACAGCCCACCGCTAGTGAGCTGCTCCATTAAGATTTATCAGTCTGGCACTGGTGACTTCACAACCTATAGTTATCCTGGCTACGCTTACAGGCAGGTTAAACCTTCGCGGTCCAGCGCTGCCCGGGTTTATGTACAATATCCCGTCTTTCCTTTCTTCTTTTGCCCTGTGTGAATGACCGCTTATTACGATGTCAATCCCTTTTTCCCGGAGGTCGATATCCAGCATTTTCAGGTCATGCAGCACATATATTTTCTTATTTTCCATTCTCACAGTCTCTGACACAGGATATTCCGCAGCCCATTTTCCCCGGTCGCAGTTGCCCCGGACTGCTTTTACAAGGGCTATTTCCTCAAGCTTTTCTATAATGTCCCGACTTCCTATATCCCCCGCATGAATAATAAGGTCCACGCCTTTCAGGGCATGTATTGCTTCTTCCCGCAGCAGACCGTGGGTATCAGATATAATTCCGATTACTTTCATTGGGGTTCCTCCGTCATCACAATTTCTTCACCGGTGTCCGCCTCCCTTTACATTCTAAAAACTATAGGAAGGTCCATAATATATTTTCTCCAAATCATATGGTCATAGCCTTGGCCCCAATAATCCTTTATCACATAGGCAGGCTCACCGAACTTTTTTTCCCATACTCTTTGAGCGTTTTTATACCCGCTGTCCAGGCAGAACTCACCAATATTCCTCCCAAGCAGCGTAAGGCAGACGCTATTTAGCATAAGTGTGCCGATACCCTGCCGCTGATAGGCGGGGTGAACGAAGGCCGTTCCCACCTCGACCACGCCTTCCAGCTCTCCCTTGGTACAGTCTAGAATAATCGAACCGGTGGGACCGTATTCTATAGTGCCAATAACCTCCCCCTCTATTAAAGCTGTAAGAAAATATCTTTTCTCCCCATTCGATTCGAGGTCTTCCTTAAGGATGCTTTTCTTTTCAAAAATCTCCTTTTCCATGTCCTCGGTCATGTGCGCAAGGCCCTCTTTTAAATAGGTATCCCGAAGCACCAGCTCAAAAAACTTATACAGCTTTTCTATATCCCCGGGCCCTGGCCTCCGTATCTCTATGTTTGCCAATTCCTGCTCCCCCCTTTATATATCCACTGATTAAGTACTCATCTTTTTTTCTCCCGCTTCTTCGCTTGTTAATGCCTTAAATCCATCTATATATAGCGCATTTAATACAGTTGTTATCCTGAGCGGCCTTTAGTCATCCTGAGCGACATCCCTTGTCATCCTGAGCGATAGCGAAGGATCTTATGCCTGATTGCGAGAAGATTCTTCGGACTTCG
>JAAYJF010000078.1 GCA_012523075.1 Clostridiales bacterium | reverse complement strand
GTTTCCGCCGGCGCCCGCAAATATGCCAAGCCTTTGTACCTTAGAAGGCTGGTGGACGCAGCGATGGAGGATACCGGGCTATCGGTGGTTCTACACCTTGACCATGGTGAAGATTTTGAAGTTTGCAAAGCCTGCATAGAAGATGGTTTCACCTCGGTGATGATTGACGGTTCCAGGTATCCCTTCGAGGAGAACATAGCCCTTACCAAAAAAGTGGTGGACTACGCCCATCCAAGAGGTGTAGTGGTGGAAGGCGAACTGGGTAAACTGGCTGGAATAGAAGATAACATCAATGTAAGCGCCAGGGAAGCAACCTTCACCGATCCGGATCAGGCAGTGGAGTTCGTTGAAAGAACTGGCATAGACTCGCTGGCCATTGCAATAGGAACAAGTCACGGAGCATATAAATTCAAAGGTGAGCCAATGCTGGACTTTGAAAGACTTGAAAAGATAAGCTCCCTTCTGCCGGGATTCCCGCTGGTACTTCACGGGGCATCCACGGTATTACCCGAGTTTGTGGACCTTTGCAACAAGTACGGGGGCAACATCCCAGGAGCCAAGGGAGTCCCAGAGGACATGCTTAAAAGGGCCGCTCAAATGGGCGTGTGCAAGATTAACATAGACACCGACCTGCGGCTTGCCCTGACGGCAGCGGTAAGGCAGTACCTGGCCGAGAACCCATCGGTGTTCGACCCGAGGAAATACTTAGGCCCCGCCAGGGAAGCCATCAAAAAAATGGTGGCCCACAAGATGAGGAATGTTCTGGGCTGCAGCGGAAAACTATAAGTAAAGGGCCGGTCTGGAACCGGCCTTCTTAAATAAAAAGCTGCATGTCCGAATTGACGGCGTCTTCTATGTAGGCCTTAACGTCCACGATTTCCAGCTCCGGGAGCATTTCCTCCTTTTTAAAGCCCATAACATCGGTGGATAGCTTGCATCCATAGAATTTCACCTTGTTTTTGCGCGCACCGTCAAGCAACCTTTGAAGACTGGGAGCATTGTCATCCTTCATCATTTCCAGCATCATGGATTTTCCCATACCCATCATATTCATCCTGGACAGTCCCAGGTCCTCTGGCCCTTTGGGGGTCATTGCGCCAAACATCTTCTCATAGGCACTCTTTCCTTCGCCGGTCAGCTTTTCGGGGTCCCGTACCACAAGCAAACCCCAGAACGCAAAAAAAATGGAGACTTCCATACCCATATCCCGTGCGCCATTTGCTATCAAAAGCGCAGCGTATATTTTATCGAAGTCCCCGCTAAACAGAAGAAGATTTATTTTTTTATTCATTCCCGGCACTCCCTTCTTAAAGCAGGTATTGTGTCAATAGTTTTTCCAGTGCCGGAAATTTTACACATTATTTCAATACTGTATATAACGTGCTTAATACTATACATCTTCAAACGTGTCATCCTGAGCAACCCCTTTGTCATCCTGAGCGTAGCGAAGGATCTTATGCCTGTCTTCTAGAAGATTCTTCACTGCGTTCTTAAGCGGCAAAGCCGGATTCTTCAGGCTTCGACCTCTTAAATGACAAACAAAGTAATGTACTATTATTAATGCGTCATATATGGATTCAGTTCCTCAAAAATATTGATATTACATCCTCCGGCTTTTCTACCAGCGACCTGGCTCCGTTAAGCCTAAGCTCCTCCTCGGTCCTGAAACCCCACAGTGCTCCTACCGGATACATACCCGCCCTGACCGCTGTCTGCATATCTATGCTACTGTCTCCCAGGTAGATTATTTTCTCCGGCTTAAGGCCCATTCCGCTTGCTATTTCTAGTGCAGCGGCGGGGTTTGGTTTTCGAGGGGTTAAAGGACTCTCCCCTCTTACCTGGAAGAAATCCCACTCATACAGGAAAGCCTCGGCCATTGCCCTGGTAAAGTCGTGCGGTTTATTGGAGAGAACGGCCTTTGGAATATTATGTGATTCAAGATAGTCGAGCAGTTCCCGAATGCCGGGATACAATCTTGAGCTTTCCGCCCAGCGCAGACCGTATTCGCTATTCATCGCTGCCATACACGCCTTCACCGTTTCCCCGTTGTCACTGCCGACGGGAAGAGCCCTGCGAACCAGCATTTCCATTCCTTCCCCCACAAAATACCGGTAGGCCTCTACCGGATGAATCGGATAGCCGAAACGCTCCAGCACGATGTTCATGGAATTGGCCAAATCACCAAGAGTATCCAGTAGCGTACCGTCCATATCAAGTATTACTCCCTTAAACCTCATAAAATACTTCCTCCGCAAATCATTTATGTAAAGTCTTCCCCACCACTGCACCGTAGATTGCAAACTCGTCGGTCCCATCAACGCCCAGCAGATGGTCCATTTTATGCTGGCTGTATTTGCCTATGGCACAAACCCCCGCATCGATTGCCTCGCACGCAAGGTACAGGTTCTGGCACAGGTGCCCCGCGTCAATGGCGATCATCTTATGAGAAATCAGGCTGTAACACCATTCCGCCCGGTAGGGTAGTGCTGTCCAGAAAAAGGCTACCGCTGCCCCAGCAACGAATTTCTGGCCATGGCAGACCTCCGCCATTCTCTCCTCCAACCCCTGGACCTCTCCCATTACCAGCAGCCTGTGCTCAAACGGCAGATACCTGTACAGCCCGGGCCTTAAACCCTCCACCCGGTTAACCGCCAGGTAGGTCTCAAAGGGATGCCGTCCGCCGGCGGAGGGGGCTGTCCTTCGCCCTTCATTGTCACCGGTTACTCCCTGGGCCGACCAGAGCAGCCAGGACAACTCCTCCAAGGTTAAGGGGTCGCCGGTAAACCTCCTACGGCTTCTTCTGCGCCCCAATGCTTCCCTTAGGGCGATGTTGCCCACGTTAAAGTCCTCCGGTTTTATAAGTTCCACAAAGGATGCGTCATCGCCGTAGGGTTTCTGGAAGGGTGGTGCCGGTACCCCCTTTTCTTGGTCCCGATCCAGCTGACCCCATTTGTCCCACAAATAGGCTTTTAAAAAATTCCTGTTGTTATCGGTACTCTTCATATCCAACCGACCTTTCTTCGTTTTATTTTAAACCTCTTTTCTCTAATCCACATATATCCCCTCCCTGCCCAGTTTGCAGTAATTCCGTACTATAGTTTTGAATGGCTGCCGGCTTAGTCGCCTCTGGGTCGCATTGGCAGCAGGAAAAGTGCAAAGCTTGGCTCAGGAACTTACAAAACGGTTTGACAGGGCCGCTATAACCATTACAAGGCCGGTTATCTGGTATACCTGCACCGTACCGATGTTGGCAGGGATAAGCTTCGCGGTACAGCCGAATTCCCTTTTGGCGGTCCTCACCGACCGGACCGCGACGGGGACGCTTATCAGCCCCAGCAGCCACACCGCGTTCCGATATAAAAGGGCAAGGAGCAGAAATGCCGCATAAGCCAGCGCAAACATCAATACAAACACTCTTATGCCTTTCTCTTTGCCCATCCTCACTACCCAGTTATATTTCCCGGCCTTTTTGTCAGCTTCATAGTCCGGGTACTGGTTTATCCATAAAACATTGGCAATAAGAAACCCTATGGGCAGCGATGCCGCCACCACC
>JAAYJF010000139.1 GCA_012523075.1 Clostridiales bacterium | reverse complement strand
TCCCCATCGGTTAGCAGGGCGTTTACCAGCCTTTCAGCTATATAACGGCAAAGGTCATCGTTTTCCACCGGCTCGTCCAGGTTTTCCCTAAGAATGACGGTGTTTTCCGGGTTGTCTGCCGCGTAATCCTTTTTGATTCGGATGATAGAGGTGATATCCGCACCGGCATGGGTAAGCATGTTCATCATCCCGGTATAGGGCAGTTCATCACTGTTTTGAATAATCGCCACGCTAATTCCCCAAAGGCTGTCCTCAACAAGCCCTGGCAGTAGCTCATCCGTCACTTCCCGGTATACTTGCAGTTCCTTTTCCCTGGACTTAATGACGGATTCTATACGATGGTTTTCCTGTTTGATCTCCACAAACCTCTGTTCCACCTCGCTAATCAAGCCCTGCTGCTGCTCTACAAATATTTCCTGACCGTCCAAGGCAAAACCTATGAATATACCAATTCCCAGGGCCATAAATATTGAAGCCGACATTATCACGTAATACCTCATGCCTATCATCATTTTTCACTCTCCTCAAAAGCCCAGTACCAGTCTTAACCGAATTGTCAGTAGCCTGTACAGTTGCTGTAGAGGCGGTGACATTGCCCCCGCAACGGCTACCGGTATCATTGCGGCCAAAACCAGTCCTACAATATGCCGGGTCTTAATACTTTCCTTGTAAAGCTTGTTAACCCCCTTGGCGTCAACAAGCCTGTCCCCTATTTTAAGCCGTGTAAGAAAGGTACTGCCCATCCCCCTTCTTCCCTTCTCCAAAAAATCTATCATGCTGGAATGTGCACCCACCGCAACAATAAGCTCCGCACCGTTTTCATAGGCAAGAAGCATTGCGATATCCTCGCTTGTCCCGGGGCAGGATAAAACCTTCGCCCTAAGCCCTAAGCGGTCCACCCTTTCCATGCCCGGCGCCCTGCCATCCAGGTACGCGTGCACTATTATTTCACCACATTTTTTTAAAGCCCTGTCGCTTACGCTGTCCATATCCCCAATTATTATGTCCGGAACCAGTCCAAATTCCAGCAGTGCATCCCCGCCGCCGTCCACTCCTATAAGCACCGGCCGTACCTCTTCTATGTACGAACGGATTATGCTCAAATCATACCTGTAGTCCTTACCCCTTACCACCACCAGTGCATGCCTACCTCCAATGCTTACCCCCACCCGGGGAAGCTTAAGCTGACCCAGTATAAAATCCTTTTCCTTTTTCGCGTATTCCATCGTGTTTTCTATAAAGCCATCAAGCTCGCTCTCCAGGTTTTGCCTTGCAAGCGCCATTTCCTTTTCTATACTGGCGGCATCTAAAAGTTTGCCCCGTCCTACCGGCACTCCGTTTAGATATATCCATTCGCCCCTTATTTCCAGTACATCCCCGTCCCTAACCCGCTCCATTATCTCCGGGCCTGTGTTATCAATGAGGGGAATGCCCTCTTTACACAAAAGCTGCGGCCCAAGGTTCGGGTATCTTCCGCTTATGGAGGCTTCGGCATTTATTACTGCCCTTACCTTGGCATTTATTAGGGATAACGCTCCCAGCTCGTCAAGGTCCCGGTGACAGATTACTCCAATCTGCCCCGGGCCAATCCTGCGGACGAGATTTTTGGTCTTTTTGTCTACTACTGCCCTGGACTTAATATACATGGATACACCAACTTTCGCGATGTGCAGGTCACATTATCTATTATTTGTTTTTTAAAAATAAAAATTGCCCCTTTTGGGACAATTTTTATTATATTTTTATTTTGTTGTCCATATTTGCCTGTATATCCTTAAAACCCGTTATTTCAACACCGGGTCCTCTATAATTAGGTTTGAGAGATTCATTATGAATACGTCCCCCTCCAGCCCATTGTAAGCCAGTCTCGTGCCATCGGCAGACAGATAAATGTCCTTGGACGGAAGTCCCCCAATCTGCTTAAGCGAATAATCTTTAAGGTCGTAACACCACAGGGTATAATAGGTCCAATCGTTACCGTAGCTTGGTTCCGCCTTCTCGGTTGTAAAATACAACAACATGTTTGCCCGGTCCCAGGAATGGCTTACCAGATTAACGTTCGGGGGCAGGTCAATTATATTGGGTTTTTGTGAGCCGCCCTGCTCTATGTAAGCTTTTTTTGTATAGAGTAGCCCCAGGTCGTTTGTTTCATCCTCATAAACCAGCCGGTACCCCGCAGGAGGGTTAGTAGTCCTGTTGTACTGCTCAATATAGCCCACTGCCTGTTCCTGGCTCACCCCCGTCTTAGTCCTGTCCATATTCAACAGGTAGAAGTCTCCGGTTTCGGTTTGAGACACAATAAGGGTGTTCCCATCCTTCCATCCCTCTACTCGGGCAGCCTCTTCATGCCTGTAGACTCCCGTCAGGTATTTTCTGTTGTATATCCTGTACTCAATAAGCTGCCCGTTTTGCGAGTCCACCGCTACCGCACCCTGAATCAGTTCGTTTCCTGCGCGGTTAATGTTCTCGCCGTCCCCGAAGAAAAATATGTAGGCGAGCTTAAGCCCGTCCCCGCTTTCCATCAGGGCCAGGCAGTCCATTGTGCTGTAAAAGTCAGCCTCCATGTGGTCCTGGGCCGAAGAAAGCGCATAGGCATAACCTATAACCGGGCTTAGTGTTTCAGTTCCTAGGCTAAACTGAACATTTTCCGGGCTTAGGCTGTCTTTGAAGTCTTTGTTCACCGAAATAAACCTATAGTACGCCGGTGACAGGCTCAGAAAGGGGTCGCTTCTTTCCATATCAGGCCTCATTACCAGGTTTATGACCGCCCTTCCGTTCTTTAGCAGGTCTATACCGCCTATATCGGTGTTGTATGGAAGGTTAACAGCAAAATAAGCAGATGTGTCGTCCTCGCGCAGTATTCTAACCTGAAGGTCCAAGGGCCCGGATTGACCCATCAGTTCCGGGAAATCCTCCTCCGCCAGCATGCTAAATACAATACCTTCCTTAACCGTGGTAGACGATGAACTACTGCACCCTACCAGCGAAATCACTATTAGCAGAACAGCCGCCAGCATTTTTGTTTTCAACGAAACCCCTCCCGACTTTTAAAGCAGTATTCTTTCAACATTTCAATCAAAACCTCACCGGATAGTTTTTCCGTCATCCCATCCACGGGATTAAGAAACGTTTTATCCCCGAAGACGCATAATATTTCCATAAGCAGGTCCCAATCGGTACCGTTGTTTATTAGGCCCCTTTCAATTAACCTACGGCAGTATTCCTCAGCAGCCCGCCTATCTCCCGTCCTCTGTTTGCATATAAGTATAGCCCCGAACAGTTCCCGCTCCATATCCGGCCTTTGCCTCAGGATGTATTCCAGCTTTTCCAGGGCCTTGGCGTAACGGTGTCTTTGGTAGTATTCCCTTGCTTCCTTGTAAGCCCATAGGGGCCTTTCCTTCTTCCTTACCCATATCATCGCCGTCAGTACTAGCAGGAAAAGACTGAGGGAAACTGGAAGAAGCACTGCAAAGGGCCCGCCGCTACCTGCAAAACCGGCAAATATTCCAATAAAACTAAGCCACAAAAGGGCCACCTTTAAAGCATAACCGCGGGGAATGAGACCGGCTGGTGGATGCTCGGGAAACAAGCGTTTGCATAACATTTTTATGGTTCCCTTGCGTCCTGCCTTTTACCCCCGCTGCCTTTCTTAAGCTTTGCCCAGGTATCCTTCAAAGATACTATTCGATTGAAAACCAGCACATCCGACTTTGAATCGCCGATATCAACACAGAAGTAACCGTGCCTTATAAACTGGTACCGGTTTCCTGCCCCGGTGTTTTCAAAATTCGGTTCAATTTTGGAGTTTACCAGCCTCTCCAGCGAATCGGGGTTCAGCCTGTCTATAAAGTCTGCTCCTTCTTCGCTCTCCGGGTCCTCATCGTTAAACAGGTGCCCGTAAAGCCGTACTTCAGCTTCCACGGCATGGCCTGCGGATACCCAGTGAAGTGTACCCTTTACCTTTCGCCCGCTGGCCGGGCCACCGCTTTTTGTGTCCGGGTCATAGGTACAGTGTATTTCGGTTATTTCTCCCGTTTCCCGGTCCTTTACAAAGTCGACACATTTTATTATATAGGCATTCTTTAGCCTTACTTCCTTGCCCGGCGAAAGCCTGAAATACTTTGGTGGCGGTACTTCACGGAAGTCCCCCCTCTCAATGTATAGCACTTTGGAAAAGGGCAGCTTTCTGGTGCCCAGTTCCGGTCTTTCCGGGTTGTATTCCGCTTCCAGGTATTCCACCCTATCCTCCGGATAATTGTCTATAATCAGTTTTACCGGGTCCAGCACCGCCATAACCCTGGGAGCTTTCGACTTCAGGTCTTCCCTTATACAGTATTCCAACAGGGCAATATCCACGGTGCTGTTGTTCTTTGCAACGCCGATCCTGTCACAGAAGTCCCGTATAGATTCCGGCGTGTACCCTCTTCTTCTAAGCCCCGATATGGTGGGCATACGGGGGTCGTCCCATCCATCCACAAAGCCTTCCTCCACCACTTTTCTGAGCTTGCGTTTGCTCATAACGGTATTTGTGAGGTTTAGCCTAGCAAATTCTATCTGCTTGGGATGAACCTCCGGGTTTACGTTTTGGATTATCCAATCGTACAGGGGACGATGGTCCTCAAACTCAAGGGTGCATATTGAATGGGTTATGCCCTCAATTGCGTCGGAAAGGGGATGGGCATAGTCGTACATCGGGTATATGCACCAGTCGTCGCCTGTCCTGTGATGGGTAACCCTCATTATTCTATAAAGCACCGGGTCTCTCATATTCAGGTTGGGGGATGCCATATCAATCTTTGCCCTCAGCACCCGGGACCCATCGGGAAACTCCCCCGACCGCATCCTTTGGAACAAATCAAGGTTCTCCTCCACCGGGCGGTCCCTATAGGGGCTGTTTTTACCCGGCTCAGTCAGGGTGCCCCTGTACTCTCTAATCTCTTCCGCGCTTAAGTCACACACGTAGGCCTTGCCCAGCTTTATCAGCTTTATTGCATACTGATAGAGCTGTTCAAAATAGTCCGAGGCATAGTACTCACGGTCGTCCCAGTCAAATCCCAGCCATCGCACGTCCTCTTTAATAGAATCAACGTATTCAACGTCCTCCTTGGAGGGATTGGTATCATCAAACCTCAGGTTGCAGAGCCCCCCGTTCCACCTTGCCATGCCAAAGTTAATGCATATGGACTTTGCATGGCCTATATGCAGATAACCGTTGGGTTCCGGCGGGAAACGGGTATGCACACGCCCGTTATATACGTTGGACGCAAAGTCCTCATTTATAATGTTCTGGATGAAGTTTGTGGGCTGGCAAACTTCCCCGTTTTTATTTGTCCTGTCCTCTTCGCAGTTACACATTCCCTTGTCCCCTCTGTCACCATCCACCATGTTCAAAATTTCCTCCCTAGTCCTTTATCGTTTTTTACCTTACTCCGCAAACCTCATAAGCTGATCTCTTTCAAAGGTCCATTCGGGTGTAATAAGCCTATCCCCAAATTCTCCGGCATACCAGGGGCTTATCGAATCATCCTGCGTATTCTTAAGCACATGGATATCCTGGGCTGGCATATAGCTTTGGGCCAGCAGGAAGGCTTTTTTTCCGGTTTCCCTGCACTGTGCCAGATCTATCACTATGACGCAATGTCCCGGACTTCCGCCCTTTATGAACACGTCCCCTATCCGGATGTCCGATAGGTCAATTCTTTGAAGTTCCCCTGCCAGTGAAAGGGTACCGGCGTAGGCGAACACCATATCCAGGTATTTCCTAAAAGACTGATAGCCTTCCGAATACCCGGCGCCTTCAACCCAACTCACACTGCTACCGTTTACCGAAATCCTGTTCCCCTGCCTCCATTTAATATACTCTGCATTAAACCCGTTTGTAAAATTAAAGTGTATATCTTCGTACTGTCCCGTCTTATACAGGTACTCCGCCCGCAGCCTGATGACCGCATCGGCGCACTGCTGCAGGTCCCTGTCCCCTACGTCCATATCAATTACCGCCATATGTACGTCTCTGCCCTTTTCCCGGCCATCGTAATACAATACCTTGGAACCATGAGGTTTTAAAGGCAGGTTTCTTAAGTACTCGGCAAAGGAACCCCTGTCAACATCTATCCTCTCATATCCTTCCGGGGCCATTATTCTGTCCTTTATCGTTGTGCCTTGCGGGCTTATAAGGCCCGGACTTTCCCTGATACCGACATCCGGGGAAGCTGTTCCATCATGAGGTAAGTCCGGTTCTCCTACCCGGTTTAAAAACCAGGAGCAAGCGGTAAGCATTACTGCCATAAAAATTACGAACACTTTTTTCAATTAGTTACACCCCGTTTGGCAACTATATGCGCCTAACGCATCGGGTATATCCCTCCCTCTCCAACAACTGGTACTATTATACTACATTTTTACCCAGTATATTAGCTTTTTCATCATTCCCGGGGTAATGTGCCCCCTGTATAAGGACAATTTTTTCCTGCCTCGAAAGCTGCTTTATGCGATATTCCCTACGCATGGCCTCTCCCTTGGTTTCGTAGGCCTCCAAATGCTTAAGTACTACCGGTAGCCTAGATCGTGTACATTTGGCCCCCTTGCCTCCGTTGTGTTCCTTAAGCCTCCTTTGCGGGTCGGTTGTCCAGCCGGTATACAGCGACCCGTCCCGGCATTCCAGTATATATACGTAGTACATTTTCAGTTTCTCCTCTAGAACCGTTTTTTACCTGATGGTTTGCCTGGGCTTATAATTTAAGGGAAGCAAAAGAGCCATCTCTTCGCTTCCCCAAGCTTTCATTGACATACCACCCCAACGCTATTATTATTATTATATTGCATGCTGTTTCGTTTTGCTCTTTTTTGCATTATATCACAGAAAAATCCGGAGGTAAACAACCATGCCAAATTTTACGGCCTTTATATCCTATGTACTGGTTACCACTTTTACGCCCGGGCCCAACACCATAATGTCAATGTCAAACGCCAGCCGCTACGGGTTTAAAAAAAGCATTATGTTCAATGTTGGTGTGTTCTTTGGGTTTTTTATAATAATGTTTTTAAGCAGCCTGTTTAGCGTCACTCTCTACGCCCTTATACCCTCGGTAAAGCCCTTTATGACATTTATCGGTGCCGCCTATATAATCTGGCTTGCGTACAAGACCTATCACAGCAAACCCCATGGCGAGGAAAAGGGGCAGCGGCGTACAAACACTCTGTCGGCAGGGTTTTTGTTGCAGTTTGTTAACCCCAAGGTTATCCTGTACAGTATTACTCTTATGTCAACCTTTATTGTACCCTATTACAAATCCGTACCGGTACTAGCCGGTTTCGCGGTAGCCTTATCCTGTACATCCTTTGTAGCCACCTGCTGCTGGGGACTTCTTGGATCGGTGTTCCAAAAGTTCCTTTGGAAAAACGTAAAGTTGGTAAACACCGTAATGGCTCTTCTACTTGTCTACTGCGCCGTTTCACTGTTTTTATAAATTTCGTCAGTAACACATCCTTTTTCTGCACTCTTATAATGGTTATGGAATAAGTGTCCGACGGCTCACATAGGGTCTTTTTATTACGCTAGGGTCTAAGTGTCCTAGTCCATAAAGCAAATGCTATAATAGCGGCAGCCGCTGCCAGTTCACCTATGCCCCGGAGCCTGCCCGCCTTTGCGACTTGGTTTACCCGCTCTTTCATATCGATTATTATGTCTTCATAATAGTATACTTGTTCAAATTTTTCGAACACCAGCACAAAGTTTTTACCGTTTCCACCGCTTTGATTGATTTTGATGGATGCATCGCTTTCCTCCAACTGTACCTTTGAGACCATTGACTGGGAGTCTTTTTTGTCTGTGCTATAAGCCAACTGATACTTATTAAGCGTCCCAAACAGTATTTCCTCAAGGTCTTTCTTTTCAATATTTGTGACGGTAAATTTCTTGCCGGAGGAAAAACTTCTGGATGCGACAAATATCAACAGTAAAATCATTATGGCTAAAAGAGCAATGGCGGTTTTTGAGTCGCTGTCCAAATCGAAGTCCCAGATTCCAAAAAAATCATACAGGATAATTGCTAACCCCAGCCCCGTTGACATAAAGCCCAAAATCCTCGGCTCGCTGCAAAAGTTTTTATCCCTTCGTTTCTTTATGAACAAATATACGCTTTGTAACAGAAATACTGTAGCCATTAGAACAAGTATTGCATACCTGCCGCTTTCCATTTGTTTCCCCTTCCCTGGCTTAGTTGTCATAATTATATAGAATTAGACGTTCCTTCTTTAGTTTTTTTTGATTTCTTACAAATATGCAACTACTATATTGACATGCTATACTTAAACCGGCTTAGGTCCTCATCGCTTCTCGGTTTTCTAAAAACAAATAAATGTTCATGCATTATTAAGTAAAATTTATGCTCTTTGACTTTCTTCTCCCAATAAGGTGTTGATGTGCAGTTATGTTGTATTTTTATTATATCTTCTTTTAATATAAATCCGTTTTCCAGAAACGACTGCATAACGTAAAACGCCAAAGGTACATAATGCTTACTCCTTCTGGTATCACCTATTAGAACTGCACAATAGGAATCCTCTTTTAAAACTCTATAAAACTCTGCTATTCCCTTTCCCAGTTCCGAACAAAATTTCTTTATACCGGATATGTTTGAAAGGTCACCTTCAATTTTTCCATCGGAATACTTTATTATGTTCAAATAGGGAGGATGGGTTACTATTAAGTCAACACTTTCGCTGTCTATGATATCCAGATTTCTTATATCTCCTGTATGAACTGTCTGCTCATATTCACAATCACATTCAAACTGCAGATTTTTTTTGGTTATCGACACTGCCTCAGGATTGATATCAATTCCTATCCCTTTTCTGTTAAGAAGTTTCGTCTCAATTAGAGTCGTACCCCCTCCAACCATTGGGTCAAGAACGGTATCTCCTTCATTGGAATATCTTAGTATCAGATTCCTGGCAATCTGGGGCGCAAAATTACCCCTGTACTTCGCGTTATGTGTCATCCAGTCACCCCTTTGGGGGAACGACCAAACAGTGGTGATTTCTTCTTTGTAACTATTCAGATTCTCCATAAAATATCCTCCAATAGACCTTTTCTTACAAAATGTAAGTTCAAAAGGTAATTAATCTTTTTGAATCCTTTTTCAATTTGATTTTTCTGCCCCTTCCAGCCATAGCCATCGGTTATCCATACGAATTCAAATCCGTCCTCTTTAAGCTCTTCTTGGCGATTAATGTAAGAATCGACAATTTCCTGTGGTTTTGACCCTGTTCCGGAAAAAAAGTTTACTTCAATGTTTATCATCTTACTATTATCCGGGTTTATCAGTATAAAGTCTGCCTTTCTATACCTTATTGAATTAGAAACCTTAATTCCATACTCCTTCTCCAAATGAACGAAATTTTTCTGGAATAATATAATATACCTATTATCGTGCTTAAGATTGAGATTTTCTATAAAAGGCTTTATCACCATTTCCATTGAGTTCCCGCTTCTGTTCTTTCTCGCATGTGTATCCATTCCAACTTCTACGCCGGTAACATAATCTCTAATGCTTTTTGTAGAAAGGTTTTGGAAAAAATGCTTCAACCCTGTTTTATTGAAGAATTCGACCAAAATTTCAATCTCGGATTCGGTTAAGTATCTTTCACTAAAATTGTACTCCATTATTTCCGAATGGGCATCGGAAAAGTCACCTATTACTTTTAAACGTATATCCCTTACAGCAATTAGAATTGGTACGACTGGCAACACCTCTGGATATTTTGTTAATATTCCTCTTAGGTCTTTATCAAAATCATCACTACCTATCAAGGTATCTAGAATACTGAATTCGATTCTATATCTTCTAATATGGCGTTCAACCTTCTCCCAGTCTACAAAAAAATTGTGGCCTCTATTTGTGTCAACAATGGTTTCATGAAACCTCTCTATTATCTCTTCGAGATTACCCGTATCTAACCTTTTCTCGTATATTGTTGTCATCCTTAACCCTCCTCGGTTAATAGTTTTTTATAATCAACTCGTTAACCCGACCTCTCTTGCCTGCGTCACAGTTTATGTGCCTGTTAGCTTTAACCCTTTCAATTTTAAAACCATCATACAGTTTATCGAAAAAATCGTCATGCCTGTCATTATTTCTTGGGTCAGAATTACTGAGTAACAGAAACGCTCCTTTTCTGTCCATAGCTCTAAAAAAGTCAGCCAACCTTTTTTGGTCTTCCTCTTCAAACCCTTCCTTGGAATAGCTAGTAAAGCCTGAACTTGTATTTAACGGGCGGTATGGAGGGTCAAAATAGACAAGGCTATTCATTTGTATGAATTTTTCCGCCTTGGTAAAGTCACCGCAAAAAATTTTCGTATCTCTAAGGGCCTTATGTACTTCATTTATATTCCGCCAATCACAGATATTAGGACTTTTGTACCTACCGTGGGGGACGTTAAACTCCCCCTTTTTATTCTGACGAAACAATCCATTAAAACATGTTTTATTAAGAAAAATTAGATAGGATGCTCTTTTTATCCATGAATTTGCATAGTTTTCATAGTCGAATCCCTGCATCTGCTTATTATAAATATTTCTTATACTGTAGTAATACTCCTTTCTTCTTTCGTTATCGCGATCTAAATACTCTTTTTGAATCCTTTCCAGCTCGCTAATTAACCCTTCAGGGTTATACTTGATTACTTTATACCCGAGCATTATCTCCTTATTTATATCAGATAAATACGCCTTTTTAACTAAGTATTTTCTTTTTAAAAAAAAGAACAACGCCCCACCACCGACAAAGGGCTCTACATAGCTTTCAATAGTACCTTCCTTGACAATGCTTTCGGGCAGCCTCGCGTCCAGTTCGTCCAACAATTGTGTTTTTCCACCCGCCCATTTCATGAACGGTTTTGCATTAATTCCTGTATTAATAAATCTAGTTGAATTGCAGGCATTTATAATTTGTGTCAAATCCCTGTTTCGCATTTTATTACCTACCTTCATCTAAATGGGTATTGGATGCCTTACTGGAATTATAACAACATTTCTTTAGCCGTTCAATGGAGCAACCGGTCTGTGCCGCAATAAAAAACACCCCGTCTTCTTTGCCGCTAAGAACGAGGTGCTTTATTGGCCTAGCTTATCCTTTGCCGTAGCCGTATTTTATCGGCCACCATTGCTATAAATTCAGAATTGGTGGGCTTTCCTTTATCGTTATGTATCGTGTACCCGAAAAGGTTGTTTATCGTATCAACCTTGCCCCTGCTCCAAGCCACTTCAATTGCATGCCTTATGGCCCTTTCCACCCTGCTGGAGGTTGTATTGTATCTCTTGGCTATGGAGGGGTACAGCTCCTTTGTAACTGCGCTTAACATTTCTATATCGTTCACAACGGTCTTTATTGCCTCCCTAAGATAGAGGTAACCCTTAATATGAGCAGGTACTCCAATTTCGTGTATTATGTTTGTTATCTCCACGTCGAGGCTCTGACCTTCGGTAAAGTAGTTTTCCGGCTGACCCTTTCTTTTCTTTTCTATGGGCACTATGTTGTTGTCCATCAATTGCCTGATTCTCTTAATGAATATCTGCATATCAAAGGGCTTAACTATATAATAATCCGCCCCCAGCGCCAGTGCCCTTTGGGTTATCTTATCCTGCCCGACGGCGGACAGCACAACGATATACGGCGCCTTCTTCATATCCATGGTATTTAGTCTCTCCAGCACTCCCAGTCCGTCCAAATGCGGCATTATTATGTCCAGTATTAAGATATCCGGCTTATACTCTTTTATCTGCTCCAATGCCTCAAAACCGTCATTTGCAGTAGCCACCAGTTGAATATCCTTCTCTCTGGATAGATATTCACCAAGTATTTCGCAGAATTCCTTGTTATCATCCGCAATCAATATCCTTATCTTTTTTTCGTCCAAAAGGAGCCCCCCTCTTTTTTTATTTATGGTTGACAAATATGTATTCGACAAAGGAAAATCAATTCCTTCTATAATTCCAAAATTATAATATAATGGATATCATTTCTTCATTTAATGTTAGCAAGTATCATTATACATGAAAAACTGAGCAAACCCTTTCGGGTATTACTCAGTTTTATCAACTTTTGTAGCGTTATCACCGTTTTCTGCCTTTGCGTTTTGTACCATCCATTCCGCAAATATCGCATATCCCCGGGAAGGGTCATTTACAAATACGTGAGTCACTATCCCTATCAGCCTGTCACCCTGTATAATGGGGCTTCCGCTCATCCCCTGTACAATCCCGCCCGTTGCTCCCAGAAGCCTTTCATCCACCACCTTTATTACCATACTTTTGGGCTCCGGGTGGTACTGATTGGCAATTTTTTGTATCTCAATTGAGTACTTTTCAATCTCTTTATCAACGGTGGTCAGTATATAAGCGGGGCCTTCCATCACCTGATGACGCAGAGCCACCGGTATCGGCTCACTGTAATACTCGTTTTCAATATCTTTGCTTAGTATCCCGTATATCCCGAACTCTGTATTTTTCTCAATATAGCCCAGTTTATTTTGCTCTTCAAAAAAAATTCCCCTTATTTCACCGGGCTTGCTCCTTTCGCCTTTCTGGATTGATGCAATCCTCGATTCAAGTATTTCGCCTTCCTCCACCGACAGCATAAGACCGGTATCCACATCGGTTATGGCATGCCCCAGCGCTCCAAAAACACCGGTTTCCGGATAATAGAAACTCAAAGTTCCTACCCCGGCGGTTTTATCCCTTACCCATGCTCCTATCCGGTATTTCCCGTCCTCCTGGCTTTTAACGGGTTTAATGCCCTTTGTAAGGATTTGACTGCCTCGTTTTATTTCTATCATAATCTCTTCGCCTTTGCACTCGCCCAGAAGCTGTATAACGTGGTCTGCATCCCTTACCTTTGTGTTGTTAATACCTATTATCGAGTCCCCTACAGCTATACCCGCCTCCAAAGCCGGGTTATATGTCTTACCATCTATGCCGGTAAAATCGGCAACAGCCACCACCAGCACACCTTGGGTATAAAGCTTTACACCTATTGAATGGCCGCCCGGTACAACCTTCACCGGTGAGATTGCCGATACCGTCATTCTTTTTATCGGAATCAGACCAAACAGCCGAAATTCTACTGTGGTATTGCCTATCGAAGTTGTCTGTATCAACAGGGGATTTCCACTGCTAACGCTGATTCCTCTGGTGGTTACCTCAATACCGTTTAGCCTCAGTATGCCTTCGCTTTCACTGGTGGCAAGTATCCCAAAGGGAAGGTTTAGATTGAGCTCCCTCTCTTCCCCTTCCACTACCATGTATTCCTCCGGCATAGAAACTACCTGGTATATCTCGAATAAAACGGCTGAGGATACGATGGTAACAACCAGTATAACGATCATGAGAGCTGCCTTATGCCTGCTCCACAAGCTGTATCACGCTCCCTAAGCCCAAGAACCCTTCTATTTTCCACCTCCACAAAAACTGAAAATTAAATTTCTAGTGTTAAGTTAACCCTTTGAAAAACTAATTATGCTACAAAAATATTGTGTTTAGAGCGGAATTTTTCAAAAAAAGCGCTAAAGCGCGCTGTTTTTAAGATTTTCCGCCATTTTGAGCATTTCTTCCGAATGCTCCATCGTAAGGTTCGTTACTTTTGTGCCTCCAAGCAGCCTCGCCAGTTCCCTCACCCTGTCTTGCCTGTCAAGGGCTTTAAGCCTGGTATAGGTATGACCGTCCTTTTCTTCCTTGCTTATCAGATAATGGTTGTCCGCCATTGCGGCTATCTGCGGCAAATGCGTCACGCATACCACCTGGCGCCTTTTCGAAACGCTGGCAAGCTGCTGTGCCACTACTTGGGCGGTTCTGCCACTTATACCGGCGTCAATTTCGTCAAATATAAGAGTTGGGATGCTGTCTGTATCCGCCAGACACGTTTTAATTGCCAGCATTATTCTGGACATTTCCCCTCCGGAAGCTATCCTGCTTAAGTGTTTGAGCGGTTCTCCGAGGTTAGCGCTGAACATAAACTCAACGGAATCCCCGCCCTTGGCAGTAAACCCGTTGGTTGGGTTTAAACATACCTTGAAAGAGCCATTTGTCATTCCCAGTTTGGCTATTTCGGAAGTTACGTTTTTGGCCAGATAATCCGCCGCTTCTTTCCTTAATCCGGTAAGCACTCCGCATTCCCTTTCAAGCTCTTTTTCAATCCATGCAATCTCCTTCCCAAGGCTGTCCTGCTCCCTTTGGTTGTTTTTAAGTTTTGCAAGTTCCGCCGTTTTTAGTCGGCAGTATTCCATTATCTCTTCGATGGTATTTCCGTACTTACGCTTAAGACCGTTTATAAGGTCCAGCCTTTCCTGGATATCGTTAAGCCGTTTCGGGTCAAACTCCAGGCCGTCCAAGTAGTTCCTTATATCCCTGGCGGTCTCTCTCAAAAGTATACAGGAGGACTCCACGGCGCTGTGGAAACCATCAATTTCCTTGTCCAACTCCGTAAAGGGGGCAAGGAGCTGGCTAACCTGTCCCAAGCCATCTACCATGCCGGCACATGAACCGTCTTCTCCACCGTAAAGCAGTTGATAGGACTGCGCCATTGACTGGAATATCCTTTCCGCGTTGGCAAGGACATCCCTCTGTCTTATTAATTCCTCATCCTCGCCCTCTTTGAGCCCTGCCTTTTCTATCTCCTCAATCTGATAGGAGTATAGGTCTATGCTTCTTTCCCTTTCCATCTCACTAACCCTAATCAACTCCAGTTCTTTCTTGAGGTCAAGTAATCTACCGTACAAGGACGCAACCCTCTCCCTCTGCTTGAGCACCCCTTTACCCCCAAACTGGTCCAGTATATCTATATGGTTTTGTACATCCAGCAGCGATTGATGCTGATGCTGGCCGTGTATGTCTATCATGCGTCGGCTCAGTTCCCGTATGCATGAAAGCGGCACCGGCCGTCCGTTTATCCTGCTTATGCTTCTGCCGCTTTTTATCTCCCGCCCGAGTACCAACGTTTTATCCCGCTCCGGTTCTATGCCAAGCCGATTTAATATCCCGTCAAGGCCGTCTATTTCATCATACTTAAAAAGGGCTTCCACCACAGCCTTTTCAGCACCCGTTCGCACTATTTCGGTATCCGCCCTTTCGCCCAGAACCATATTTACCGCATCTATAATAATGGATTTGCCTGCACCGGTTTCCCCCGTCAGTACATTAAGGCCCTTTTCCAGATTGAGACGTAAGTTGTCTATAAGTGCAAAATCTGAGATACCCAGCTCCAGCAGCATGCACTATTGACCTCCATTTCTACACTATCAGTTTTTTCAGTTTTTCCATTGCTTCCACGGAGTTTTTTTCGTTCCTGGTCAGAACAAATATTGTATCGTCCCCGGCTATTGTGCCGACAACCTCCGGCCAATTAAGGGCGTCAATCGCCGCAGCGGCACCCTGAGCCGCACCCGGGATTGTTTTTATTACTACTATATTTGACGCATAGTCCACTTTAAGCAAAGATTCAATGAATACCTTTACGTGCCTGTCCGCCAACTCGCTGTCATGGGGTATTATGGTGGCATACTTGTACTTGCCTGTATCGCTTAAGATTTTGATTAGGCGTAATTCCTTTATGTCCCTTGACACCGTCGCCTGGGTAATGTTAAACCCACAGGCCTTAAGTTCCTCCGCCAGCTCCTCCTGAGTCTCAATTTCCTTAATCTCGATGAGCTCCAAAATCTTGGCATGCCGGGCAATCTTCATTTGCCATCCTCCTTTTTAACTTCTTTCGTTGAGCTTTGTTCTTAGCACGTCATAAAAATTCTTATCCTTTAGCTTTATCATGTTTGCTGTAAAGTCGGCCTTCCGTACAATGATTATATCCCCTTCGTTAAGCCTGTAACCCTGCTGTCCGTCAATGGTCAGCATAACATCGTTTTTGTTTCCCACTACTTCCACTCTTACCTCTTCTTCCTGGGATATTACTATCGACCTTGAACTCATTGTATGTGGACTGATGGGGGTTATTACCATACCGCATACATCGGGGCTTAAAATAGGACCTCCCGCAGAAAGGGAATAGGCGGTCGAGCCTGTGGGACTGGAAATAATGATACCGTCCGCCGAATAGGTCTCCAGGTAACTGTGGTTTATGTACGTCTTAAGCCTTATAATCCTTGAGAAGGAACCCTTTGAGATTACTATATCGTTTAGTGCCCTGAAATTGTCGGTAATCATATTATTTTTGACCACTACGGCCTCCAGCATAAGCCTTTCCTCAACCTTGTATTCGCCCCTTTTTATCTTCTCCAGGCCCTCATACATGTTGTCCAGTTCAAACTCTGTCAGAAAACCCAGGTGCCCGAGATTTATGCCAAGTATGGGTGTCTGGTGCCACAGTACTTGCCTTGCTACCGAGAGCAGAGTCCCGTCTCCGCCAAGCACTATTATGAAATCGGAATTTTTGTATATTTCCGAAGGCTTCTGTGCCAGATCCGGCCTGTCAACCTCACTAGCTGTTATTTCGTTAAGCAGCACCTTTGAACCCATTTCCTCCAGCCATTTTATAAGCCCCCGTGCAACGTCCAGGCTACTAGCCTTCTGAAGGTTTGGAATAATGCCTATTGTATCGAATTTAATGACCCTTTCCTCCAATTTGCTCAAAGCTCCTTCCTCATAAGAAGTCATTCTACAAATATTCTTATTTTCCTCCGTAATTAGGTAAAAATACAGTGGGCTTCTTCAATAACTCTGTCTATCGTGCTCTGTGTATCTTCTTCGCCGCTTTTGACACTCTTTTGTCCCGAGGCGTGGATCAGGTATTCGATGTTCCCGACCGCACCGGTTATGGGTGAATGGGTTATTCCTCTTACCTGGTAACCCATATCAGTAATAAAATCATATATTTTGCGTACCACTTCCCCGTGTACCAAGGGGTCCCGGACTATACCTTTTTTGCCCACCTTTTCCCGGCCCGCCTCAAACTGCGGTTTAATAAGGGCTATTACTATACCCTCTGGCTTAAGCAGTGACTTTGCCACCGGAAGCACCAGCGTTAGTGAAATAAACGACACGTCAATCACCGCAATGTCACAGGCCTCACCAATATCCTCCGGTTTTATGTATCTAATATTGGTACGCTCCATAACAACTACCCTCGGGTCCTGACGCAGTTTCCAGTCCAGCTGACCATACCCTACGTCTATGGAATACACTTTTTTGGCTCCTCTTTTTAAAAGACAGTCGGTAAAACCACCGGTTGAAGCGCCAATGTCTATGGCCTTGCCTCCCGTTACGTCTATCTCAAAGAAATCCAACGCCCGTTCAAGCTTAAGGCCCCCCCTGCTCACATAGGGTATGGGGTCCTGGGCAACCGAAAGGTCCGAATCCTCACAGACCTTGGTCCCGGCTTTATCCACAACCTTTCCGTTAGCCTTTACAAGGCCTGCCATTATCGAAGCTTTTGCCCTTTCCCTGCTTTGAAAAAATCCCCTGTCTACCAGGAGTGTATCCAACCTTTTCTTTTTTGATGCCACCTGTTCGTCCTCCCTCTGCCAGTTCCAGCAGACTGTAATAAATACCCTCATCATCCAGGCCGTATACCCTGTACAGGTTTTCCGAATCACCGTAGGTAGCGAACTCATCGGGCAGGCCAAGAAGTTTTATTTTAACATCCATAGTATCAAGTCCCATGGAATTGTAAAGCTCAAGAAGATAGCTACCATAGCCGCCCCGGATAACATTATCCTCCAGCACCGCTATCCTGTCGCAGTCCTTTAGAATATCCGCCAGCATGCTCGTATCAACGGGCTTAACAAACCGTGCGTTGACCACGCTTGCGTTAATACCCTTTTTCTCCAGCAGGGCCGCCACCCGGCACGCCCTTTGAAGCATGTTTCCAACGGCTATAATGCACAGGCCTTTACCCTTCCGCACCAACTCCGATTTACCCTTTTCCAGGGGTCCGGGGGTATAGCCCTTTACCGGCTGTCCTTCGCCCCTCGGATATCTTATGGCCACCGGCCCATCGGAGTTTAATGCATACTTAAGCATATCCTTCATCTCGGCGCAGCAGCAGGGGGCAAGCACTTGCATGTTCGGAACATGGCTAAGATAAGATAGGTCAAAGACGCCGTGATGGGTGGGCCCGTCTTGCCCTACTATCCCCGCCCTGTCCACAGCGAACACCACCGGAAGGTTTTGAAGACAAACATCGTGTATAATCTGGTCATAGGCCCTCTGTAAAAAGGTAGAGTACACCGCAAACACCGGCCGAAAGCCCTCCCTGGCCAGCCCGGCTGCATAGGTAACGGCATGCTGCTCAGCTATCGCAACGTCGAAGAACCTGTCCGGATAGGCCATTGCAAACTCGGAAAGCCCGGTCCCTGCTGCCATGGCCGCCGTAAGAGCTACAAGTTTCGGGTTTTCCCCGGCCAGTTCAAGCATAGCCTTGCCAAAGGCTGAGGAGTAGCTCTGCCCGCTTCCGTTAACCATTATTTCGCCGGTCTCCTTGTTAAAACATCCCACACCGTGAAAAGTATCGGGGTTGTCCAGGGCCGGCCTATAACCCTTCCCCTTCTTGGTTACAACGTGTATAAGCACCGGCGTTTTAAGCTTCTTCGCCCTTGACAGCACATCCTTAAGAACCGGCAGGTCATGCCCGTCAATAGGGCCTAGATAGGTAAACCCAAGCTCCTCAAATAGCATGCTGGGTACTAAGAAATACTTTATGCTGTCCTTTGCCTTTTCTGCGACCTTTGCCATACTGCTCCCAACTGCCGGTATCCGTTTAATAATCCCCTCTATATCTTCCTTTACGCTGGAATACCTCGGATGAGTCCTCACCCTGCTTAGGTATTTAGAAAGGCTACCCACATTCCTGGCAATTGACATTTCATTTTCGTTAAGCACCACGGTGATATCCTTCTGCAGGTGTCCGGCATGGTTCAGCGCCTCAAAGGCCATACCGCCCGTCATGGCACCGTCTCCTATAACAGCCACCACCGAATAGTCCTCCCCTGCAAGGTCTCTGGCAGCAGCAATGCCTAAGGCCGCTGAAATGGATGTACTGCTGTGTCCCGTCCCAAACACGTCGTGGGGACTTTCATCCATCCTCGGAAAGCCGGATATGCCCCCAAACTGTCTGAGGGTGCCAAAGCTCTCGTACCTACCGGTCAGCAGCTTATGGACATAGGCCTGATGCCCCACATCCCATATTATCCTGTCCCGGGGACTGGAGTAGACGCTGTGAAGCGCAATTGTCAGCTCTACCACGCCCAGATTGGATGCCAGATGCCCGCCAGTCCTTGATATGGTATCCACAAGTACATGACGGACCTCCCTGGCAAGGGCTTTTTGCTGCATATCGCTTAGCCTTCTTAGGCCCTCGGGTCCCTGAAGGCTTTCCAGTATTTCGTACACTTTTGGCTCACCGCTTTCTTTCTGTTTTTTTACCATTACCCAACACCTTTTTCCTTGTTCTTCTACTAAACAGATTTAGAAGCTTCCCTGCTTTGTAGGTTATTTCACTCGCCCTCTTTATGGCAATGTTCTTTCCTATTGCCTTGCCTGCCACCGTTATCGACGCTATAAAACTGCTTAGCAGTATCCCGATGGTGGCACCCCTAATGTTGGGATAGGCAGTTGCAAATCTTGTCACTATTATCGCCCCCGCCGCACCGCTTATTATTCCGCAAATATCCCCTATAACATCGTTGCAAAAGTTGGACACGGCATCAGCGTTCTTATTTAGTTCAACCGCTTCCCTGGCCCCGGGTATTTTCTGGGCTGCCATTCCATTTAACGGTCTGGCATCCGAAGCGGTCACGGCTATGCCTATTATATCAAAAATTATTCCTATTATAACAATTACCGCAAGCAAAATAAAGGCAGCTATCAGCGGTAGACTTCTAACAACTGTCTCG
>JAAYJF010000062.1 GCA_012523075.1 Clostridiales bacterium | reverse complement strand
CTCAGCCGCCTACAGAGGCTTGAGACAATGGAAGGAGCCTTCGAGGTAAAAGGGGTACGCCGGTTGGCTGTTAAGAATGTGCTTCTTATAGACGATATATATACTACAGGGAGTACCGTCAACCAGTGCGCCAGGGCGCTTAAGAACGGCGGGGCGTCCAGGGTGTACGTGTTTACGTTGGCTTCCGGCAAAGACAGACAGGGTTAGTGGCCAGTGGTTAGTGGCTAGTAGTCAGCCTTCAGGGTTATTCTTGCAGCTTTTTCCTAATCACTAGTCACTGTTCACTATTATGTTCTGTGTCTAATATAAAGGGGGGTAAAGGCATGGGAGATTTGCGCAACTGCAGGAGGTGCGGTAAGCTATTCGTATATATGGGTAATCCGCTGTGCAGGCAGTGCATAGACCAGGACGAGGAGCTTTTTATTAAAGTCAGGGAGTACATAGAGAAAAACCCTAAATGCACCACCATGGAGGTGGCTAACGCCCTTGACATTACGGTGGAAAAGATTCTGCAGTTTCTGAGAGAGGGTAAACTGGAGCTGGGCAAAGAAAACACCAATATGCTGCTGGACTGCGAAAGATGCGGAAGGCCCATTTCCACCGGCCGGTACTGTAGCGAATGCGCCGCAGAGATGGAGAAGGGGTTCAGGGGAAGTGTGCCGCCCCCTACAGGGCGTCAAAGCCGGGAAAAGGATCGCATGTACACCGCACACAGGAGAAAAAAGTACTAAAGGGTATTAATATCGGAAGATGTAATGACGATATTATCTATGAGGATCTTAAAATGGGGGATGAGTTATGAAGATTGACGGAGGACCGGAAAAGATACTAGGCGTCTACAAAAAACAGGGCATACAGCCCTCTAGAACGGACAGGGCTGACGAAGTGAAGGGAGCAAAGGGTCAGGACAGGATAGAGTTTTCTACAAAGGCCCAGGACTTCCAGGTGGCCCTAAAGGCCTTGGGCGAAGCACCCGATGTGAGGGAAGCCAAGGTTGCGGAATTAAAGGCAAGGATAAATTCCGGACAGTACAACGTGGATGCCGTGGAGGTAGCGGACAGAATAATAGACAGCCTGTTTCTTGACAAAAAGGTTTGATCAATTCATTTTTGGGGATGAGAGCTATGGAAGGCCTGTGGGAAAGGCTTATAGAAATACTGGAGCAGGAAAGCGCCCTTTACAGGGACATCTTTGAGTTGTCCAAGCATAAGACTAATACCATTGTAGAAGGTAAAGTTACCGAACTTGAACAGCTCACCGGGGTGGAACAGAAGATGCTGCTAGGCATAGGTAATTTGGAGCAGCAGAGGGAAGAGGCAGTCAACCAATTGGCCCGTCATCTTGACGTGCCCGCCGACCAGTTTAACATAAGCCTTGCAATCAAGAAGGCTGGGGAAGACCTGCAGGACAAGTTTGCCGGTCTCAAGGACGAAATATCATCTATACTCAAGGAACTGAAAGAAGTCAATGACCTGAACAGTCAGCTTATTGAGAAGTCGTTGGAATATATAGATTTTTCGATAAACCTTATCGCCGGAGACCTGCCAGATATCACCTACAACGCCAAAAAGAGCGGGGGCAAGGATAAGGGCGGAAGCTTTTTCGATCAAAAAGTATAGGCAGGGGTGAGCCGTATGAGTTCCTTTACAGGATTAAACATTGTAATAAAGGGCCTGTATGCGCAGCAGAGGGCCCTTGACGTTACCGGGCACAACATTGCCAACGTTAATACCGAAGGCTATTCAAGGCAGAGGGCGGTAATGGAAACCGCAAGACCGATGCAGGTATTGGGCGGAAAGGGCATGCTGGGTAGCGGCGTTGATGTGCAGAAGATTGAGGGCATAAGAAACTCTTTCCTAGACGTTAAGTTTTGGGGCGAAAACACAGTGCTGGGGGAGTGGAGTTCCAAGAGCCAGCTGCTGGGGGATATTGAAATGGTGTTCAACGAGCCCTCCGCCGCAGGTCTTAATACGATGATAGACAGGTTTTTCTCGGCCCTGCAGGACCTAAGCAACGGTGAAAAAGCATCCGACCTTACGGTGAGGGAAACAGTGAGGCAAACAGCAATAGCCTTTACCAACAGTCTTAATGACATGGCAGCCCGGTTTGAAAAGATACAGACCGACGCCAACTTTGCCATAGAAACAAAGGTCAGGGAAATAAACTCCTATGCGCAGCAGATAAGCGACCTCAATCGACAGATCATGAAGTATGAACTGGACGGCTCCAACGCGAACGATTTGAGGGACAGAAGGAACCTGCTGGTGGACAAGCTATCCGGCATAGTGGACGTAAAGACCTTTGAGGACTCCGATGGAAGGTTCCGTCTCAGCATAGGAGGAAGACTCCTTGTGAACCATGTAAGCTATAACCAGCTCAAGCTGGTGGAAAGGGACGGAGTACAGGCTCCTAAGAAAAACCCTGACGTTGATGCGGAAGGGCTTTATGAAGTAATGTGGGACGACGGCGGAGGCTTTGAACCAAAGGGCGGAGAACTAAAAGGGCTTCTTCATGTAAGGGACAGCGACGGGTCCCCCGGCACCTGTAAGGGAGTACCCTTTTATATGAGACAATTGAACCATTTCGCTGCGCAGTTTGCCAAGGCGATAAATGATATACACACAACGGCCTACGGGCTTAAGGGTGATTATACCCAGAACGGGGGAGAGCAGGTACTGTTCTTTACCCATGATATAACATTGGATTCATACACTGTGGATGGATCCGGTGTAAGGACTGCCATAACCCCTTCCATTACTGCCAAAAACATAACAATCTCCAAGGAGATATTTGAAGACCTGAACTGCATCGCGGTGGCGGCAAGCTTTAACACTGTGCCGGGGGATGCGTCCAAGGGGCTGGAAATGGCAGGGCTGCGGCATCAAAACGTATTTCCAGCCTACGGCACCCCTGAGGACTTTACCAAATCCATCATTGCCGCCCTTGGTGTGGACCGCCAGGAGGCCATAAGGATGAGCGACAACCAGAGGATATTGGTGAATCAGACGGATACGCTGAGGATATCCACCTCCGGGGTTTCCATAGACGAGGAAATGGCAAATATGGTTAAATTCCAGCACAGCTACAATGCAGCAGCAAGGCTTATTACCGCCATGGACGAGATGATAGATACGCTGGTAAACAGGATGG
>JAAYJF010000035.1 GCA_012523075.1 Clostridiales bacterium | reverse complement strand
TGTATGCCGAGACCGCTCTTAAAACTTCGGTCTTTGGGATAAGGTTATCGATTTAACAGTTGCTTTGCTAAGTATCAGGAGGAGAAAATATGCTTAAAGTAAACGGAATCTATAAAGCGTATGGAACCCAGGAGGTCCTAAAAAATGCATGCCTCGAAATTGGACCTGAGATTAAAGTGCTAATAGGAATAAACGGCTGCGGGAAGTCAACACTTCTTAAGATAATTGCCGGTATTATCGAACCGGATAAAGGAAGTGTACTGCTAAAAGAAAGGGATATTACCCATCTGCCTCCAGAAAAAAGGCGGGTAGGCTATGTTCCGCAGCACCCAGCGTTATTCGGACATAAAAGTATAATAGACAACATAAGGTACGGGATGCGCAACGGCCACGGTTCCGAGGAGCTGCTGGAAGACCTAATAAACATGCTGGGCCTTGAGGGTATACTAAACAAAAAACCCGGGGAGCTAAGTGGAGGCTACAAGAGTAGAGTATCCCTGGCTCGGGCCCTTGCACCACAGCCCGAGATGATACTCCTTGACGAGCCCCTGAGCGATATTGATGCGGCGGTTAAAGAAAAGCTGTTACCGGAGTTCCGACGGGTAACCAAGCTTATGAATGTTCCGGTATTATACGTTACCCACGACCCGGCGGAGGCCGAGCAGATAGGGGATTCTTTTTCGGTGATGCAGGACGGCCAGGTAAAGGGTATAGATTCTGCACAACATGCTTTTAAGATAATAAAGGAAGGCAAACTAATATCCGCTTAAGGACACTAAAAAGAAGAGAAAACGGGGTACCGGTTTAACGGTGCCTCGTTTTTTAGCATCCGTTGATGTGTACGATAAGGGTATAAGCCCCGGCAGCATGTCCAAGGCCTATTCGCCCAAAAAGGACCTTTATAAGGCAACTGAGGAGGATATTCAGTCTATTGAGTAAAAACTATTCAAGCTCCTCCCACAGCCATTCGGCTACTTGTTTTATAAGGGGAGTACAAATATTAGCCCTTAGTTGCTGCTTGTTCCGTTTGACCTTTTCAAGGTCATCCGGGGTAAAGCCTAAAACCTCTATACAGTTTGCACTTCCGTACTTTTCTGTGAATTTTTCCACAATCCTTCCTGTCCTCTCAGAGACCGGTTCCCTGTCCCCCTGTGGTGTGCTCCGGCCATATCTAAGGCCGATTGCCATAATTGCCCCCGTCAGGGCGCCGCACATATGTCTCCTTTGATGTATTCCCCCCCCGAAGGGCGTGGCTATCCTTGGGATAATATCACTTTCCATACCCAGAAGTTCGCTAAAGGCTAGCAGCACCGTCTCACAGCAGTTGTAGTCCTTCTCAAAGTACTTGCAACATACTTCCATTGCCACATCTTTGCCCACATTGTTCATATATTTACCTCCGTTAGCGTGAATTTTTTAATAATCCATTAAATTACCTGTTATCCTATATATAACGCACTAATAATATTACATTTCTTTATCTGTCATTCTGAGGGCGGAGCCCGAAGAATCTTTCTTTAGCAAAGATCCTTCGCTTCGCTCAGGATGACAGTTGTGTAAAGTCTTTATCACGTTATATATATTCACATAATATCAAAAAAACTGGAAAGCAGCCACCTCCCAGGGCAAGGTTTATATACAATGGCTGTCGGTGTAAATCCTTCCGTCCGGCGAAAAAACTACCCGTTCCTTGGGTGCAATTACATATCTCCGGCATATTATGCTACTGATAATCTCGCAGAGGCCTTAATGAGGCAATAGGAGAGTTATAAATACCAATGATGGAGGTAAAGCCATGAGACTTTGTATAATAGGTACCGGGTATGTGGGTCTTAAAACGGGGGTATGCCTTGCGCATCTAGGCAACAATGTAATTTGTATCGACAGCGACACCGACAGGGTGGAAACGCTAAGAAATGGGGTGAGCCCCATTCACGAAGAGGGCCTGGTGGAAATGATGAAGGAAAGCTTGTCAAAGGGTAGAATTGAGTTTTCCGGGGACCTTCGCTACGGCGTGGCCAATTCGGAAATAATTTTTATAACGGTGGGTACGCCTTCGCTACCCGGCGGTGGTGCGGACCTTTCAGCGGTTCGGAGGGTGGCAGCGGATATTGGTGAGAATATGGAGGACTATAGGATTATTGTAATAAAGAGCACCGTACCGGTGGGTACCCACAAGCTGGTGTCGGGTATAATTAAGGACAAGGTAAAGGAACGAGCAAGTTTTGACGTGCTTTCTAACCCGGAGTTTTTGAGGGAGGGGAGTGCAGTTTTTGATACCATGCACCCCGACAGAGTTGTAATAGGCGCAGAAAACCGGGAAGCGGCAAAGGTTTTAGCACAGCTATACCAGCCGGTGGGTGGAAAGGTGCTTGTAACCGACCCGGAAAGTGCCGAGATGATTAAATACGCCTCCAATGCTTTCTTGGCGTTGAAGATAAGCTTTATTAATGAAATAGCAAACCTGTGCGAAAGGACCGGTGCCGATGTGACAAAGGTAGCCCTTGGTATGGGCCTTGACAGCAGGATATCCCCGCACTTTTTGAAAGCTGGGCTGGGTTACGGCGGGTCGTGCTTCCCAAAGGACACAACAGCCCTGGTCCACCTGGCCAGGGAAAAAGGGTGTACATTAAAAACGGTGGAAAGTGCCATTGAGGTTAACAGCGTTCAAAGGTTAAGGGCAGTAGAAAAACTAAAGGATGCGCTAGGGGACCTGGGGGGAAAATCCGTAGCGGTGCTGGGCCTTTCCTTTAAACCGAATACCGATGATATGAGGGAAGCACCTTCGCTGGATATTATCAGAGAAATCCTTAGGCAGGGGGGAAGCATAAAGGCTTGCGATCCGGTGGCGATACCCAGTGCCACGAAGTCCATGCCGGGGGTAACTTACTTTGAAGACGCGTACAAAGCGGCGGAAGGGGCCGATGCGCTGGTACTTGTAACCGAATGGGAGCAGTACAAGGGTTTGGATTTAAAAAGGCTTAAGGCTTTAATGCGAAGGCCTGTCTTTGTTGACGGCAGGAACGTATACGATGTCGACAAAATGCTGGGCTTGGGCTTTGAGTACTATTGTATTGGCAGACCGGATTACATCCAGACCGGCGGTACTTAATTCCCGCCGGCGGTAATGCCCGGTGGACACAAAAAATGAGAGCATGTCAAACCATACTCCCATTACAAGGCATACTATGTTCTTAATCGTCGTCTTCCGTTTCGGTGTCTACGTTGAATACTTCCAGCGTGTTCATTATTATTTCTTCATCCGGACTGTCTTGGGCGGCCTCCTGCTGGTATGAAATGACGTTTAACATTGCTTCGCCCATAACCTCGACCCCAAGGCCGTATTCAATCTGGACGGATATTGTAGGAGTACCGGACTTGTTTACCACCGAAGCCCCAAGGGATGTGGGCTGTTGAGAAATCCAAGCCAGTATTTTTTTGTTCCGGTAGCTCTCTCCGCCAAGGCATTTTACCGGTACAATCTCTGAAAACTTTGCATTATTTTTTGCCACATAAGTATCGCCACCGGCCTCGTACCAGACATGTACCTCGAAGACGCCGTTTACCCTTACGGTTACCGTTCTGTCCATTATTTTCTCAAAACTGCAGTCCTTTATCTGTGCTCCTTTGATGGTGCAGCCCAGTACATCTGTAGGCTTCTTGTTATCCACAAGGTTTATATATATGGTGGAGTTGCATACTTGCGTTGCGCTACCGTATACCGCATTGGTAATTATCGTCCTTATTCTTCCGCTTTCCCCCCGCAGGCTGATATTCTCTTCCATTGCTTTCACCCCTTTTGCCAAAAATAAAATTATATTTCTATACTATACTATTCCGCCGGACCATTTATGTGATAGAAGGTCGGCAATTTTTCCGTGTCCTTCACCCTTTACATAGCTTTGTAATAGTATGATTTAGGAAACCGTAAAATGCAAAGGGGGAGTGGAAATGACAGTAAAGGCACTGGTTACCGGTTGTGCCGGGTTCATCGGGTCCCATCTATGCGAATCCCTGCTG
>JAAYJF010000099.1 GCA_012523075.1 Clostridiales bacterium | reverse complement strand
CCCAACAGGGGCACCAAATCGGCTATGGAAGCGTATAGTTTGCCATTGGACCAAACTGCGGATACCGGCTTACCCATAAGCCTTCCGGTGGCTATTTCGTAATCCCATTCAATATTTATTCCGAAGAACTCGTTCAACCTATCACAGTTAACAAATATCATAGTCCTGTCATATATGGTATCCGCCGTAAGAAACTCACCGTTAACCAGCACTACCCAGTTTCTTGCAAATACCACTTTCCTGCTTTTCAGGGCGGAAAACAGGTTCTCCATTTTCTGATGCCCAATCTGCTCCTCCAGCCCCATATCCCTTAACTGTGTCAACACTTTATCCCTTAAGTCCTTTTGTCTTGAATAGATATCCCTGTAGACGGTCACCGCCTCCCCGTCATGGACCTCCAGCAGGTCACCGTATATCACATCCACCGGCCTCCCTATGCCTATAACCGAATACAGCTCGGATACATCGTAATTGTACATCCTGATGCATCCCTTGGATATGCTTTTGCCTACGCTCCCCGGGTCGTTGTTGCCGTGGATACCGTAGCCCCTGTAAAAGCCTATCCACCTGATGCCCAGCGGATTGGCAGGCCCCGGGGGTACCGGGTTTCGGCTGCTAGGGTGCCACGTAGGGTTCACCGCCTTGTTTATTACGCTGTAACTGCCGGTCGGGGTCTGGGTACCCGGCTGGCCGATGGCAATAGGATATGTTTTGACCTGCTCCGCTCCGTTAAAAAGGGTAAGGGAACGGCGGGGAATGTCTATTACTATCCTGTACCCCTCCTCCATCTGCTCTGCCGCTGCACAGTCCGCACTAAAAAGTAACAAAAGAATCAATCCAAGTAGTATTACTTTAGTCTTCAATACCGGTTTTCACCTCCCTCTGCTGTTTACATTGTATTTTTAGGGAGGAGAATTATTCCAAAAAAGCGAAGGGACACGGGCTATGGCATGTACCATTTTCCAGCTGTCCCTTTATTCTAGCTTCTGGCGGACTGAAGCGGCGTGAATCTGCCTCTTACTCCTTATCTTTGCCGGTCTTAGAAACGAACCCTCCTTTTGATGCTAAAAGGATGGAATATACACTCCACCAGGGCACCGCTTGAATTGAACACCGCAGTGGCATGGTGCTTAAAGCCGTTTTTCAAACGATACCTTAGATCGGTATATACCACCTTGGTGAAATCTTTATTTTTCTTAACTCTCACATGGTAAAAGGGTGTGAATTCTCTAAAAAAATACGCCGCCCTGTTATCCATAAACTTTTCTTTTTCTTTATCCTGTAGCCTCCTTAGCCTTGAAACTATTACAACCTTTTTGCCAGCAAGGTGGACCTTGCCTACGGTGGAGTGCCTTTGGGACATTATTATAAAGTCCCACACCAAAAACCCGGCCGGCGATGGAAGCACCTTTATGCTGCTTTGCTCCACCCTGCCCTTGAAATAACTTGATATCCTCCGCCAGGCCAGTGCTCTCATAATGCCCAGAGCCAGTATATATAAACAGAAGGCAGCTACAATTGCAGCCTTCACACCCATCATTCCCCTGCCGAAAAGAATCGCCGCAACCCCTAATACCAAAACAATAACATCAAAAATTCCAAGCAGGCTAAAGGAATACTTTTTCCGGCTTAAAGGCCATAAAATCTGCGCCCCGTACGAATTCATGATATCTAAAAATACATGCATGAATGCTCCGGCGAAGGCCCATGCAAATACCGGCAAAAAATCAATGCCTCCATACAATAGGGCGGTGGCTGCGGTTACAATTATACTCAGAAAAATAATCCCACCTAAGGAATGGCTGCTCCCCCGGTGATGTTTTAAATAATAATAGTCGTTTCGAACCTTTGCAACAATATCAATATCCGGAATAAGCGAACCGGCCACGCATCCCAAAAAAGTCGGCTGTGCCAGCGAAAGGTCTCCCCCCGATAATGCATATATACCTGCTCCTATAACTACATGTGTAATCGGATCCATTGATGCCCCCTGTAATGGTCCCGGACTTTTTGCCGGCCTGCACCTCTTCATGCCGCTATCCGGTGTGGTTTACATAATATTTTATCATATAATAGGGATATATGCCGCTGCAATTTTTGCTATTGCCTAACAGGGCTCGATATGCTAATATATATTTTGCACACAATTTGCCGAAGTGGTGGAATTGGCAGACGCGCTGGACTCAAAATCCAGTGAGGCTCAAACCTCGTGTGGGTTCAAGTCCCACCTTCGGCACCAAATTTAGAAATGGCTTTAGGGTTTTTAGCCCTGGAGCCATTTTTTTTATATGCGTAATACTGTTTGAAAAGTCCACTCCTAAAATCTCATGCATTCCTAGAGCAAAAACGAAAAAATATTAAGCGTATATTTTATGTAATTACATCCAGGTATTATATTATCTGCCGGTTATGCGATTTGGAATGAATCTCTGTAAGTGTTTATCGATTTCCACTTTCTGGGCCGGTTTTATCGATAGGCAACTCTTTCCTTCTTTCTCTTCTTGGTTATTATTCTTTTTCCAGAAAAACAAAGGGTAGGGTTTATGCATCCAACGATAATAAATTTTCAGTCTGCCGGGTTCCTTCCATTCAGCCGAAGTTACTTCTTCCCAAGGGAGGAACGATAATCCATATACTATTCCTTTTTCTCGTATTTCAGGCTGTCGCAAGTAACTAAAAAGCAGCGTAAGCCCAAAATGCAGCAAAGGAATTAAGATAGCCGTTTGTCTCAAAATCATCAATAGAATTATTCCTTCTATCACTTCCTGAGGTAAATCCGACCCCATATAAAACTTAATATCATTGTTAACCCTAATATATATAAACCATATTAGTCCTATCAATGCTAGCAATACTAACCAGAAAGGAGAATTGAGGTTATTGCGTTTCATTTTCATGATTCTATTACCAGCACATTTTTTGCGAAATATTTCGGTATAATTAATGTGTATTCCAACTGGTAAATATAGAAATAAAACCAGAATAGATAGTATTAATGGGGCTTGAAAAAAATGCTTCAGGGTTAATTCTTCCCATGGTAGGTCGAGCACATTAATACCAGCAATTGCATCGCTGCTGCAGGAAGTTAAAAGTAGGACCATGATTATTAAAGATACTAAATTGAGTTTGTTTCGCATAAGCTATATCCCTTCTTTATATACCAATTTTGTTAAGCATTGTTCCTCTGTGACTACATTATTATATTCTGTCTGAAGAAGTAAACCCTTCAAACTTACAAATCAGTTTAACCAACCTAAGCTACAGTTTTCGCTGTTATGAATTGACTGAAAACAAACTGAGCTATAACCCATTCAACTATTATAGGTATACATATTGTGCTAATATTTAAATTAAGTATGAATTATAGCTCAGTTCAGCTTTGCCCTAATCAAAGAATAATGTC
The DNA here is from genome assembly GCA_012523075.1 of Clostridiales bacterium. Taxonomy (GTDB): domain Bacteria; phylum Bacillota; class Clostridia; order Ch29; family Ch29; genus JAAYEV01. The sequence goes on along the minus strand of JAAYJF010000099.1, from coordinate 984 downwards.
AGGGATTTTCTTTTCCCATTTTACAAACCAGCCCATGCAATATATCTTGAGACCCATGGTCCGGTTTCATAATATATACCATCCAAACCTTTAGCCAAAGCACGTTCTGTATATTTATATGTTTTAAAGCGTGTATCGTGTTCATATTCTTTTTGAACAAATCTAGCACTTTTTGTTTGTGAAGCAAGTACATGTGAAATAAGACCTGCTGCTATACCAGCTGCATAACTATATTTAGGAGGAAGATATCCAAAAAAATTTCTCATAATGAAAGTAGTCATAGCGCCTATTCCAATATCTATAAGAACAACAGCCCAAGTATTGTCTATATTTCTTGTTGTTATATAGCTCCAGGTACCACCGGGATTTGAAATTTCCACATAACTCATTAATGGCGAATATTCATATCCGCCATGAGAAATTTGCTTCAATGATTTTGACTCGGTTATTTCGAGTTCGTATGCAATATCTTTATCGTTAATGGTCATTATATTGTCTTTTTGAAAAGATATAACTTCTACATATCCATCTGTTATTGATACAAATGTATCATCATCGTATGTTTCGTAAATTAACACTGATTTTCCCTCATAAACCATTGCCCAAGCTAAATTTTCAGTTTCTATTACAGTTTCATTTACTATTTTTTTATTTTCATTTGACAATTCACTTAAATTTGTGAGTAATGGTTTATTTATTCTACCTTCAATCTTTTCTTTCTCAGTTTTTGGCAACCTATTCATGTACTCTTTCACTTCATAGTTTATATTAGGCTGTTCAAATTTACTTTGGCCGAAAACAGTTAAAGGAAAAACCATACAAAGCACCAAAACTAATGTTATTACTCTTTTCATTTGTAAAATGTCCCCTTTGTCAAGACAAAAATTTTATATTTTTAAGTGAACCAGATATTACCAGTGGTAGAGCGCGTCTGTTTTAAATTGAGCCTTATCATGACTATTTTGATAGTCACCGTCGGGGCTG
>JAAYJF010000068.1 GCA_012523075.1 Clostridiales bacterium | reverse complement strand
GCAAGGCCGGTATTAAAGGCCCTGGTTGAGGAAGTAAACAAGAGAAACCTTCAGCACGTTATAGTGTCTCAAACAGGGTGTATAGGAATATGCGAGTATGAGCCCATTGTTGAAGTATACAGGCCGGGGGAAGAGAAGGTAACCTATATAAAAATGACTCCTGATAAGGTTTCCAGGATTGTTGCGGAACACATTGTCAACGGTAATGCGGTTACCGAATACGCCATAGGCAGTAGAGGCAAATAAAGAACGGCGGTAAGATATAAGTATTCGGAGAGGTCAAGAGGGAGGTAGAATAATGGACATATTTCGTTCACATGTGCTGGTCTGTGGAGGTACCGGATGTACTTCTTCAGGCTCTCCAAAGGTAATAGAAGCTTTTCATAAACATCTTAAGGATAAAGGCATAGATAACGAGGTCAAGGTTGTACAGACAGGGTGCCACGGCCTGTGCGAACTGGGTCCCGTTATTATTGTTTATCCCGAGGGTGTTTTTTACAGCAGAGTACAGGAGGAAGACGTAGAAGAGATAGTAAGCGAGCATCTACTAAAGGGAAGGATTGTAAAGAGGCTTGTTTACGAGGAGTCAATTGAAAAGGATGTAATAAAGTCCCTAGACAATGTCGACTTCTACAGGAAGCAGTTTAGGATAGCGCTTAGAAACTGCGGAGTTATTGACCCCGAAGATATTGACGAGTATATAGCCATGGACGGGTATAAGGCCATTGCAAAGGTGCTAACCGAAATGACTCCGGAGCAGGTGATAGAGGAAATAAAGAATTCTGGTTTAAGGGGCAGAGGCGGAGCAGGCTTCCCCACCGGTGTAAAATGGGGATTTGCAGCTATCCCTAAATCGGACAAGAAATACGTTGTATGTAATGCCGACGAGGGGGACCCTGGTGCTTTTATGGACAGGAGCGTATTAGAGGGTGACCCTCATACAGTGCTGGAGGCAATGGCTATCGCCGGTTATGCGATAGGATCCGACCAGGGCTTTATTTACGTAAGGGCCGAGTATCCCATAGCCATAAAGAGGCTTGAGATAGCCATAAGGCAGGCCAGGGAATACGGACTCTTAGGTGATAACATTCTGGGCACCGGTTTTTCCTTTGATATAGAACTGAAGATGGGTGCGGGTGCCTTTGTATGTGGCGAGGAGACTGCCCTTTTGAATTCCATTGAGGGTAAGAGGGGAGAACCCAGGCCAAGGCCGCCCTTCCCGGCAAACGAAGGACTGTGGCGTAAGCCCACCATACTCAACAACGTTGAAACCTTCGCAAATATTTGCCCAATAATACGTAACGGTGCCGAATGGTTCAATACTATTGGTACCGAGAGAAGCAAAGGTACCAAGGTGTTTGCCCTTGGAGGCAAGATAAACAATACCGGGCTGGTGGAAATACCCATGGGTACGCCTTTAAGGGACGTTATATATGAAATAGGCGGGGGATGCCCCAACGGCAAGGCTTTTAAGGCGGTGCAGACCGGCGGCCCCTCCGGTGGATGTATACCGGCAGAGCATATAGACATACCTATAGAATATGACACCCTTGTGCAAATAGGCTCCATGATGGGCTCTGGCGGGATGATAGTGTTGGACGAAGACAACTGCATGGTGGATATAGCCAAATTCTTCTTGGAGTTTACCTGCGACGAATCCTGCGGAAAATGCACACCCTGTCGTGAGGGTACCAAGCGAATGCTTGAACTGCTGGGCAAGATAACCCAGGGTAAGGGAGAAGAGGGGGATATAGAAAGGCTGGAAAAGCTGGCCGGCCATATCAAGGATTCTTCCCTGTGCGCCCTGGGACAGACTGCACCCAATCCGGTACTGTCCACGATAAGATACTTCAGGGATGAATACGAAGCCCATATAAGGGACAAGAAGTGTCCAGCGGGCGTATG
>JAAYJF010000129.1 GCA_012523075.1 Clostridiales bacterium | reverse complement strand
GTTATTAAATATAGTGCCTTTGGAAGTTATTCTAAGCAATACCTGGATACGGGTTCTGGCAGCGATGCCGGAGCAGGCTGTAATGCTTATCTTTATACTTATTTGCTACAAATACAGCTTAAAAGTCTTTGATGTTACGGTGTTCGAAGAAGGGATGTAAATGTTTGGAAAAAATGTAATATATATAGTGAGCATAATACTGCTCCAGGCAATGCTGCTTATTACCTTATTTCAAAGTCTGCACGTCAGTTCGGCTATGGGATATATGGCTGATAACATAATTGCGATTGTTCCCTATTTGTCGTACATTGTAATAACCCTGACAATCATAACGGCGGTCACGGTGAGCAGGCTGTCTTTGCTTGCCCGCAAGCAGCAGGAGTTGGAGATAAAGGAACTTGAGAACCGCCACATGGGGCAGATGAACGAAGCCCTGCGGGGTCAGAGACACGACTTCAACAATCACCTGCAGGTTATATTAATGCTGGCCCAAAGCGGCAGGCAGCCTCAGATTATTGAATACCTGAAGGACCTGACCGAGGAAGCGGTGGGGGTAAATAATATACTGGGCATGCAGTGCCCGGCGGTGGGGGCGCTGATAGGCTCTAAGGAAGGCCTGGCCAAAAGGAACGGTATTGAGCTGGAATACGACGTGCAGGGTGACCTGGAGGGCGGCAGGGTAAAGCCCCTTCACCTGTGCCGGATACTTGGCAATCTCCTGGACAACGCCATCGAGGCGGTAAAGGAACTCCGGATACCATCGCCCAGGGTGGAGCTAAAGGCCTACTGCGATGGTGGAAAGATTTACATAAGCGTAAAAAACCCGGGGCAGATAGACCCGGCGGTGATGGAACAGCTTTTTTCACCGGGAATAAGTACGAAAAAAGGGGAAAATAGGGGAATGGGACTAAATATTGTAAGGAGTATTGTCGATATGTATAACGGAAGGATAGAGGTGGACAGCCACCCGGAAAGGGGAGTACGGATGCTGGTTGAACTTCCCTATTGAAGGTGAGAGCTATGAAAAACCTTTGTGACAGGCTTGCCGGGCTTATAGTACGGGAAAGTGCTAGAGAGGATGCGGATATTGAGGTAATAAGCTATGGTCTGCAGGGGATACTGGGGACAGCCGCAGAGGTTGGACTAATTATCCTTTCCGGGATAGTGCTTGGGATGCTTAAGGAGATACTGGTTATGTCGGCGGCCTTTGTGACGGTAAGGCTTATGGCGGGGGGAGTGCATTTTTCAACCTACAACAGGTGTCTTGCCTCAAGCGTTCTCATTTTTGTATCTGCAGGCCTTATGGTGCGTCTGGTTGCCCTGCTGCCCGGTTTTGCGGAAACACTCTATCTTGCCTTCGGCAGTTTGTTCACTTCATACTGCATTTACAGGTATTCACCCAGGGACAACCCCAACAGGCTCATCCGGGAAGAGGAGCTGCCCAAGTTCCGGAGGGCGTCCATAATAACAGTCGGCCTTATGCTGGCGGCAGTTTGGGCGGACTACTTAACAAAGGGCACTGCAGAATGGTACCATTACAGTCTGGTGACCGGGCTTTCTCTGGAGAGCTTTACCCTTACCGATAGCGGGTACCTGCTTGTAAAATACATAGAGAACAAACTGAATGAAGGAGGAGGTGTAAGGAATGAAAAAAGTTAATGTATTTGCTTTACTTACCACGCTGCTCACCGTTGTAGCAGCAGCCTTTGCCGGCAGCGCAAGTTTTTCCTACTTCCATCAGCCCGAGACCCCGAAAGCTTTGAGGAAATAGACAGAAGATGAGGTGGACTTTAAGTCCACCTCATAGATTTGTATGAGGATAGTAATATTTTGTAAAGGGAGTAATTCTATGCTGAAGGTTCTGATCTGTGAGGACCAGATGGAAAATGCCCTGTACCTTAAGGGCATACTGGAGGAAATAGAGGGCATAGAGGTAGTGGGAC
>JAAYJF010000180.1 GCA_012523075.1 Clostridiales bacterium | reverse complement strand
AGCGAAGGACCTTATGTCTGATTGTAATAAGATTCTTCACTACGTTCAGAACGACATAGTCGGATTCTTCGGGCCCCGCTTCTTCGGCAGGACAGATAAAGGAATGTAACTTTTTAGTGCATTGTATATAATGACTTAAACTTAAGGTTCGCCTATCACTTTAACCTCAGGTTGAAGTTCCACATTAAATTTTTCTTTAACCTGTTTTTTTACGTAGTTGATCAAAGCTATTATTTCATCGGCGGTGGCATTGCCTGTGTTTACAATGAACCCGCAGTGCACCTCGGAAACCTGCGCATCGCCTATCCTGGCCCCTTTAAGTCCCGCATCCTCTATCAGCTTCCCGGCGTAATACCCCACCGGCCTCTTAAAGATGCTCCCTGCGCTGGGCATATTTAAAGGCTGCTTTGCCTTCCTCAGCCTTGTATACTCTTCTATCTTTGCTTCAATAGCCTCCCGGTCTCCCCTACGGAATTTCAATCCGCAGTCCAATACTATCAGGTCTTCCTTCTGTATAATACTTGTTCTGTATCCCAGCTCCAGCTGCTTATTTGTATAGGTCATAATATCCCCATCGGGGTTCATAACCCGGGCCCATTCTATGGAATCCTTTATCTCCCCTTCGTAAGCTCCGGCATTCATCGCGACTGCGCCCCCGAGGGTTCCCGGTATACCGCTGGCGTATTCGAATCCTTCCAGTCCCTCCGAGGCAATTATCTTGGAAAGGGTGGAAAGAAGTATCCCCGACTGGCCGTATACCCTCTCCCCTTCAACCTTAAACCCCTTCATATTAGCCGCAATCTTTATTATCACCCCACGGTACCCTCTGTCCCGTACCAGGAGGTTGGTCCCATTACCCATAATGTAATAGGGATAGCTGTTCTTCCGGCATATCTCCACCGTATCTATTATCTGTCGTGCGCTGTCCGGCAAAACCATGATATCGGCAGGCCCACCTATGCGGAAGGACGTATGTTCTCTCATGGGCTCTTTAAGCTTTATATATTCCGGTGTTATCCGTTCCTTCAATTGCTGGTATACCAATTCTATTCCCATTATCCCACTCCCAGGAAATCCGCATTAATCAATAATAATTCTATAGTATTTTGTCCCTTTTTACAACCTGTATGCTAATCCCCGGCATGTAGCCCATCAATTTCCCGCTGCGCCTCAGAAAAAGCCTGTGACGGTTCCATCTCGCCGAGCAGGACACGGCTTATCGCACGGTTTATTACATCCTCTACCTTGTACCAGTTATCCAGTTTGGGTATTACGATAACCCTCTCGTCCTCTTCCAGTCCGTTCCTCCCGCCGCTATCATCTCCCCGCACCGGTAATAGGCCGGTGCCGGTCATATCCTGTTGTCGAAGGCTTTCAGCCAGATAACGAATAAATTTCACACACATACTTAACTTTTGTTCGTTCTGCTGCCGGAACACCCCGTAAGCTGCTACTTCTCCTACCGTTACTGCATACCCCAAAGCTCCCGCAGGATATTCGGCGATGCCAAACTCAAAACCTCTGCCTTCGCTACGGAGTTTATTCAGTTCCCGGACAGCCCACGCCCCCTCTGGGTATACCGCCACCCTTTTGTCCACCGCGAAGGCCTTCCACGCCAAGGCTTGGGAGACGGTGGCCAAGTCCTCCCCAGCAACCCCGTATTCTAGGACAAGCCGGGCAAGCTTTTCCAGACCGGATACCGCCTCCGGCGTGTCTACCCTGTAGTTTCCGTTAACCGGGTCGTATATTCCCCACCCATCCGAGAAAACAATCCCCCACAGGTTGTAGTACCCGTTTTGAAGATAGGCACCAAACCCGTACTGCTTGGGGCTATCGTCCCCATCGCCGTCCACGGTAAGCTGACGCAGGGCTTCCACAAACTCCCGGTAGGTCCATTTACCGTCCTCCGGCGGTGCTACACCGGCCTCAGCGAAGCAGTCCAGGTTGAGTATCATTGCTGGAGCAACACAATACAGGGGTACCCCCCAAAGGGACCCCTTATGGGTCACGGCACCGAGGGCATAATTTTGGTAGGTGTTTATCTCCTCGGGAGTAATGAACCGGTCCAGTGGCTCCAGCGCCTCCCTGTCTACATAGCCCAGATTGTCTCCCACCGGTGCAATATCGGGACACATGCCGTGGTCAACCGCTAAATCTAGCTGTCTTCTTCCCTCGCCCCAGTCCAGCGTATACAGGTCTATAAAAACGCCGGGATGGGCCTTCTCAAACTCCCGTATTCTGTCCCTTATCCACCCGAAGTTGCTGCCCTCTCCCAGCAAAGGCCTGGGATAATCCCATACGGAAATTACACCTTCCCATTCCGCCCGGTCAGTATCCGGTTTGCTAAAATCAAGCACCACCCTGTTCTGCACCAGCTTCCACCCGAACAGTAAAAAAAGCGCCGTGCCTATACATAAAAAAAGAGCAAAGGGCTTTAGCTTTTTGCTCATATTGCACCATTAACCCCCTTCACTCTATATGTATATTATTAAATATACCCATATATACTGCCGCGGTCTAATTTCCCTCGGGCATAATAAGCCATGCTATTATATAGGCGAGTATTCCGCTACCCCCGGCAAACATAAACAGAATCCACCCCAGTCTTATCAGTGTAGAGTCCACACCGAAATATTCGGCAATACCGCCGCATACACCGGCTATTTTTCTGTCGGTTTGCGACCTGTACAATCTCTTTTCCATTACCTCTCCCCCTTATCCATCCTATAAATAACGTGCTAGTAATATTACATTCCTTTATGTGTCATTCTTAAGAAGCGAAGCCCGAAGAATCCGACACGCCTTTATGTCGTTCTGAACGTAGTGAAGAATCTTATTGCAATCAGACATAAGGTCCTTTGCTATCGCAAGGTCCTTCGCTTCGCTCAGGATGACATCTGTGTAAAGCCTTAATCACGTTATATATAGTATATTTTTTTGCAGTGACCTGTGACCTGTAAACTATTTCCTAAAAAACTCATATACCATCTGGGCAGCCGCCCTGTTCATCCCCTCTACCGACGCCAACTCCTCCACCCCGGCCTCCTTAATTTTACTAATGTCTCCGAAATGTTTCAACAGTTCTGTCCTCCTTTTTTGCCCTATTCCCTTAATACCGTCCAGGGTGGAACGCACCTGGGCATTGCCCCTAAGGCTCCTGTGATAGCTTATAGCAAACCGGTGGGCTTCCTCCTGGATTGACGCAACAAGGCGATAGGCCTTCTTTAGCGTCTCCAGCGGTACCTCCCTGCCCTTTCTGACTATCCCGCGGGTTTTGTGCCGATCATCCTTGACCATGCCGCATACCGTAAGACTAAGCCCCAGTGCCTCCAGTTCATCTTCCACCGACGAAACATGGCCCCTGCCGCCATCCACCAGCACCAACTGCGGCAGAATGGCAGTTTCATCCCCTTTGCATTTTTTGTACCTGCGCGCTACAATTTCCCTCATGCTCTGATAATCGTCCGGCCCACGCCCTTCCTTTAGTTTGTATCTTCTGTAATCGCTCTTTTTTGGTCGGCCCTCCTCAAACACCACCATGGACCCTACCCGTTGGACCCCCTGTATATTGGAAATATCAAAGGCCTCAATACGGAAGGGAAACACCTCCAGGTCAAGGGCGCTGTAAAGCTCCTCCAAGGCACTGTATGCCTCTTCCTTTTCCTTTCTCATCCTTTCGCTGAAGTTTTTTATAAGTTCCGCTGCGTTGTCCGCCGCCATTTCCACTATTTGTTTCTTACTACCCCTCTTGGGGACCCTTATGTTTACCGCGCTGCCCTTTTTGTCCCCCAGCCACTGTCGTATTACTTCCTTGTCATCCATCTCGTATTGTAGCAGTATTTCTTTAGGAATGAATGCGGTAGCAGAATAAAACCTCTTCACAAACTCGGTGATAAGCGCGCCGTTGGACACCCCTTCAAGGTTCTCCAGAAAATAATGCTCCCTCTCCAGCAGTTTGCCGCCCCTTATAAAAAGCACCTGCACGCACGCGCTGTCCCCGCTGCGGGCAGAGGCAATTACGTCAAGGTCCTCCATGCTGGTGGTTACAACTTTTTGCTTCTCCGCCATAGTTTTGAAGGCCTCTATCTGGTCCCTTATTCTGGCCGCCTTCTCAAAGTCCAGGCGTTGTGATGCACTCTCCATCTCCTTTTTGAGTAGGGATATTAACTCCTCCAATCGGTGGGACAGAAATAAGCATATCTGCTTTATTGCGGATCGATATTCCTCCCTCGACACGCTACCCTGGCAGGGGGCCATGCACCGGCCGATATGATAATTGAGGCAGGCCCTGTCCTTTCCTGAACGGCTAATCTTTTTGCTGCAGGCCCTCACCTTAAAGAGCCTTCCCAGAGCGTCTATAGTCTGCTTTACATAATAGCTGCTCCTGTAAGGTCCGAAGTATCTTGACCCGTCCTTTTTCATTTTCCTGGCGAGCATTAATCTTGGATACTCCTCTTCCAGCGTAACCCTTATATAGGGGTAATTTTTATCATCCTTAAGGAGTATATTGTACCTCGGTCTGTGCTTTTTTATAAGGTTGCACTCCAGTATCAGGGCTTCCAGTTCCGTTGCGGTAATAATGTATTCTATGCTTCCAATCTGGCTTACCAGCACCTGGGTCTTTATGTCTAAGCTTGATTTATCCCGGAAGTACTGAGCAACCCTTTTCCTCAGACTTTTGGCCTTACCTATATAAATAATTCTGCCTCTTTCGTCCTTCATTATATAAACCCCCGGCCCATCAGGGAAGCCCTCGGTGCCTACGGCCTCTTTACCAAGCATTTATATCACCTCTGCCCTGCATATCCGTATTGTATTACTTACTCCTCTATTGTATTATATATATATCCGTTTTAAAAACCAAAGATTTATAAGTTTTCATATATATAAAGTGTTAACAATATTACTTTCCTTTACCCGTCGCTTAGGAGAGCGGAACCTGAAGCTCCTTCGCTATCGCTCAGCATGGCAAAGGGGGCGCTCAGGATGACAATTGCTGCGCAAGGTCCCTCGCTTCGCTCAGCATGGCAACCTTTACGCAGGGGATGGCAGCTGCTTCTCTGGGAATGGCACGTTGGAGAATTAAAATCTTAAACATGATATATAATTGCAACAGTTATACAGTGGGAGGAGATACAATGAGATTTACCACAAGACAGCTGGTTTATATGGCGTTGCTTACCTCAATAAGCATAGTATTAACCAGGATTGCAAGCCTACGGATAGCAATCGCCGGAGTGGAGGGTATAAGGATAGGCCTTGGGGATTTGCCGGTAATTCTTGCAGGGATGACCTTCGGCCCCATATCGGGCGGCATGGTAGGTGCGCTGAGCGATATTACTGGATATTTCATAAACCCTATGGGTCCCTATATGCCTCATTTCACGCTTGTAAAAGCCCTAAGCGGAATAATACCTGGAATAATGTTTATGCTAAGCGACCGAGGATGCAGAAGTATCCCTTACATCGGCTGGACGGTATTCGTTACCCAGCTTATCACCTCCACAGTGCTAACTCCGTATTTTTTACAGATAATTTTCGGTATACCGATGGCTGTAACCATACTTCCACGAATTATTGCACTAGCGGTTTATACAATCGCATTCCCGTTTATTATACACACCCTTTTGGTCCGGCTTGGGCTTATGGATTACTGTAGGGATTCCCTTTCGGTAAAATAAAATATCCACCCCTTACAGTGTAATAGAACACCTCTAGAACAGTAGAACAGGGCACAATCCGCTGGTTCTACTGTTCTATGCTTCAAGTTTTTTACCTGCACGACTTTCTGACCTTAATAATATATAACGCACTAATAGTATTACATCCCTTTACCTGTCGTTCTGAGGGCAAAGCCCGAAGAATCCGGCTTTGCCGTTCTGAACGCAGTGAAGAATCTTACGTTTCAACAACCTTAAGATCCTTCGCTTCGCTCAGAATGACAGACTTGAAAAGTAAAGTTTAAATGCGTTCTACATAAACTAAACCCACCTGCTACTTTCCATCAGAACAATTAAAAGTATAATATCCGTTTCTTCCGTCAACAATCGGGGTATAAGGAAGGAGAGAGGTCAATGTTTAAAAAAGCTGTAGCAGTAGCAATCATACTTCTTTTATTTATACCGGCGGTCATTGACGCAGAAGAGGTTTTCGAAATGGTAAAGGTCCACCGGGACGGTATAGAGGTGGTTATTGACGGCCGGGAAATATACCTTGAAGAAAGACCCTTCATATACAACGACAGGGTATATGTACCCATCCGGTTTGTAAGCACCGCCCTGGGCATGGATGTAGACTGGAATGGCGGGATGAAAACTGTGGTCATTAACAGCCCCGATTATAAATTTCCCCTGGCCGAATGCCGCCCGGAAGAGGGAGAGGTATTCGTATACGGAGAAATAACCGATATAGATTATGCAGGATATTCCATTACAATACACCAACACTTTGACGATAACAGCATTCCGGTAAAAAGCCCTCTCCGGGCAAACCGGGACGTGGTAATAATACAGCAGCACAACGGAAAAAGGAACATACACTTTTTTCAACTCAAAACAGGCAGCACCGGCGGTTTTATACTTGACTCCGGCGGCATGGTCAGGGGAATAATTATATAAGAAATCAAGGGGACGGGGGTAGTGATTTTGAAATCACTACCCCCGTCCATCTTAGAGGGGTATTCCATCTATAACTCCAACATGCGTGCGGGATTATCGCGAACCATTGTTGAAATATCACTCTCGCTTATTCCAAGGTCAAGCATCTGGGATATGAAAAGCTCCAACATTTCTACCGGAGCAGGATTAATCACCTGGCCTCCATCGGTACTCATTATTACGGTATCCGCCCCTACTTTCTTAATAGCTTCGGCGATTACATCAGGAGAAATTGGATGTTTCATTTGATGCGTTGTATCATTAATATTGTGTTCTAGCATTGTAGCACCCTTTTCCAGTATCTCTTTCAGGTCGCTTACGGAATAATTCAGCATCGGGGATAGTGGGTGCGTTACAAATATCTTTTTAACGCCCATTTCTTTAGCTTTAGGGACAAGTACCATAGCTTCCTTAATGGATATATGTCCGGTTGCCAATATTACATCGTTTTCGGCAATCAGTGAAAGGATTTCAAGAACCTCCGGCTTCAACGCGCCCTCTTCCGTTAAAATGTTTATGCCTTTAAGCCCGGTGTTAAGAACCTTATTGAACATGGGAACATGGCTGCCATCCGCCAAGTATTCCTCTGCATGCAGGGTGGGCATCCATACTTCCTTTGCACCCATCCTTATAGCAGTGTCTACAGCCTGCGGGTTTAAACCACCTACGGGGAAGTTCAAAGCTACTGCGCCAAAAACCGGAAAATCCGTATACTTACTTACTATCTGGGCCCTGTCAGCGGTACAGGTCATGTGGTTTTTAATAAGTATAGCCTTCATGCCTGCTTCTTTCGCCTGTTTAGCCGCTTCAAAGTCATCCACCAGCCTATCAAATACGTCCGGCCCGGTATGGATATGCACATCTATTGCACCCTGCATTAGCTCTTTTACCAAGTTCTTATCAGCCATTAATCTTCCTCCTTGTAAATGTGTAATATAACTATATAAAGTGTTAATAAAGTTGCATTCCTTTATTTATCATTCTGAGGGCGAAGTCCGAAGAATCCTTTGGAGGCAGACATAGGATCCTTCGCTTCGCTCAGGATGACAGCAGTGTAAAGTTTTTATCACGTTATAACTAGCCCTATTTATCCTTGTCGGGCGGTGATTTAATAATCACAGCCTTCACTGTTTCGGCATTCGGATTGTAGGTGGCATGCTCAACCCCGGCAGGTACATAAACAACGTCTCCGGCTTTTATTTCCTGTTTGCCACTCTTTGTTTCCGAAAGCCCGCGGCCGGACAGAATATAAATTATTTCGTCCTGCTCCGGGTGGATGTGCAACTCGTGTGCAAACCCCGGCAGATATTCAGTTATCCTGACCTGTACTTTGTCGGAAAAGGCCTTGGACTCTTTAGCCACCAAACCTTTGGTCCTTCCCCACGCAACAGAATAAAACGGCGCATCCTTTTCATTAAGAATAACCTTATCCTTCAATTCAGACCCTCCTTGTATTGCGATTTTGTCTAAACGCCAGCAGTTGCTGCTTTTTTTGATTTAAAATATTGTCTTATAACCAGCACTACAAACAATGCAAGACCTGAGGCATCTAGAATGCTATGGGGCAACAGCATTAAGACAGCCGCTACTATATACAACAACCTCTCGATACTGCTTAAACTCTCCATTAGCCAACCCTGCAATCCGCTTGAAATAGCTATTGCCATGAAAATGTACAGGCAAACACTGTATATTATTGCTGAGACTTCCCCTATCATCATTAGTTCCGGTCTGTAAACAAAGCTAAAGGGCATTACATACAGCAAGACCGCCAGTCCACAGGCAGTATAGCCGGTCTTCATCGGATTGGCCTTGGCAATGCTCGCTGCCGCAAAGGCTGTTACGCAGACCGGTGGCGTTACATTTGAAGACATGGCCAGCCAGAAAACCAGCAGGTGCGCCTGGACAGGTGGAACATCCATCATAATAAGTGATGGTGCCGCCAATATTGCCATTACAATATAGGATGCCGTTGTCGGTAAACCCATTCCGATAACCAATGATATCAAGAGAATAAGGAAAATATTCAGTACAAGATTGCCGCCTGATAAAACCAATAACATCTTGGAGAATTTTACCCCCAGCCCTGCCAACGTTATGCCTCCCATTATCAAACCGAGAGTTGCAGCAGTAGAACCGACAGTAAGCGCACTCTTGGCAGCCGAATCAAGGGTCTCAGCAAGTTTCTTTGCAGTAAACCGTGTTTCTTTTTTAAAGGTGCTACAAACCAGTACAAATATGGTTGCCCAGAAAGCGACCGCCTCTGCCCTATAACCCGCAGCTATTACAACTACAGCTATCACCAGCACAAATATATAATACCAACCCTGTTTCATCACTTCGCCAAACCTAGGTAACTCTTCACGGGCCAATCCTTCAAAACCACGCCTTTTGGCCCTAAAGTAGACCATTAAACCCAAAGATAGGTAGTACAAAAGGGCTGGAACAATTGCCATAATAACTACCTTCGCATAAGGCGTCTGAGTCATTGCAGCCAGTATGAATGCTCCGGCACCCATAATAGGCGGCATAAACTGCCCTCCGGTCGAAGCGGCTGCTTCTACGGCCCCGGCAAACTCGGGCTCGTAGCCAACCTTTTTCATCATTGGTATGGTGAATGTGCCTGTACCAACCACATTGGCCACTGGGCTGCCGGAAATACTGCCAAATATACCGCTTCCTATAACCGCGATTAAGGCCGGACCTCCCGGGATATGTCCCGCCACAGATTTGGCCATGTCCATCAGAAAATCCCCGGCCCCAGACTTTTCCATAAATGCGCTGAATATAAGGAAAGGCATAACATACGTAGCAAAAACACCGACTACCGTTCCAAATACTCCTTCCATTGTCATGAAATTGTACTCTATTATCCTTTTTATGGTAAGACCTTTATGCCCGAAAATCCCGCCCAGATATGGACCAAAATACAGCTGGGCAACAAATAATGACCCCAATACCACAAGAATGTACCCCATAACCCTTCTGGTAACCTCAAGGGAAACCACAATCATAACAATGCCCCAGAAGATATCCATATTGTTTGGCATCCCAACTCGCAAACGCGCGTATTCAGTATACTGAGTCACCCAATACAATATTGCTGAGCAACCCAACACCAGCATCACAGCGTCATAAATGTAAAGAGGTTTACTATAGGGTTTTTTCTTGTTCGCGGGATAATACAATATGCAAAGCATAAATATAAAAAACAGGTAAAGCCCGCGGTGGCTTTCGGTTGAAAAAACACCTAAGCCCGATGTGTAGAAATATAAACTAGCGAAAACAACTCCCACTATCGTAGCTATTGTTCCTAAGGTTTTGTTAAGCTCCCTCATTAAATTCACTTCCTTAAGGTTAAATGAATGAACATGTACAATATTGTCTATAGTCAATTTTTCAATACACCAAACCTACTAGTTTCTAGGTTTAGAGTGGAGGCGCCGAACGGTACTAATGCTTTGGCAAGGCAAGGGTACCGTTCAACGCCGGGTTGTTAAATAAAAATGTTATTTCTGTTCATTCCAAAACTTCTCCGCACCGGGATGGTATTTAACACCCATTCTTTCAACAACCTCAGGGTTATTGCTGGGGTCCCACTGGGCATGGGAAGTTTTGAGGTAATTCAGTCCTTCAGGATCAAAGGTCGCCTTCATGACCTCGTATACCACATCTTCGGGAACGTCCTTGTGAGCGCACAGCAGTACCGGGAAAGCAAAGGTCTGAACCGCCTCATCCTGTCCCTCGTAAGTGCCTGCCGGCAGCTCTCCTTTAAAATACCAGGGAGAAAAATCAGCCATTTTTTCGATTTCCTCATCGGAAAAAGGAATGACACGAATTTCCTTTGTGGCAGCCAGTTCCATCAAGCTTGCAGCCAATGCACCACTTTGTCCCTGGGCATCTAATCTGCCTTCCTGCAGTTCTCTTGCTCCGTCAGCTGTCTGCATTTCTATGCCTTCCACTTCGATCCCAAGAACTTCAAGGGCTGTTTGCGACTGAGCCGATGCCCCGGACCCGGGAGCCCCAAGCATAACTTTTTTCCCTCTAAGGTCTTCCATGGCATATATGGGTTTGCTGGCCAGCGTTACAAAGTAGTGGGGACTAACATAGGCCTGGCATAGTACCTGTGCCGCATCGCTTGCATTACCTTCCATTATGCCCGTTCCATTATACATGTCCACCATATGGTTTGCGTGAATCATTCCGAAATCGGCTTCACCGCTTGCAAATCGCCTGGCATTTTCAACAGAACCCGCTGTGCCTTCAACGGCAACAGTAATACCGGGAACTTCATCAGTCCATAACGAGGCTGCAGCGCCAACCATTGCATACCAAAGGCCGCCGGTGGCTGAGCTTACAATTGAGTAGTCCTTATTAGCAACCGGTGCTTCACCTTCCGTTTCGCCAGGACCAGTTTCCTTACTTCCGCAGCCTAAAACTAGAGTTGACAGAACGGTCACCATTAGCAACAAAGCCAATACTTTATATCCTTTGGTTCTTCTCATTAATAACCCTCGCTTTCAATTATTTTTTAGTACACATATCAGCATTACTCGAAATCCTTCTTGCTTCGCTGTATAAACTACCAATTCCATCAGTCTGGGCGCCTGAATTCCATGAACCACCCCTTTCCACTGGTATAATTATTAAAGCAACAATTGTTGATGCTTAACTTTAAAAGTCATCCCTGTACAACCAGACTGCACCTTTTTCTGCTCCGCCTACACCAGCTCTGTAAGCCGCCAGCACTCCCTTCAAATCTCTTTCCGGTCTTTTCACTTGTGCTTTACGCCTTTCCAGTTCCTCCGGGGATACCTTTAGTTCCAGTTTCTTCTCTTCCAGGTCGATCTCAATAATATCTCCATCCTTCACCAGGGCAAGGGGGCCTCCGGCCCATGCTTCGGGAGCAATATGACCCACACAGGGTCCCCTTGTTGCACCCGAGAACCGGCCATCAGTAATCATGGCCACCGATGTGTGCAGACCCATGCCTACCAGCATTGCCGCCGGGATTGATAGTTCTCTCATCCCCGGACCGCCCTTGGGTCCTTCATATCGTATTACAAGTACCGAGCCGGGCTCCACCTTTTTATTTATTAGATAATCCCTTACTTCCTCTTCTGAATCAAATACAACGGCGGGCCCTACGTGACGGTACATTTTTGGATCTACCCCGCTTTTTTTCACCACCGCTCCTTCCGGAGCAAGGTTTCCTGAAAGAACAGAGAAGCATCCGGCATCGTTTAGCGGGTCTGTGAGAGGATGAATTATTTTATCGTCAATGGAGCCTTTGTATGTCTCAAGGAACTCTGCCAGGGTCCCGCCCGTAACCAGGAATGTGTCTGTATCAAGGTATTCCTGAATAATTGAAAGTACAGCCGGTACTCCCCCCGCCTTATGAAAATCATTTATATTTGGTCCTGCAGAAGGTTTAAATTTTGCGATAAGCGGAACAGAAGCCTGTATCTCGTCAAATTTCTGTAAAGTGAGATTTGAACCCATTATATGGGCTAAAGCCATTGTATGAAGTACCGCATTTGTAGAGCCTCCGGTAGCGGAAATATAGCGGATACCATTGGCCAGAGAAGCATCATTAAGAAAATATGAAAATTTCTTTTGTTCCTTTACCAATTTCACGGCTATTTCACCCGTGTCCCGGGCCTGTCTTACCTTGGCCGCTTCACAGAATAACATGGTAGAGGAACCAAAGGGGGCAACCCCCACAGCTTCCAGGAATGAACCCATTGTGTTGGCAGTGCCGTACATGGAACAGGTTCCGCCGGAGGCACATATATTGTTTCTCCAACGGTCAAAGGTAGCTTCATCAATATCCCCGTTCTTATATTTGCCGATAGCCTCTTTTAAATCGCAGGTTACATAATCTCGTCCGTCCTCATTGTAAGGCAGCATCGCCCCGGCTGTAAGAAATACTGACGGCAAATCCATATGGGCAGCAGCCATCAGCATTCCCGGTACTATTTTGTCGCAGGAACAAAGAAAAACAAGTCCATCGAACCCATGGGCTTCCACCATGGCTTCAATAGAAGCAGCTATCAAATCCCTTTGAGGTAAAACATAATGCATCCCAGCTCCCTGAGCCATCCCGTCACAGGGTGCGGGAACGTTGAACTCGGCAGGTGTCCCGCCGGCTGCCCATATCCCCTCTTTGACATTAAGTGCCAATTGGGCTAAGGGTTTATGTCCGGGGTTTACATCGGTCCATGAGTTAACTACACCGATTACAGGTTTTTCAAACTCCTTTTTCCTGTATCCAACTGAACTCATCAAGCCAATATAATAGGCTTCCGTAATATCCTTTGGGTTTCCTCTTTTATACATGAAGCATTGCTCCTTATCATTTTATTGTCACATATCTATTTTTCATCTTCCCTGTATTCGACCCCTAACAATTCTTCAAAAACGCGTATCATAGCACCTTTACCGCAGTCCCCATAACCTTTTAACAAGGCCATCTGGTAAGTAGTGGTAGCGGCATGCAGTACCGGCAAAGGAACACATAGGTCTGCGGAAATCCCCGCGGCACTTACTAGGTCCTTATAAGCATTATCCATTGAGTATCCCTCACTAAACTCACCCTTAACAATACGCGGAATAAAGAATTCGGAAGCATAACTCCTGCCTGTCCCACTGTTTACTACATCAGCTACCTTGACGGGGTCAAGACCCAGTTTTTTAGCCATAGGCAGAATCTCGGCCACAGCGGCCACGTTTATATCAAATAACAGCTGATTGATAAGTTTCGTTAACTGACCCTTACCTATGTCACCCATATAGAGTATTTTGTTTCCTATGCACTCAAGAAATGGTTTTATTTTCTCAAAGTCCTCTTTTGCTCCGCCGCACATTACCGTAAGGGTACCATCAATGGCCCTGGCTTCCATACCCGAGACCGGCGCATCAACGAAGGCAATATCCTGCTCCTCCATGCGTTTGGCTATTTCCAGGGTTCCCGTGTAAGTTATCGTGCTGAGGTCTACCACCATCTGACCTTTCTTTAGGTGCTTTATAAGACCCTTTTCGCCCAGCAGGACACTCTTTACAATTTTTGTGTCGGGTAGACTGAGAAAGATTATGTCTGCCTTGGCAACTTCTGATAAATCGGTTGTTGTACTTGCCCCTTTACTGATAAATTCTTCGAAACTATCCGTTCTCACGTCATTAACAATAAGTTCGACGCCGCTTTTTAGCATATTTAACGCCATATGCTTTCCCATCTGTCCCAGACCTATAAAGCCAACTTTCAAATCCTCCACTCTCCTTTTTTATACTGGCTGCCTGGTTGATTCTGTTTCCAGTACAATCAACAGGAATACACCAGTATTATTATTATTCGATCTGGTTGACCAATGTCGACCATCTCTGTTATAATATTAACATAGTTTGTTTTGCAGAGCAAGCATTTAGTTGCAATTATTTTTATAATTTTATATTCTATTAATATAAAGGTCTGTCAACGCAAACAGGGCTTGGATCAGCAGACGCGGATTTATGATGACCCTGTTGGTACTTTTATTCGTTTCCTGAAGCCATGGTGCCATTGTTAACATAATATCATTACCGTGCCAAAAAATGATGTGGTATTACATACCATGGTTTCTTTATCAAACACCATAGATTATTTTCACCAATCCTAGGAGGCAAAAAAGTTGAATGAACAGAGAAAGTCACTGGTTAAAAAGATTTACCAAGCACTAAAGAACGGAGAGATTTCCAGGGGGAACCAACTGATGACCGAAAGAGAACTGGCTGAAAAATTCGGGGTAAAGCGTTCGCCACTCAGGGAAGCCTTAATTGTGCTTGAGACAATGGGCGTGATAGATATCAGGGGAAGACAGGGCATTTTCATAGGAGAAGGTACTCTTGAAACAATATGTCAGGGATTGGAATTGCTCTCATTTTCATCACCGGTGGATATAATTTCGCAGGTTTTTGAAGTCAGAACCATCTTTGAACCGCCAGCGGCCGAGTTAGCGGCCATAAGGAGAACAGACCGTGACATTGCGCTACTCGAAAATGAGCTGGAATCCTTACAAAACATTATTAGCGTTAGAGACCTGAGAGAGAGCCCCCTAGGCTCCAAACACAATGCAATACTACACAATCTGATAATAGCTGCTACCAATAATACTGTACTGCAACGAATATATGAGGGGATTTCCAAACTATCGCAGGATACCTTTACAGTCATGAGAACTAATCTTAATTTTAACCCCTACCAGCGTTGGCCGGATATACTTCTAGAAGAACACCGTGATTTGGTAAACGCCATAATAAAAGGCGATCCTGAAAAAGCAAGAGAAATGACTCTTATACATCTTGAAAACTCAAGAAATAGAAACCAGGAAGCAATGCGCAGCACTCAAATAATGCTTGGAAAATAGTTTGTGGCAAAACTCACAAAAGTCCCGGCCGGGAAACCGGGACTTTTGTATTGCGGTAACAACCATTCCTAATGTTTTAAGACATTTCTTAGAAACTGGCCGGTATAGGAATGCTTGGCCTCGGCCACCTGCTCGGGAGTGCCGGTGGCTATAACGGTGCCGCCCCGGTCCCCTCCCTCGGGACCCATGTCAATTATATAGTCCGCTGTCTTAATTACATCCAGGTTGTGCTCTATAACCACTATGGTATTGCCCCCGTCCGCCAGCCGGGACAGCACGCCAATTAGTTTTCTCACGTCCTCAAAATGCAGCCCGGTGGTGGGCTCGTCCAGGATATAAAAGGTTTTGCCGGTACTTCTTTTGCTGAGCTCTGTGGCCAGCTTAACCCGTTGGGCTTCTCCCCCTGAAAGTTGGGTAGAGGGCTGCCCCAGCCTAATATAGCCCAAGCCTACGTCAAACATTACCTGGAGCTTTCTTTTAAGGGACGGTATGTTTTCGAAAAACTCCAATGCCTCCTCCACCGTCATGTCCAGTACATCGGCTATGGTTTTTCCCTTGTATCTCACCTGCAGTGTTTCCCGGTTGTACCTCTTTCCCTTGCACACCTCGCAGGGCACGTACACGTCGGGCAAAAAATGCATCTCTATCTTTATTATCCCGTCCCCGCGGCAGGCCTCGCACCTTCCTCCCTTAACGTTAAAGCTAAACCTGCCCTTTTTGTAACCCCTCATCCTGGACTCCTGTGTGGCGGCAAAAAGGTCCCGGATATGGTCAAACACTCCGGTATAGGTTGCCGGGTTGGACCGGGGGGTCCTGCCTATGGGTGACTGGTCAATGTCTATTATCTTGTCAATGTTTTCTATACCCTCTATGTCTTTGTGCTTTCCGGGTTTTGCCCTGGTACGGTACAGCCTCTGGGCTATGCCCTTGTAGAGTATCTCGTTTACCAGCGTGCTCTTGCCCGAGCCGGATACCCCCGTTACGCACACAAATACCCCAAGGGGAAAGTCCACGTCCAGGTTCTTGAGATTGTTCTCGGCGGCACCCCTTATTATTATATGCTTACCGTTGGGCGTCCTGCGGCTTTCAGGCACGGTTATTTCCTTGTCCCCCCTCAGGTATTGGCCGGTTATCGAGCCCCTACAGGCCATTATATCCTCAAGGGTACCCTCCGCTACCACCCTTCCGCCGTGGATGCCGGCACCGGGCCCAATATCCAGTATATGGTCGGCGGCGCGGATGGTCTCCTCGTCGTGTTCCACCACAATAAGGGTATTACCAAGATCGGTGAGCCTTCGCAGGGTTCCAATAAGCCTTTGGTTGTCCCGCTGGTGCAGTCCTATGCTGGGCTCGTCCAGTATATACAAAACACCCACAAGGCTGGACCCAATCTGGGTGGCAAGCCTTATCCGCTGGGCCTCACCCCCCGACAGCGTACCCGACGCCCTTGACAGCGTGAGATAATCAAGCCCCACGTTCACCAAAAACCCAAGCCGTTCCTTTATTTCCTTCAGTATCTGGTGGGCTATTATTTCCTTATTCCCGCCCAGTTTAAGGTTCTCAAAAAAGTCAAGGGCCTCGGCCACCGACATATCCGTTATCTCGGCGATGTTTTTGCCCCCCACCCTTACGGCCAGCACCTCCTCCTTAAGACGGGTACCGTGGCACACCGGGCAGGGTATGGTACTCATAAAGCCCTCTATATAATTCTTTATATAATCGGAATGGGTCTCCGTATAACGCCTGTGTAGGTTGTTTAAAACACCCTCGATGGCTACGCTGTACACCCGTTCACCGTATTTACCCCTGTGCCTTACGTTAAACTTGCGTCCCCCCGAGCCGTACAGTATAATATCCAGCACTTCCTTGTCCACTTCCCGGAAGGGTGTTTCGTCGGTGTATCCATAATACTCCAGCACCGCCACCACCATGTTCCGGTACCAGCTCTCCTCGGAGTCCGACAGGGCGGCAATCGCGCCCTCCTTCAGGCTTCTATCCATGTCGGGGATAACAAGGGAGGGGTCCACCTT
>JAAYJF010000156.1 GCA_012523075.1 Clostridiales bacterium | reverse complement strand
GAGCAGGAGAGGTCCCTTGGCAAAGATATTGCCAGGCTGGAGACCCGGACGGAAATCATTGTGAATGAAAGGATACCCGCTGCGGACAGCCAGGCCGAAAACTTAAGCAAGGGCATTAAAGAGAGCTTCTTGCAGGAATGGATAGAGCAGCAGGGCGAGCCGAGGTTTTTGAAGGAGCTTAAGGCCCGAAACTCCGCCGAGGATGTATATAGTGCTTTTTACAGCCAGGTTGCCAGGACCAGGAGCCAGATGCAGAAAAAAAGGGACGACCTTGTTAAAACCCGGGCGGACTATATAAGGGACTACAGGATGTCCTATGACATAAACGCGGAGGACAACACCCCATACGAAAAAGAGCTTTCGCAGTTTAAAGATGTTAAACTGCCCGATTACAAAAAGCAGATACAGGACGCCAGGGAAAAGGCCTATGAGCAGTTCCGGGACGATTTCCTCGCAAAGCTAAAGTCAAACATCGACACCCTAAATATCCAGATAGAGGAGCTTAACGGGGCCCTGAAGGAGTTTAGCTTCGGTAGCGACAGGTACCGCTTTGTCACAAAACCCAAACCCGAATATCGGCGGTATTACGATATGATTACTGATAATATGCTGCTTGAGGGCTATAATATTAACTCCCAGGTTTTCAGGGACAAGCACAGGGATGCCATAGACGAGCTGTTCCGCCATATCACCGACGTGGCTTCGGAGCTGAGTGCCGATGCGAGGGCGGAGCTTGAGAAAAACATTAAACGGTTCACCGACTACAGGACCTACCTTAGTTTTGACCTGGAAGTGACCGACGAGGGTGGGCAGCAGCAGCGGCTTTCCAAGACATTGCGTAAAAAATCCGGCGGCGAGACCCAGACTCCCTTCTATGTTTCCGTTTTGGCTTCCTTTGCACAGCTGTACCGCGTAAGGCAGCGGGGCGAGGCCGGGAACACGGTAAGGATGATAGTTTTCGACGAGGCCTTCAGCAAAATGGACAGCGAACGGATTCGGGAGAGCATAAGGCTCTTAAGGCGGCTGGGGCTTCAGGCGATACTGTCGGCACCCACCGAGAAAATAGGCGATATTGCACCGCTGGTGGATAGAAACCTGTGCGTCATAAGGAACGGAGACGCCTCCCTTGTTAAGGCCTTTGATTCCAAAAAGCTAGGGGACCTTGACCATGGACTATAAAAAAATTATTTTAAACAGGCTGCTGGACAAGTATGAAAGGAGCAGGGCATACCTTGACGGCGGCACTGCAAGGAGGATAATGCTGCGGCTGTGCTCCGGGGATATGCCGGAGTACAACCTGGAGGATACGGCGGTCCGGGAAATGGTTAATTCAACGGTACAGGCCCTGGCGGATAGCGGTATAGTGAAATTTGAATGGATGAGGTTTGAACGCGGCAATATAATGGACAGGGTATGGCTGTGCGTTGACAGGGTAGAGGACGCATACCGGGAAGCGGGAAGGGTTCCTAAAAAAGAAAAAGCGGACCGGGTGCTGGCCGTAATAAGGGAGGCCATATCCGGCATCACCAAGCACTGGTTAGAGAGCTTTTTAAAGGAAGCCATGGACGGCATTGACGCGAAAAAGAGCTTAATGCCGTACCTCCCGGCGGATACCGATACCGCCTTGGCGGTGCTTAAGGCCCTTGTGGCGATAGATGGCATGGACGGTGAAGAATGCCCCGAAAGGGTGTTTAGCATAAGAGTCTTTGGGGATTCCAAACATTTCGAAAGAAATGTAAAGAAAAGAGTTGCCGGTATTATAAGGCAATGCCTTGTTGCGGAAAGGGACCTAATAGAAAGGCCGTCGGATGATGAGATGCTTGCCCAGGTAGGCATAGTGAAGGCCTTTGAACAGGTGGAGTTTTGCGGGGACGTTTCGGGCAGGCTTTACGGGAAACCGGTGGATTTTTCGCTATTTCGCCATGGGACGGTTTTAAACTCCCGTACCGTGAAGGGCTTGGAGATTGAAGGCATGGGCCGGGTGAATAGGGTATTGTTTATCGAGAACAAGACCAACTATATGGACTACATCTCCAAGGGGAAAGGCCTGGACGAGCTGGTCATATTTCACGGCGGCTTTTACAGCCCGGTTAAGGGCGAGTTTTTCGCGAAGGTTTACGATGCGGGGCAAAGGTCGGGCGCAAGGTTTTATCACTGGGGCGATATTGACATAGGGGGCTTTAGAATGTATAAAAGGCTGAAGGAAAACATAATACCCAGCCTTAAGCCCTATTTGATGGACAAGGAAGCCTTTTTGTCAAAGAAGAACTATTGGCTGCCCTTTGGCGGGAAATACCAAAAAGCCCTAGAGAGCATGCTCTATGACGAGGGCTACTTGGAATTCCACGACGTTATTGAAGCCATGCTCCGGGCAGGGGCCCGGCTGGAGCAGGAGGCATTTCTCTAAAATACAATAATATCCTTGGAGTAATTGCTTAAGGGCACGCCGCCGCTGTCGCCCACCGTCACGACGTCTTCCACCCTTATTAGCATTTTATTGTCAACAATGACCGAGGGTTCTATCGTGAAGGTCATATTTTTTTGCAGCACCTCTTTGTACCCCGGCATAAGGTAGGGATGTTCGTGAACGTCCCTTCCTATGGAGTGTCCCAGCCGGTGCCGGAAACCTTCGCCGTAGCCCCGTTCTTCAATGTACCCCCTGGCCACCATGTTCAGGTCCTCGCAGGTGATTTGGCCCGTTATCACTTCTATTATGTCTAATCTTTGAACCTTCATTACCTCTACATTCACTTCTTTTACAGGTCCTATGCGCTGCCCATCTATATTTACCTTTAAGCTTGTCATGTTTTACGCCTCTTTACAATATCAATATAAATAAGGACAAGAAAAAAGTGGAGGTGTATATTAAATGAAGTCTAAGCTGGTATTTTTACTTGTTGGGATTATGCTGGCAACAGCGTTTTTCAGCGGCTGTACCCCCGCAGAGCAGCCGGCGGATATTGAAGAGCCGGATACTGAGGAAGGCGTTGAGAAAGTAGAAAGCATCGAAACGGTAAAAATAGGAGCAATACTGCCCCTTACCGGCAGTGCCGCCGCTACCGGGGTTAAGCTGCAGGCGGCCATGGAGGTGGCCCAGGAGATAATAAACGGTGAACATCCTGAAATAGCCGTCCCGCTGGCCAAAGAGGCCGGGCTGCCAAACTTGGGCAATGCCAAGCTGGAAATCGTATTTGCCGACCACCAGGGCAACCCCGAAATGGCAAAGTCGGAGGCCGAGCGGCTTATTGACGAGGGCGTTGCAGGACTGGTAGGCTGCTACCATAGTTCGGCCACCAAGCCGGCCAGCCAGGCAGCCGAGCAGTATGGCGTACCCTTTGTGGCCGGGTCTTCGTCCTCGGCAGCCTTAACGGAACGCGGGCTTAATTACTTTGTCCGTGTTGCTCCCAACGATGATATTGAGACAGCAATGTTCTTCGATTACCTTATATACTTGAATGAAAATTACGATGCAGACATAAAAACAGTAGCGGTGGCTTACGTGGACAACGAATTCGGTGTTCACGCCAAGGATATGGTGGAAAAATGGGTAGAAGAAAAATACGGTGGCCTTGGGTTCGAGCTGGTGGGCACGGTGGGTTATGCCGCCGATGTCACAAATGTTGACACCGAGGTGCAGCAGATAAGCAGCCTGAAAGCCGATGCCGTGTTCCACGCTTCCTATATCGCCGA
This sequence comes from Clostridiales bacterium, assembly GCA_012523075.1. Lineage (GTDB taxonomy): Bacteria > Bacillota > Clostridia > Ch29 > Ch29 > JAAYEV01. The sequence continues at coordinate 13,816 of JAAYJF010000156.1, read as the reverse complement.
CATAACCATGTTTGTTAACAAGTACAAGGAATTCGGTATTGCGCCAAAGGCTGTATTAAACTACTGCGGCGGGTTCCAGGACACCCAGTTTGTTGTAAACCTTGGCAATGACGGTGACTATTTCGCCGGCGGGGCAGCCTTCTCGGCGGAAAAACTGGCGGATATGCCCGAGCTTGCAGCCATTAACGAAATGTACAAGGCTAAAACAAATGCAGACCTTGACGGGCCCGCCCTGGAGGAATTCTCGTCGGTGCTGGTGCTTGCCGAGGCTATAAACATTGCTAAAAGCCTTGACGGTGATGCTATTATGGACGTAATAAAGAGCACCACCTTTGACGCTCCCTATTACGCCGCCGGTGCCATCCGGTTTGATGACAGCGGCCAGAACGAGATACTTGCCTCCTACATGGTTCAGACCCAGGATGGGAAATACCAGGCGGTATATCCTGTCGATACGGCTACGGCCGAGCCGGCGGTGCCAATCCCGGCCTGGGACGGTAGATAATTAAAGCAAAGATTACCCACTGGCGGCATATTCCATCCCGGATTAACCGAATAAACTCTGGCGGGGAGCGGTGCGCTTTTTTCGCTCCGCTCCCTTAGCATATTTTGTGCCGGGTTTGGTAGGGGCCCCGGGTAGCGGCCGGTGGCGTAAAGAAAAGGAGGGCCTATGATTATAGGGCAGATAATAGCCAACGGGATACTTATGGGTTTTATATATGCCCTGGTGGCGGTGGGGCTTACTCTGACGTGGGGTGTTATGGACATAATAAACTTTGCCCACGGTGAGTTTTTGATGATAAGCATGTATACCGCCTTTTGGATGTTTTCGCTGTTTGCGCTGGACCCGCTGGGGGCACTGCCGGTCTGCATAGCGGTTATATTTGTGCTGGGGGTTATAACCTATTCCGGTATCATAAAAAGGGTAATAACCGCCCCGGGTCTTACCGCACTCCTTGCCACCTTTGGGTTTAGCATGTTCCTTAAAAACCTTGCCCAGTACCTTTGGACCCCTAACTACAGGTACATAAATGACGCCTTTGTTTCCGGGAAATCCATATCGCTGGGCGGTATTGTAATAGGCATGCCGCAGATTGTGGCGGCACTGGCAAGCATTATACTTACGATAGTAATAATGGCCTTTATGGACCGGACCAGGACCGGCAAGGCCATCCAGGCCACCGCCCTCAACAAGAACACTGCCCTTTTGATGGGCATCAATACCGAGAAAATGTACGCCATTACCTTTGGCCTCTCCGGTGCCTGCGTGGGGGCCGCCGGTGCACTGATGGCCACCTTTTTCCCGATATATCCGGCCTCCGGTGCCCTGTACAGCGTTATTGCCTTTGTAATCGTGGCCCTGGGCGGGTTTGGCAATATTAAGGGTGCACTGTTTGGAGGACTGATTATTGGTCTTACCGAAGCCCTGGGCGGATTTTTCCTGGGCACCCAGTTCAAATATGCCCTTGTATTCCTAATCTATCTTATAGTAATACAAGTTCGGCCAAAGGGGTTGTTCGGATGGTAAAGAATAAGAAAGTGCTGCTTATTATAATACTTGTTTTGGCGGTAGCACCGCTGTTTACCAAGGCAAAGGCGGTGCATAACGCGATAATTCTTCTCCTTATTTTTGCTACGCTGGGGGAAGCCTGGAACCTTATAACTGGTTTTGCCGGGCAGACCTCCTTCGGCCATGCGGCCTTTTTTGGCATAGGCGCGTACACCTCGGCGGTCATTTTCTACCGCTACGGCATAACCCCCTGGTTGGGGATGATTCTGGGCGGATTTATTGCTTCGGCGGTTGCGGCGGTCATGTCATACCCCTGCTTCCGGCTCAAAGGGCACTACTTTGCCATTGCCACGCTGGCGGTGGCGGAGATAATAAAACAGGTCTTTGTAAGCTGGAACTACGTGGAGGGTGCCACCGGCATATCCATACCGATAATACCCCGCTCGTCGTATTTTTTAACAAGGCTTTTTTACCTGCAGTTTAATGACAAGCTACCCTGGGTGTATATCTGCCTTGTCCTGTTTACGGCGGCCATTTTTCTTTGCAGCTTTCTTGAAAACTCCAAGATGGGTTATTATTTGAAGGCAATACGGGAAAGCCACGAGGTGGCGGAGGCCATCGGCATAAACCCCGCCAACTATAAATTGTATGCAATGATAATCTCAGCCTTCATTTCAGCATTGTGTGGTTCTATATACGCCCAGTATATACTCTATATCGACCCGTTCATGATGTTTTCGCTGGATATATCCATGAAAATAGTGCTGCTCACCGTCCTTGGCGGCATTGGCAATATTTATGGTCCCATTATTGGAGCGGCCATCTTTATTCCGCTTTCCGAGTTTACCAGGATTAAGCTGGGGGGGTCCGGTACCGGCATAGACCTTATGATATACGGGCTTTTGATAGTGCTTATTACCTGCTTCCATCCCAAGGGGGTAATCGGGATAGTCGGTAGAATAGCCGAAAAGTTTGGACGCAAACCAACGGGAGGTGAGGGTAGCATTGAAACCGTTTCTTGAAATAAAAAACATCACAATGAAATTTGGAAGCCTTACAGCAAACGAGGATGTATCCTTCACCATTCACGACAATGAAATAGTAAGCCTTATTGGACCAAACGGTGCCGGAAAGACTACGCTTTTTAACTGTATAACCGGGTTTTACAAGCCCTTGGCCGGCTGCGTGGTATATAGAGGCAGGGATATCACCGGGATGGCCCCCCATGAGATTTGTAGGCTGGGGATTACCCGTACCTTTCAGATAGTAAAAACGCTTAATGAGATGACGGTGGAACAAAACGTTATGACCGGTGCCTTTCTTCGCACCCGTAGCCGTAGGGAAGCGGCGGGCATAACTGCGGAGGCACTTGAATTTACTGGACTTTCGGGCAAGAAGGACACGCTCGGTGCCAACCTTACCATCGCCGACAGGAAAAGGGTGGAGATTGCAAGGGCCCTTGCCACAAAGCCCCATATCCTTATGCTGGATGAATGCATGGCGGGTTTAAATAAGACCGAGATAAAGGACGTAATGGAGCTTTGCCTGAAACTAAAGAAAAAGGGGCTGTCCCTTTTGATTGTGGAGCATATCATGGAGGCCATTATACCCATATCCGACAACATCGTGGTGCTAAACGCCGGCAAAAAGATAACCGAAGGGGCGCCGCAGGATGTGGTCAACAACGAAGAAGTTATAAAAGCCTATTTGGGGGATAGATATCATGCTAAAAGTAAAAAATATTAGGGTGGGATATGGCAACGTACCGGTTATATTCGATTTCTCCTTCGAGGTAAAAAAGGGCGAAGTGGTGGCTATAGTAGGCTCCAACGGTGCCGGAAAGTCTACGCTGCTTAAGACCATATCCGGAATACTAAAGCCCACCGCTGGTGAGATTTTATTTAATGGTAAGCGTATAGATACCATTCCAGCGTACAGGGTTGTGGAGCTGGGCATTTCCCACGTACCAGAGGGACGGCAGGTTTTCGGAAAGATGAGCATAAAGGACAACCTCATGCTGGGTGCCTATGTACTGCGTTCCGAAAGCGATAAAGTATCCAGGCTTAAGGAGGTCTACGACCTGTTCCCGATACTGTGGGAGAGGGAGAATCAAAAAGCGGAAACCCTTTCAGGTGGTGAGCAGCAGATGCTTGCCATTGCCCGCGGGCTTATGTCAAACCCAAAGCTTTTGATGGTGGACGAAATGTCGCTGGGGCTGGCACCCTTCCTGGTGGACAGGGTGATGGACACGCTAAAGGTCATAAGGGACAAGGTTACGGTGCTACTGGTGGAGCAAAAGGTGCAGGAGGCACTGGAGATTGCCGACCGCGGCTATGTGCTGCAAAACGGCAGGCTTGTAATAGAGGGCACTGGGGCAGAACTTCTGGAATCTGATATAGTAAAGAAAGCATACCTCGGCCTCTAGGAACCAAAAAGGGACAGGTACACTGTTTGGAGAACAATAGAATCGTTCCCCGTGACAGGGGGATGAAGTGTTTGTCAGCAAGGGTGCGGTTTTCCAGGGAAACAGCAGAACCGTACCCCTGCTTTTTTGTGTGCTCCTTGTTGGTACCGTGGACATCGCCTGTGGACGCAGTGCGACAACTCCGGCCTTGTAGTATTGAGAAATTTTTAACAATACTTCAAATAAAAAAACATTGACTAGCATCGACAAAATTCGTATAATTTGCGTAACAATATTGTTTAATACATAAACAAAAAGGAGGATTAGATGGGTAGAGAGATAGAAATGCTTGATGAATTATTGAACAGAATAAGCAATTCTATTAACACATTGGAAAAACAGACCAGGCGCTATATCGATGAGGTTATATGTACCCCATCCGAAGCGCACTTAATTGAGATTATCCATAATCATCCGGATGCCAATACAAGTGAAATGGCAGCTATTTTAGGCCTTACAAAGGGTAGCATTTCTATACGAACGGCAAAGCTGTGCCGAAAAGGCCTTATTGAAAAGTACAAGCAAGAGGGAAATAAAAAAGAGGTATATTATCGCCTTACCCCGATTGGGCAAAGGGTGTATGATGGCCATGAGAAATTCCATGCAGACCAAAACAGGGCAATATATAACAAGTTTTCGTCGTTTTCGGGAAAAGAAAAGGAGTTTATTCTCAATTTTCTAAGAGACTATGCAATTCATCTTGAGGAGAGTTACTTGAGAAAAAAATAAATCTCATGTTGCCACATGAGTTTACCATATAAAAATCACTTTTTTTACTAAAAAGGGGGACAAAAAATGAAGAAAAATATGATGAAAAGTTCAATTTGCCTGGCACTAGTACTTGTTTTAGTCATGTCACTTGCCGGCTGCTCAGGAAACGCGGGTACAGAAGAAGGATCAGAAACAGCAGGAGAAACGGTTAAAATTGCCGTAATGGCACCATTAACAGGAAACCTAGCTAATATTGGTGAGCAGTTCAAACAGGGAGTAGAACTCAAAGCAAAACAAATAAACGAGGCAGGCGGCGTCAATGGTAAAAAGGTAGAGATTGAATACTTTGATGATAAAGGTGACGCAAAGGAAGCGGCCAATATTGCCCAGCTTATTGTAAACGATGAGGACATTGTTGCTGTAGTAGGAAGCTACACAAGTTCGGTATGTTTTGCCGCTACACCGATTTTTGATAAAGTCGGGCTTTCCATGGTTACACCATCGGCTTCCAATCCCGACCTCACCAAAAACAACAAAGTAATGTTTATGATGTGGACAGGCTTTAATGTTTATGCTCCAATGATAGCCGACCTGGCGATTACGGAGCTTGATGGTAAAGATATTGCAGTTATTTATGCTTATAACGATTGGGGTATCGGAGTTAAGGATTATTTTGTTGAAAGAGCTAAGCAACTGGGAGGAAATATTGTAGCGGAAGAGATGGCTTATGACGGAGATAAGGACTTCAAAACGCAGCTAACCAATATCAAATCAAAGAATCCTGATACTTTGGTAATCCTGACCTATTATGCCGAGGGAGCAATCATAGTACAGCAGGCAAAGGCCCTTGGAATTGATGTGCAATATGTAGCTTCAGGTACTTTTATTGAGGACCAGTTTCTTGAGATGGCCGGGGAATATGCAGAAGGAATGTATGCAATAAATGAATTCGTTGCTGACGACCCAAGGCCTTCGGTACAGGAGTTTGTGCAGGCGTACAAAGAAGAATTCAACGGTGAGCTGCCGGGTAATTACCAAGGCAATGCTTATGATGCATTAGGTGCTATAATCCATGCCTACGAGAATTCGGGCGAAACAAGGGAGAAAGTTAACGAAGGCCTTCACAATCTTCAGGATTATCAGGGCATAAGTGGTCCACTGACATTTAAGGATCAGGAAATTGTGAAACCACAGGTCTTTGTCCAGCTCAAAGATGGAGTATGGTCATACTACAAAGAGGCTTCCATACAATAATAGTTATTCGAAAAATCAAAGTTACGGGAGGGGTATTCTCCTCCCCTAACTATATTTTCGAAGGCAAAAACGAGAAAAGGGGATAGGATTATATGCTCGTTCAACAAATAGTCAACGGCATAACTCTGGGCAGTATCTACGCACTGATGGCAATCGGTTATGCAATGGTTTTCAGCCTTCTCGAGCTTATAAATTTCTCCCACGGTCAGATTTTTATGTTGGGCGCATTCCTGGGACTTTATACAATGAAACTTTTAAGCGGAAATTTCGTTGTTATTCTTAGCGTTGCCGTTATACTGACCGCACTGGCAGGTATAGGGATCGAACGCATAGCAGTCGCTCCTTTGCGTAAAAGAAATGCACCAAAGGTTTCATCGCTTATTACAACGCTGGCCATGGGTATTATTATAGAAAATCTGGTGCTGGTTATATGCGGAAGCAGGTTTCAGGGTTTTAAACCTCCCTTTGAAATAAAGTTTTTTGATATATCTGGCATAAGAATCTCTTCACTGGAGGTTGTGATAATTGCACTTGCGTTACTGCTCATGGCTGTAATTACAGTGTTTATGTATAAAACTAAATACGGTATGGCAATTCGCGGGTGTGCGCAGGATATCGAGACCACGTCTCTAATGGGGGTAAATGTCAATATATTCATCGCTACAACCTTTGGCGTAGGCTCAATGCTTGCCGCTGTTGCCGGGATTCTTATTGGCTATTATTATAACTTTGTCGAGCCGTCAATGGGAGCAATCGTAGGCATGAAAGGTTTTACAGCATCAGTTCTGGGGGGCCGCGGGATGATTTCGGGCGGTGTACTTGGCGGATTTGTCCTTGGCGTCTTGGAATCGCTGGGCACCATGATTTTTACCGCTCAATACAGAGATACAATTGCTTTTTCCGTGCTTATTCTGATTTTGATCTTTAAACCGGACGGATTGCTTGGAAAACGGAGGAACAAATAATGGATAAGACGAAAAAATTTATAAAAGAATACTATCTGCAAATTTTTGGACTACTGTTAATATCTATACCGGTGCTTAAGGGAAATTCGTACTATTATCAGGTTGCCACCATGTGCGGTATTTACTGCCTGTTTACAATTAGCGTAAACCTGGTCACAGGTTTTACCGGCCAGCTGACTTTGGGACAGGTTGCCTTTTATGCAATAGGAGCCTATTCCTCAACAATTCTTGCAATGAAGTTTTCGGTTCCCGTACTCTTGGCAATGGTTCTTGGCGGCTTGATTGCAGCCGTGTTCGGGCTGCTTATTGGCTTTCCGGCGCTGCGGCTTTCAGGGGTTTATCTTGGCATTGCGACCCTTGGCTTTGCGGAAATCGTGCGTCAGGTATCGCTTATATGGGTTAACCTGACCAGGGGGCCGCTGGGTATCCCGGGAATTCCAAGGCCTAATATATTCGGTTTAGTAATTGACACGGGATTTGGCTATTTTGCTTTAATATTGGCAATTTTATCGATCGTATATATTGCCGTTGACCGCCTTACCAAATCAAAGATAGGTCTTGTATTTCTCACCATACGAGAGGATGAAACGGCGGCTGAATCTATAGGTATAAATATTGCTTTTTACAAGATTTTAGCTTTCGTACTGAGCGCTTTTATCGCCGGGATAGCCGGTGCATTTATGGCACATTTTATAACCTATATCAGTCCGTCCAACTTCATAAGCGCAGAATCCTTTCTAGTGCTGTCCATGTATGTTTTAGGCGGCCCGGCGTCATTACCCGGTTCAATAGGCGGTGCTATTGTGCTAACCGTTGCCTCGGAAGCACTGCGGTTTCTGCAGGGCTACCGGCAAATATTTTATGGTGTTCTGCTAATCGCAATAATACTTTTCAAGCCTGAAGGTATAAGCGGTATCCTGAAGACGAACAAAATTACCGTAGGCCTGCCGAAAAACAAGGAAGAACTTAACCTCTTGTTAAAGGAGGGCAAGAACTAATGACACATATACTGAAAATAAACAATCTATCGAAACATTTTGGGGGACTAAAGGCTGTGTCGGGGATTTCTTTCGGGATTGAAGAATGTAAAATATCAGGGCTTATCGGGCCGAACGGAAGCGGTAAAACCACTACTTTGAACATGATTTCAGGGTTGTTAACCCCCACAGCGGGTGAAATATATTTCAAAGATACAAATATAGTAGGTAAAAAAATGGCGGAAATAAACCGTATGGGGATAGCCAGGACATTTCAGCAGATAAGGCTTTTCCCGGAGCTCACCTGTTTTCAGAACGTACTTGCCGCCCGTCATACACGGGAAGGTGAGGCCTGGTGGCACCCCATAGTAATGCCAAAAAAGAGCGAGGCAGAAGCTAAGAAGTCCAGGCAAAAATCTCTGGAAATACTTGATTTCGTTGGTATATATGAGCACAGAAACACTCAGGCAAAGAATCTTTCCTATGGCAACCAGCGTAAGCTGGAGATTGCCCGTGCCCTTGCAACCGAGCCCAAGCTTTTACTGCTTGACGAACCGGTGGCGGGCATGAACCCGACAGAGTCCGAAGGAATCGTTTCGCTGCTAAAAAAATTAAGAGCCGATGGTTTAACCGCAATACTAGTCGAGCATACCATGAATGTGGTTATGAATATTTGCGATGATATCGTTGTTCTTGACATGGGGCAAATAATTGCAGAGGGCAAGCCGGCGGAAATCCTGGCAAATCAACGGGTTATCGATGCTTACCTGGGCAAGAGGGGAGGAAAAGGCGATGCTTAAAATTGAAAACCTCAATGTCCATTATGGGAAAATACACGCCCTTAACGATGTATCAATAGAGGTGCCGGATAAATCCGTTATTACGATAGTGGGCAGCAATGGTGCCGGCAAGAGTACTCTATTGCGCTCGGTGGCCGGGCTTGTGAAGCTGTCGGGAGGCAGAATAACCTTTGACGGTAAGTCCATAGAACAGCTGCCGCCCCATAAAAGGGTAAAGGCGGGCATCGTGCTAACCCCTGAGGGGCGCCGTGTTTTCCCTAAAATGACGGTCCGTGAAAACATCGCCCTGGGAGCATTTACAAGGTCAAAGTCAGAACTGCAAGGCGTTGAGGAGACCGCGTTTTCAATGTTCCCACGTCTTAAAGATAGGTATAACCAGCTTGCCGGGACCCTTTCAGGAGGCGAGCAGCAGATGCTTGCCATTGCACGGTCCATGGCTTCAAAGCCAAAGCTATTGCTCCTTGACGAGCCGTCAATGGGCCTTGCGCCTAATATGGTGGATGTGGTGGAAAGCGCAATAAATTATATCAGGGACCAGGGCGTTTCAATCCTGATTGTTGAGCAGAATATCTTCATGGCCTTTGACGTATCGGACTTCGGGTATGTTATACAAACGGGAAACATTGTGCTTTCAGGCAAATCCTGTGAGCTTGCAAATGTTGAAATGGTGAAAAAAGCATATTTGGGAGAAATAAAAGAATAAGATTTGGAGGGACGTTTTTATGGGTAATACAGTCAGTAGGATTATAGAAACGGAAATACTTGTTGTAGGCGGTGGAGGCGCGGGCATCTCTGCTGCAATAGGTGCGGCCAGAAGCGGTGCCAAAGTGCTGCTTGTTTCAAAGGGGCAGGTGGGTAACAGCGGGAACACGATAATGATTGGCGGAAGTTTCGCGATGGACGGGCACAGCGCCTATTATGATTATGGAATCAAAGAAGCTGACAAGGATTTTACAAAGGCTGATTTGTACGAGTCCATTATAAAGGACGGTTTTTATATAAACGACCAGAATATGGTGGAGCAGTTTGTGGAGGAAAGCCCCGCAATAGTCTATGAGGTTGTAAAATGGGCGGAAGAAGCGGGTAAGCCCTTTGATTTCGGGCTGCCTGCAACCTGGTGGATGTCGGGCAGGATGATGGGCAGTGCCTTAAAGCAGGGGCTTTCGTCAACGCCGGGTATCGAACACATTAGTGATGTCGCGGTCCTAGAGTTGCTTTCGGACGGAGATCGTGTAAGCGGTGTACTGGCGCTTGAACTAAACACCGGCAATTTCGTACAGATAAATGCAAAGGCAGTTGTCCTGGCAACGGGCGGGTTCCAGCCCTTCTCGCTTAAAAGCACAAACTCCGATATGACCGGTGACGGCGTGGCAATGGCATTCCGCGCCGGGGCAAAGGTTGCGGATATGGAGTTTTTACTGTTCCTGCTTACTGCCCTCGAACCCCAGGATATAGTTGGGTCCATTTTGCCTTTGATGCTTGTTACCATGCCGACGTTTAAGTATGTAGCTACCGACCGGGATGGAAATGAGCTTACAATGCCAAGTCAGCTTAAAGAGATGGAAACAAAGAGCGAGATCTGCAAGCTTTTGCATATGGTTTATTACGGTAAAACAGTTTCCAGCGACAAAAAGACTGACAAGGGCGGTATATTTCTTAAGATTATAGGCACGGAGGAGGAAACCAACCAGGCCTTTGATGAAACGGTGGAGCTGTTCAGAAAATTCTATAAAGAAGGGTTTTATCACCACAATGATATAAACAAGGTGCGAAGGATGTGCCTCGAAAAGGGAACCTGGGAAGTAGGATTGGGCAACGAGTATTCCGTCGGGGGAATTCTGGTTAATGAAAAAATGGAGACCACTGTAAAAGGGCTGTTTGCCGGCGGCGAGTGCGCCAGCGGTGTGTTTGGAGCAAACCGTGTTGCCGATGCTGTCACCGAAATGCTGGTCCAGGGCTACCGTGCAGGAATAACTGCGGCAGAATATGCAAAAACTGCACCCGCCTGCGGCTGCGGTGCGGACAGTGGCAACGCAGTTGCAGAAAAACTCATGAAGGTGCTGGATAACGAAGGCGGAATCCTGGTCAACGAAGCGGTAAGGAAATTTGAAGCCATTTCCGATAAATACCTCAACTGCTATCGTGACGGTGAGGGGCTGCGTACAGCCATAAAGCAGTATGAAGAGCTGGAAAAAGAGCTGGAAAACGCAACAGTTTTATGTAAGGATATGGCATACAATACAGAACTCATGGGCCTTATTGCCCTTAAAAACCGCCTTCTTTGTTCAAAGCTTGCCGCTTACATGGCAGAAGCCCGTAAGGAGAGCCGCGGCCTGCATCTGCGTCTCGATTATCCCGATATAGACAACAAAAACTATTTGGTACGTACAATCGCCCAAAAAGACGGTGAGGACATAAAGCTTTCAACCAGAGAGCCAATACCTGGTAAAATAGCTCCGCCCGATTATGATACAATCGAATATGAAAGATACCTGCTTGAAACGGGCATAGGCCTTGAAAACCTTCAGGACTGATTTTTAAAGGAGGATAACGATGAAAGTTAAAGTACTAAGAACATTACCGGAAGAGCATTACGATGAATTTACCGTTCCTTTCCCAACCGATGGGGAATATACGATTATGGACGTCCTGCGGTATATCTCGGAAAACATTGACCCGACGCTGGCTTATTTTTCCCATGCAGTTTGCAACCAAGGCATCTGCGGCAGGTGCGCCGTCAAATGCAACGGCAAAGTTGTTGTTGCCTGCATAACCCATGCGGATTGTGAAGAGCTTGTACTGGAGCCTAAAAATAACAAGGTTGTCAAAGACCTGCTCTGTCAATAAGGGAGGTGTCCTATGGACTTCAACGAAAGGCATCATGCCTTTATTTCCGCTTGTTTTTACAGGGAGCTTAAGGAAAAATGTCCCCAAAACGGTGAGGCAACCTTTGTCCTGGCAACACAGAGATACGCGGAACAAAGGGGCAGTCGCATGGCACAGCGGGCCATACGCGACGGAAGGGAACTGGACTTTGCGACCTACTGCGCCTACGGCGAATGGTCGTACACGGAGGAATATTTCACCCAGGGCAGGCATATGGAGGTCGTTTCCAAAAGCCCCGATTATAGGTATTTCGTACACGCCTGCCCGTGGCATGACCAGTACAAGGCGATGGGCCTCATTGAGGGGGCCTGCCTTTACTGCAAGCATCTTGACTTGGCCATTGCACGGGGGTTTAACCCCTATCTCACCTTTGAGGTGCGGAGCACTCTGCACAAAGAAGGTAAATGCGATTTTGTGCTGAAGGATGCATATATTGAAAAGAAGGGGTATTCCGTCGATAAGAGCAAAACCCAAATGCCCTTTGAATATCACTGCGGACATATTTACAAGACCTATTCCGATATAGTAAAAAGCATACAGGGAGAAAAGGGCGAAGAAATCTGTAAAAGCGTTGCGAAGGAGTTTGAAAAAGAATATGGGGAAGCTATGTTAAAGGTGCTTTTATCATACAGTAATACGGATTTTAACGTATTGCCAAAGGCCTGACCAGACAGAGGGCAGGTACACTGTCTGAAGGGGGATTGAAACATTCCCCATGGCAGGAGGATGAAGCGGTATTAAACAAGGGGGATGGTTTTCCGGGGAAACGGGGAAACCATCCCCCTGTTTTTGTCATCCCCAGCGTTTCCTCTGTCATCCTGAGCGATAGCGAAGGATCTTGAAATTCGGGATGCTCCTTTTTTGTTACACATGATATACTATAGTAGAACAATCTGAAAGGGGGATAAGGCCTTGCTGTTTTTGGTTCTCATAATAGCAATAGTTGTACTGCTGGTTATAAACAATCAAAAGACTGAAAAAATAGCCGGAATGATTGCAGGCAAAGAAAGAAGCGAACTGGCAAACCTTATTAAACTAAGGGATGCAGGGATTTTGACGGAGGAAGAGTTCGAGCGAAAGAAAAGGGAGTATGAGAGCTGGATAGCCCAAAAAGGCCATAGTGACGAGAGGAACGCACTTAAAGACCTGCATCAAAAGGGGCTGTTGAGCGATGAGGAGCTGAGGCGGAAGTTGGATCTTTTAGACAAGGCTGAAAGCCGCGGCGAAGGAATTGCCGGCACAGACTTAGCCGAAATAAAGCGAAAGACATCGTACAAGGATGCTATATGCTATGCCGAACGAACCCCGGATTCCTGGATATGTATCTGTGGCACCGAGAATAAGCTCTCGAGCCGGCACTGCAGAAAGTGTTTCAGCAACCAAGGATATGTATTGGAGAACTTTACAAAGGAAACTCTGTGGCAGTAAGAGACAAGAAAATCATCCGAGACCATTGAAAAAGCCCCTTTTTGTCATCCCCAGCGCTCTCTCTGTCATCCCCAGCGTTCCCTCTGTCATCCTGAGCGATAGCGAAGGATCTTCAAATTCAGAGCATACCCGGTACGGGGGGTTCAGAAAGGACAAAAAACGTGATAACAACCATAGAAATTTACGGAGAAAAAAAGAACGCAAAGTTCATAAAGAGGCTTAACCGGTTTGAAGCCCTGGCGGAATGCGGCGGAGAAACGGTGCTGTGCCACGTCGCCAATACCGGTAGGATGAAGGAGCTGCTCGTACCTGGCAGGGAGGTTGTGCTCCGAAGGGCCAAGAACCCCGACCGCAAGACCAAATGGGATCTAATAATAGCCCATACCATAGACGGCGTACCGGTGCTTTTGGAATCGGTAATGGCCAACCGACTGGTTCTTAAGGCCCTTAAAGAAGGAAGGCTGGAGGGGTTTGAAGGCTGGACCGGCATAAAACGCGAAGCTGCTTACGGCAACAGCCGGTTTGATGTGCGGCTTACAGACAGAGAGCGGACATGCTACATAGAAATAAAATGCGTAACGCTGGTGCAGGACAGCGTAGCCCGGTTTCCCGATGCTCCCACAGAAAGGGGCACAAAGCATGTACGCGAGCTTATGAGGGCCAAGGCCGAGGGCCTCGGGGCCGCCGTTATTGTAGTAGCCCAGAGGGAGGATGCAAGAAGCTTTACTCCAAACAGCGAAACCGATCCGGTTTTTTCAGAGGCAATCGCCCTGGCAGCGGAGGCGGGGGTTAGGGTTTACGCCTACAGGTGCAGCGTTACG
>JAAYJF010000108.1 GCA_012523075.1 Clostridiales bacterium | reverse complement strand
CCGCTTCGCAGACCGTATCGTACATCTTTGCGACCCCCGCTTTGCTAGCCTTGAAACTGTATGCGTCATCACGGCAAATGCCCAGGCTGTCCGCTTCCTTTGCGACATCTATGTTCGCGCCGAGGAACACAAACTCCCAGCCATACCTTTCCTGCTGGTGCTTAATCAGTCCTTTCACTTTTTCATACGAAAATTCCCTGCTGGCGTTTTCCAGCCCGTCGGTGGTGATGACAAATATCACCTTTCCCGGCCGCTTCTCCTCCGGCTGCATGGACAGCCTTCTCTCCACATCCAGAATGGTCTTGCCCACTGCGTCAAGTAGGGCAGTGCATCCTCTTACATAATACTCATTGCTAGTCAGCCTGGCTTTTCTGGCGTCTATCCCGTTCCATAAAAGCTCATACTCGTGGTCGAATAAAACGGCGGTCACTATCACCCTTCCGTCCATCTTGCTTTGGTTTTCAATAAAGGAATTAAACCCTCCTATTACATCGCTTTCCAGGCCTGCCATCGAACCGCTTCGGTCAAGGATAAAAACAATTTCAGTCAGATTGGAACCCATTTCTATCATCCCTTCACTTTTTATTTATGGTACAATTGTAATAATAAAGAGACCGCTGATGGTCGCCCCTACGGCGACATTTACGTAAAGGGGGAAACGATACGATGCTCTCAAAAGAATTCTTTTATGACCTGCAAAAATATGTGAGCGAACACCTCGTCAACTATGGCCTCGCTATAGAAGAATGCTTTCCCAAGGGGATAACCGCCGGAGAAGTCCTGTATGAAAAAATAGCACCTACAGAAATAAAAAGCTTTGTTGAAAACAACAGGAAGCCTTCCTTTGCCGAGGTGCTGTTTGGCTATATAGATAAAACAGGTTTAAGCGATGCACAAGTTTACAAGAAAGCTGGGATTGACCGCCGCCATTTTTCCAAGATACGCTCAAACCCGGGTTATCATCCGAGCAAGAACACCGTGATAGCCCTGTCACTGGCACTTGAATTATGCCAAAAAGAAGCAAGCAATCTACTGAATGCCGCGGGCTATACGCTGTCCGACAGTGAATTGCCGGACCTTGTTATCAAGTTCTGTTTTGAGCGCAAAGTCTATGATATAAACGATGTCAACCTGGCCCTTGATTATTTCAGCCTAAAACCCCTTGCCGGAGCTGTTGAATAGGTCCTCACATAGAAGACCTCTATTTCATTCCCCCATTCTTTTTACAAACAGGATTTGTTCTTGAAGCCATAGCCCCAAATGATAACAGAAATGCAAAAAGCTTTTGCATCGTCAGCCCCCATCCGCGATGCCACGCTATTGGCTAAAGCAAGAAGAATCCTGTATGCCTCTTCCGTTGTCTTCACATCTTCCCCGCTCTAATATGGTCATAAGCGCGTCGTCCTTAAAATGAAGCGCATAGGAACTTATATGTTTACCCCCTTTGGCAGTATCCACTAGGTTGCCCCTTTAGTAATCTCATAGCCCGCTACTGCATTATAACACTGGCAAATGAAAACAAACAGTCTGCATTTACAGTTTTTTGTATGATATGATTAATGTGAAAAACGCGGCCGCTTTATGCCGCGTTATAATTTTCACTTCTTCCTGGGAGCATAATCCTTCATATCGGGAATGGCACCGCCTGCGATAGCCCAAAGATACAGACTTGCAACTGTGCCGTAGGGTGAATACCGCCGCGCATATTTTGCAAAGAGCTTTTTATTAATGTTGCGATGGTGGTATAGCATCCGCATGCCACGATGAATGGCAAGGTCTCCGTAGCTTACTATATCAGGCCGCTGCATACAGAAAATCATTATCATCTCCGCGGTCCATACACCAACACCGTTTAGTGACGTCAATTGCCTTATAACGCCCTCGTCCGGCATGTCGTAAAGCGATTCTATGTTAAACTCCCCGCTTTGTACTTTTGCTGCGAATTCTTTAATGTAATCAGCTTTCCTAAAAGTTATTCCACAGCTTTGCAATTCCTCACGGGAACAAATACAAATCGTGTCAGCGTTTACCGTCCCAAGTTTATCCGATACCCGTTTCCAAACCGTTGCCTGAGCTGCGGATGAAATCTGCTGGCCTATAATATGATGCACAACGGAGGAAAACAAATCATTATCAACTTTCCTATAAATATGGCCAATTTTATCTATCGCCTCGCCAAGCAGCTTATCCTTTTCTTTTAAGTATTCAGTTGCCTCCGTTCCATATTCAAAATACAAAGAATCACCTCTTATTGTTTTTTCTTTCTTGTTTTCTATTCGGGCTTTGTATTTTCTAGCGTGTCATCCTGAGCGCAGCGAAGGACCTTGTGTCTGCCTCCAGTAAGATTCTTCGGGCTTCGCTCTCAGAACGACAAAGTCGGATTCTTCACTGCGTTCTTAAGCGACAAAGTCGGATTCTTCGGGCTTCGCTCTCTTAAATTGCAAATAAAGAAATGTAACTTTATTAACGCTTTATATAGATTGATTAATTCACAAACTGCTCGGTAATACTAACTACGTAACCATCCTTTGTTTCTATCCAGAACGGCACCTTAGCCGCCATATCCGAGTAAGTGTTCAGGTAACGGATAAATTCCTCCTTATCTGTGGTGCTGTAGAACCTGTCTTCATCCATCCCTACAAAGTCGTTTCCCCAGTCAATGAAGTTATATTGGGTATCCTCGTTTACATAAAAGCCAAGGATATCCTCTCTGGGATTATGGATATAGTATCCGTTAGGCATTTCATATGATTGAATACCAAGCTCTTCTATCCTTTTGGTGTCCTCCAGGGTTATCCATTCAACGGGATCGAAATGGAATAAATCAGGGTAGGACATGGCAAAATTGGATATATATCCGATATATGTGCTTACCGGTGTTTGCAAGAAATCCTCCGCCGATGCGTTGTATATTAATTCAATGGTTTCACCATCACCGGGCTGGCCTAATGTTTGGTGAATAAAATTCAAGGCGACTCCTTATGGGTCCTGAAGCCATGGATGATCACGAAGGTCGCACTGTTTCTGTAATTCGGTGTAATGGTCAGCTAATGAGCTGTCAACCTGCGGATCGTTATAATATACTACTCCATTGCCATCCATCCATCTTTCCACACACCATATGCCCTGGCTGCCCTTGGATGCGGGCTGTGATAATAGTGCCTGGGCTGTTTCGCCTGTAGAAAGCTTGAATTTTGCTATAATGTGCTCCCCGGCAAAGAATTCCTGCGGCAGGTACCCGGATGATTCCAGAAACTCTCTTAGCACAATTTCCTGGCTTGATAACAAATCACCCATCTCGCCGGTCCAAATTATTCCTAAGTATTCAGGTTCTTCTTTATTGTAGGAAAAAACCATCACAGGTTTGCCCATACTGCTATCCTCAGTAATCCAGCCGTCTATCTCATTCATTCCTCCCGCAAGCATGACATTCTGGATGTTATCAGGCTTTAATCTGTATTCAAGCAGCCATAGTTCAATAGGACGGTTCATTAAATCATCAAACACCGCTATTTTATTAAGCGATTCAATTCTATGCTCAACGACTTTAAAGTCTTGGTACTCGGCTTGTTCATAGCCCTCAATAACCTGCTTTACATACAGCTTTGCGTAATCCTCAACTGTAAGTGTTTCATTCTTTGGATTGGAGAGGAGCCCATAGGAAAGGGCTGCAATGCCAATCGCCGCTATAATGATAACCCAGAACACCGGCTTTTTGTAATTCATTACGTTCATGATCCTGCCTTTGGTATCTCCTTCGCCAAAGGCAAGGGGAGTTGCTCTTAATATCCCCCTTCCCGTGGTAAGCGATAAAAGGGATGATGAATATTCCTTTTTTATACCGTCGCCCAGTTTTCTTATGACCGCCTCATCGCAGGACATTTCCATATCCTTGCCGCTTACAAAGAAAGCTATCCATACCAGAGGGTTAAACCAGTGGATACACAAAGTCAAATAGCCGATAATTCTGAATACATGGTCAAATCTCCGAATATGCGTTTGCTCATGCAGCAATATATAGTCCTTTTCTGATTGTGATAATGACATTGGCAGGTAAATGCTGGGGCGGATAATCCCAAGCACAAATGGAGTGTCTATCCCGGGCAAAAGATAGATATTGCCACTGTCGTATACCGCACTTTTAAGTTTTCTTTTAAATCTTAAGAGAGAGACCAGGCTGTAAATTAAAAGTATCGAAATCCCAACCACCCACAGTATTGCACCAACATTAACCCAGATTTGCATTGGGTTTACACTCCCATGTACGGTTCCCGCCGGAAGGGATGAATTGACAAAACTATCAACGCCTGATATTCCTGTGTTGACCCGGGGAGCATGGGTATATAAAATATCGTTTGAGATAGGCTCCGGACTAACGGGAATAAGGCTTAGCATGCTTTCAAAGGAAAGCGGGAATAAAAGCCTAAGCAATGCCACAGCCCATAGTGAATAACTAAAGATTTTTGGGGCTTTTTTCAAAAATTGCCTTGCTGCCAGCACAAACAGTATGACTATACCGCCAATGTAGCTCATATTAACAACCTGTAAAAATAGCTTTCCCAACATATCTACTCCTCCTTATACCCGTCAATCAAACGCTTTATTTCCTGTACTTCACCTTCGCTTAGCTTTTTACGGCGCGTAAAGGCCGCAATAAACCTCGGGAGCGAACCTTCAAAGGATTCCTCAAGAAATCTCTCTCCCCGCAACGCTAAAAACTCATCCCTCGACATCAGCGAAATAACCGTACCGTTCTTATTCTTAAATATTTCTCTGTCACAAAGACGTCTTAGCATTGTGTAGGTTGTTGTCCGTTTCCAGTCAAACTCCCTGGCACATAGCCCAGTGAGCTCCCGGGTAGTTACCGGCTCATGTTGCCAGATTAAATCTGCAAATTTTTGTTCCATTTCACCTAGTTTATACTTTTTAATAACCATGCACCTCCTGTCTAATATTATTAGACAATAACAGTCTAGCAGCATTAGACAGGTGTGTCAAGCGGTTAGAAATACCAAACTCCTCCTTAGAGTATTTACCGCTGTATTCGTCAAGCATCTCTTTAAAACAACGGGCTTTGACCCTGAAGCGGTTAGCATAATAAAAACTGCATGACAATAAAGTGACACATAGCACTAACCACTAATTTAATATTGAAATGCGGGCAATATAATTACATCGTCAAGTATAGGGGAGTAAGTTGATGAAGACAGAAAAAGAAAATATGTTATCGGGTAGTTATTATAATCCCGGTGATGAAGAATTGATAAAAGAAAGAGATTATGCAAAGGATTTGCTCTTTGAGTTTAATCACACAAGACCTGGCGAAAAGGAGAAAAGACACAGAATCCTAAAGCAGCTGATTCTGGCAAAAGGCACTTTTTACATCGAGGCACCATTTTATTGTGATTACGGATACAATACTGAAGTCGGGGAAAATTTCTATGCCAATTATGGGTGTATTATACTTGATGTTAACAAGGTTTGGATTGGAGATAATGTGCTTTT
>JAAYJF010000053.1 GCA_012523075.1 Clostridiales bacterium | reverse complement strand
AAGGTGCTTTTCAGTTAATATCCCTTCCTTTAATCAGATAGAGTATAACATAACCCAGCTGGGCGCCGCCCATGGCAAAAAAGATATACAAAAGCTGCCTTATAAGGGACTTTATTTCCCCCTTGAAAAGGCCCTGCTCAAGCACTCTGAAGGACGAAAAGGTTCCCCCCAATGCCACGGCGATGGCCCATATTTTTATGCTATCGGCTACGTCTATCATAGTCTTAAGAGGAGGCTGTCCAGTGAGGACGGCGGCCAGGGCACCGAAAACCGAGCCTCCCAGGACAACCCCCAAGGCGATAAAGAAATTAAGGACAATATTCGAGAGGAATGAGAGCATAAATACCACCCTTACATTTGTATGAAGGGTGGCCACTGAATTATTCAATAACTATTTTATTTGCTCATAAAGCAAAAGCCCATACCGGGCGTTATCGGTACGGGCTATTTTTCTTAGTTATTCGTTTAGCGAACCCCAGTAACGGTTTGCCCAGGACAGATATCCCCGGCTGTTTGCCGTTATAGGCTCGTTGGTGAGCTGGGCCTGGGACAGTTTGGGCAGCACATAGTCGCTTACCGACTGGCCTCCTCCACCGCTAAGCACCAGCTTATCAAAGTCGGTGGTTTTCCAGTTGGAGTTGACGGTTACAAGTATATTCACCGCAAGCTTTTGGAAGGCGTTGTTTATTATTTCGGTAATATCAATGGTCTCGCCGGCAACGTTTATTTTTCCCTTTATCACTATGCTGTCCAGATCGTAGCTTTCCTTTTCCAGCCCGTAGGTTGTGGCCAGGTAGGAAGCGATATCGCTGTAGGCCGTTACCAGTCCCAGAGGAACAGTTTTGCTCTTTTCCGGTATGTATTCGGAGTCCTCAATGGCTGCAAGGTCGGTTGTTCTAAAACCTACGTCTATTATTCCGGTGCGTCCTTCCATCGGCTCGGAAATCTGGCCGAGGGAGTTAAGATGCACCGACCAGTATGTGCCCAGCGGCTGCGGAACTACTTCAACGGCATCGATGTCTATCTTGACCTCGTGGGGGTTACCTTCGCTATAGATGGTTATCATCTTTTCGCCCCTGACCCTTTCGGCAAGGTCGGATGCAAGGTGCATTCTCTCCACCGGCAGGCCTGTTATTACCCTGAATCTGTTTACCGCTTCGTTGCAGAAAGGACTTAAGGCGCTAAAAAACAACGTTTCCAGGTCATCGCTTATCGCCCTTGTATAGGAGAGGTCCCGGTGTGCAAATTTGGAATGCCTTATTGCAGATTTTCCTACAAAATAGAGCTCATCGTCTATACCGATTTTCATGTCATCAACCACCGACAATTGGTCTGACATTACGTTAAAGGTGGGTTTATTATGTCCTTCGCCCACAACGCTGGGGAAGGAGTATCCTGCCCTGCCGTCCGTTACCTTAACAAACCCGTAACCTACATCAAGTCCTATAAGCCTTGTCATTATAATACCTACCTCCTTTGTACAATTAGTATAGTTACTTTATCAGTGGTTTTTGCCACTGTTTAGCTCTGTTAACATAACGTTCTATCTATTACCCTTCTAAACATCAAGCACTTCTATGTGTCCTCTCCTAGGGGAGGGCAGCGGCCTCAAATTTCTGTCGTT
>JAAYJF010000160.1 GCA_012523075.1 Clostridiales bacterium | reverse complement strand
TGCTATGAAAGAAGGGGTGCAGGGGAAATGTTCCCCGCCGGTTTCAGGAGGGTACTCAGGTTGCATAGCAACCGCCGAAGGGAACCTAGGGTTCCCTAGCGGAGAGGCGAAGCCGACGCGACTTGGACGGCGCATAAAATGCGGTAGGGCTTTCAATAAGCAAGGCTTTAGTTTCCTCTAAAGCATTTTCGCATAAAGCGGGTATTCATGAAGCCTAATTACATTTGTCTACAACTTGAGGGCAGACCCAAAGGCCTGCCCTATGCTTTCCTTATTAGGGACAAAGAACCGTCCCTTGTCCCTTTTCTTGTCCCTTTTTAGTACCAGCCGCGTAGCTTCATCGCGTCCGCAACTCTCTTGATTGCAATCATGTAGGCTGCAGTTCTCATATCAACGCCCTTCTCTTCTTTAAGCGCCCATATTGCATCAAAGGCTTCCTTCATTTTTACTAGTTGCTTTTCCTGTACCTCGTCAAAGGGCCAGTAATAGTTCTGCAGGTTCTGTACCCATTCGAAATAGGATACGATAACTCCGCCGGAATTACACAGTATATCCGGGAAAATCGGTATTCCTCTTTCTTTGAGAATTGCATCCCCTTCGGGAGTAGTGGGTCCGTTTGCTCCTTCAACCACAAGCTTTGCTTTAATATTGCCCGCGGTTTCAGCGGTTATCTGGTTTTCCATAGCACAGGGGAGTAAAATATCTACTTCCATGCCCAGTATGTCTTCCCTGGGCAGTTCCTTGCAGCCGGGGAAACCGGTTATCAGGAATTTATTGCTTTTTACATATTCTCGCAGAGCATTAACATCTATGCCATCTTCATTGTACAGTGTGCAGGAGACGTCGGAAATGGCAATGACTTTACCGCCAAATTCGTCCAGGTATTTGCAGGTAAAACTACCAACGTTGCCAAAGCCCTGTACCGCTATTCTGGCACCCTCGAATTTCACGCCTACTTTCTCGGCGGCCAATTTAGCCATATTAGCTATACCGTAACCGGTAGCTTCGGTTCTCGCCAGCGATCCGCCAAACGCAACCGGTTTTCCGGTGATAGCACCCAGTTCGTTGTATCCCCTTATAACGCTCAGCTCGTCAATCATCCATGACATAATCTGACCGTTTGTGCCCATATCGGGAGCAGGAATATCCTTGTTGTCACCGATGAAATCGGCTATTTTTCTTATGTACCCTCTGGACAGCCTTTCCAGTTCGCCTTGGGATAACTGGGTAGGATCAACTATAATTCCACCCTTGCCTCCGCCATAGGGAGTACCGGTAACGCCGCATTTGAAAGTCATCCACATAGAAAGAGCCTTTACTTCGTCCATCGTAACATCCTGATGGTACCTTACCCCGCCCTTTCCCGGGCCAAGTGCATCGTTGTGCTGCGCCCTGTAACCTATGAAGGTTTTGACCTCGCCGTTGTCCATCTTAACAGGTATG
This sequence comes from Clostridiales bacterium, assembly GCA_012523075.1. GTDB lineage: Bacteria > Bacillota > Clostridia > Ch29 > Ch29 > JAAYEV01. Next base: position 14,137 of record JAAYJF010000160.1, on the reverse strand, counting down.
CTTACTTCCATAACCTTCATGGGCTGTTTAAGGATTTCATAAACAGCCGGTTCCGTTCCCAGTTTGTCGCACGCCGCCTTAATCTGCTGCTGGGCAATTTCAAAGGGATTCATACTCTTTTCAGCCATAATACGACCTCCTCTTTATATATTTTATTAATACTTAAAACAAAACCAAAAAACTCGGTTTTTCTCAATGAGGGCCTGCCTGACATATAACAGGCAGGCCCTCACTTGAATTATAACATATTAAAAATAATTGTAAACCTTAAAAAAACGTTGGAAATAGTAGTTATTCCATTATAAGGCTTTTAACGGTTACATTTATAGCCAGCACGTTCAGCGAAGTCATGTATTCTATCTCGGATTTAATCATTTCCTTCATCGCCGCTATCGGCTTCTCCATTGCAATTCCGTACTTAACCGCCACATCGGTATTAAGTACAATCCCGTGGGGATAAATAGCAACCTCGGTGTTGTATATCCTGCCTATACCGTCAATCTTCTCTGCAGCGGCCCGGGCTATCTGAATAATCGCCCTGCCGTATATGGTATACCTGCCCAAATAGCTGTATGTGGGGCGGACCACTGTTTTTTCATCAATGGTAACGGAATGGTCTCTTTTCTTGGTAAGTATCTTCAGAGTATCCAGGAAATATCCGGAAAAGTCCTTTTTCACCTCCAGCGTGGGGACAGGTATTACGTGTTTACCCTTTAATAGTCTCTGCTGACGGGCAAGCTCTATTTCTTCCTCTGAAGCTATATCTTCTATATGAAGCCGTGTTTGGGGCGCGGGAATGCCCAGAGCCTGGGTTATTCTGTCCACCATCCCATCCGAGGTGCCAAGGATAAGTATCCGCTTGGGCCTATGAAGCCTTATTGCCCCGGCCACCTCCTCCCGGTGCTCCGGGTCCATAAAAAGGGCCCTCCTTACCGCAGCAATTTTTGTGTGCTCCTTTTTGGCCGAAGCTCCTGCAATAATCTTGTTGCCCTTAATAAAAAGACCATCGTCTATTACATATTCAATATTATTATCCTTCGCAACCAGCAGTGCCCTGTAACTCTTGCCTGTCCCGCTAATACCCACCAGCGATGTCACCTGCATAGGCTCTCCCCTTCCCTGTTAAAACCGCCAAAACTGCAGCCGACAGGTCCCGTTCAAAGATCTGCGGTTTGTCTGATTCGGGTTACTGGGTATTTTCCATTCTGTCCCTTTCGTTCATCATATAGGCCAAAACCATGAGGCTCTCGCTCAAGTGCACATTCTCCACTATTACGTCTTCGGGTACTTCAAGGTCGGTGGGAGCAAAATTCCATATTGCCTTTATACCTTCCCCGGTCAGCCTGTCGGCAACGCTCTGGGCCCCCTCCTTAGGGGTACATATGATACCCGCGTTTACACCCGAGTTTTTGATGAATTCTCCCATATCATCAATATCCATTATCTTAATATCCCTGATGCTGATACCCACAAGTCGCGGGTTTATGTCAAACATAGCCTTCAACACGAAACCGGAACCCCTAAACCCACTGTAGTTTGCAATTGCCTGACCAAGGTTGCCTGCGCCTACTATTATGGCATTCTTGGTCTTATTAATACCAAGGATATTGGCAATCTCATCCCTTAATTCCCTGACGTTATACCCATAGCCCTGCTGGCCAAAACCGCCGAAGCAGTTTAAGTCCTGTCTTATCTGGGAGGCGGTAAAACCTAATATTCTTCCGAATTCCTTGGATGATATTCTGGTAATCCCCTTTTCCATCAATTCGTTGAGATATCTATAGTACTTGGGTAATCTCCTTATTACTGCCATTGATATATTAGGCTTCATTCTGTCCATTCTATCCCTCCTCATTCATAGTATGCCACGGGTTTAGCTATTTATTTCCACCTCCTTATTAATTATATCAATTTGTTAAATAATTACCAATATATATTTTATAATTTATTTATAAAGTGTTAATAATATTACATTACTTTACTTAGCACCTAGAGGGCGAAGCCCGAAGAATACGACTCTGTCACTTAAGAGGACGAAGTCCGAAGAATCCGACTCTGTCGTTCTGAACGTAGTGAAGAATCCGACTCTGTCGTTCTGAGGGCGAAGCCCGAAGAATCTTTCGGCGATAGATCCTTCGCTACGCTCAGGATGACTAAAGCCGCACAGGATTACACGCTAGAAGATGTAAAGTTTTATCACGTTATATAAATTTGTTGGAATGATAGCTGGTAGTCCATAGTTAGCAGTTGGTAGGCGATAGGGTAATGCTTTCAGATGGCAAATCACAATGAGAGGTGCGATGTGGGAAGTGGGAAATGCGGGAAGCCAGCAAACTACGGAGAATAAAACAGGAAAACCGGGGGAGGGAAATAACCGGGGCAAAGGAAGAAGCACTCCGGTTGGAACAGCGTATGTGCCAACCGGAGGTGTATTCTGATGCGATTAAAATAAGGACCTTAATGAAGAGCTTAAGGCCCTTAAGCACAAACTGAAAGAGCTATATCAGAAGTGTGCGGAAATAATCGATTAAATATCATTCTTATGTAATAGAACGCTGATAGGCTTTATAGGAAACCACGCATATCACGCACCCGTCATATACGCTATACTTCAGATGACTTGATGCCTGCTTATAGTACGCTTATGTGAGATAGGGCTTCATGAAGCCACTAGCCACTACAATCCTGTGGGTTCCCATTCCTAACGATACAATCGATTCTCAAATTCATATTTAATCTGTTCATGTGTAAGGCCGGCGGCCAAAAGGACTATCAGCTTTATCCTTGCCTTCCACGCAGACAGGTCTTCCCCGAAAATCACACCCAGGCTGCGGAGATGCCTTTCGCCCCCTTCAAAACCATAGGTACCAGTGAGCAGCCGGCCCAGGGGAACCCTAGAGGTAAGCACCACCGGGACGCCCTTTTCAACGGCTTTTTTTATACCCTCCATCATTGCCGGCGGTACATGACCGGCCCCCAGGGCTTCTATTATAATCCCGTCAGCACCCTTTTCCATGCTGCTATAAATCATGCTGGAATCGGCACCAGTGTAGCTGTTTATTATATCCACCCTTTTGTCGGCGCTGCTTATACTATATACCGTCCTCTCCACAGGTCTTCGGTACCAGATAACTCTATCGTTGTTAACAACTCCCAAAGGCCCAAACTCCGGGCTTTTAAATGTATCCACCCGCGTCCTATGGAACTTGGTGGCCTCCCGGGCGGCCACAATCTCCGATGCAAAAACTATCACCGTCCCCATTTCCGGCGTACCGTCATCGGCGGCGGTAAGTATTGCATCCATAAGATTTACAGGTCCGTCGGAACTAATCAATGACGGATTCCTCTGCGCTCCGGTTAAAACCACCGCGGCTTTGCTTCGCACCGTTAAATCAAGAAAATATGCCGTCTCCTCCATTGTATCGGTGCCATGGGTAATGACCACTCCCGCATAACCATCCCCTTCCAGCTTTTCAACATAGCTCTTTAAGCCGATTAGGTCATCCATTGTAAGGTATGAGCTGGGTACATTTGTGAAAGCAGACACATCAATTGCCACCCTGTCCCTTAGGGAGGGTATAGCGGCCACCAGGTCACCGCCGCTTAAGGAAGGTTTCGCAAGACCTGTATGGTCCGCCTTCATAGCGATGGTTCCCCCCGTTGTAACTACGGCTATCTTTTTGATAATAATCACCCCTTATTGGAAAAGGTAAACGTTATTAGGCCCTGGGCATCCTTTCCACGTTGAGCCTTGAATTCCTTATATGCTCCACCAGAACCCTTTCTCCCTTTTCTATATCTCTGTCCTTGAAGGCCTGTACTATGGCTTTATGTTCGATAAGCGACTGCATTGCCCTGCCGGGCGCTTTCAGCGATGCAAGTCGAATATTTTCAATGTAATACTGGAAATCGCTCAATACCTGCATTAACGGCTTGCTTTTGGTGGACTCGAAAATAATATCATGAAACTGCGAATTCAGTTCTCCCACCTGGTCCAGGTCCCCCTTTGCAGTATAAAACTCCATGAGGTCGTATATATTTTCCAATTCCTTAAGAGTTTTTTCGTCAATCCTCTCTATCGCCCACCGGGCAGCCAGCCCCTCCATGCATTCCCGTATGGCGTATATGTCCTGGATGTCCTGCCTGGTTATCCCCTCAACAAACACGCCCTTGTTCGGGATGCTGGACACCAAGCCCTCCAACTCAAGCTGCCTGATGGCTTCCCGCACAGGCGTCCTGCTTACACCCATCTCTTCGGCAAGTTTCATTTCAACCAAACTGTCCCCGGCTTTGTATTTGCCGTTCAGAATATCCTTGCGTAGTTTTTTAAATATTTTTTCCCTAAGGGAATACCCACCCTGGCCAACCCCTCTTTTCATGGCTACATCCGCAACCTCCTTTGATAACTATATTGTATACAATACAGAATTTAGTGTCAATGCAACCCGTGATTGTTAACCTTATCAGAGTTCTAGGTTGACAATCGCTGGTCCTGCCCTTATAATTGATTAGGAGAAACCCCCTTCAAAAGCTGCGGTAAGCCCGCGGAAGGAATTTCGAAATAACCGGCACACCGGTAAGGGAGGAAATAGCAATGAAGACAAAGGAAATGAAGACAAAGGAAATGATATTGGTATCGATGTTCGCCGCGCTGACGGCCATTTTCGCACAGATTACAATACCGCTACCCATCAGCCCGGTACCCATAACCATGCAGGAACTGGCGGTATGCCTTGCTGCGGCAATACTCGGTAGCCGGCTGGCGCTGCTCTCCCAGCTTGTATACATAGCTGTGGGAATAATAGGGATGCCGGTATTCTCCGGGGGCACCGCCGGACTTGCACGGTTGATGGGCCCTACCGGGGGCTATATAACGGGCTTTTTGCTCTCTTCCTTTATCATCGGAAGGTTGGTAGAGTTAAGACCCCTTCCCACCATACGCAGCACCTTTATTGCCATGCTGTGCGGCCTGTTTGTAATCTATACCTGCGGCATGCTCCAGCTTTCGCTGGTGACGGGAATAACCCATAAGGCCGCTTTTATGTCGGGGGTGGTTCCCTTTATAGGCATGGCCATTATTAAGATTGCCCTGGGCTCTGCCGTTGCCTGCTCAGTGCGCACAATATTAATTAAGCAAAACCTTATTAAGGTATCCGGTTAAAATTTAAGTACTATATATAATATGATAAAGACTTCACACAGTTGTCATCCTGAGCGATAGCGAAGGACCTTGCGGGAGATAAAACCAAGGTCCCTCAGTCGTCCCTCCTTCAGGATGACACTTAATATGTAACTTCATTAATGCGTTATATATAGTTGCATAAATATTATGAAACCAACAGTCTCTGTGGATAAAAAATTTGTATTTCCACAACTTATCCACACCGTCCACAAGTTTATCCACAGCGGATTATGGGTGACAGAGACAACCCAGCAAGGCATGTCCACAATATCCACAAATTACACAGCCAAATAATTAACAAAAAACCCCCAGAGGGGGTAAACATAACACAAAATGTTAATAAGAATCAATCTCCATTGAGGCCACCGCGTTTAGGGTCATGGTACTCATAAGACCCCTCCTCAACCTATAGTAACCTGTTGCCCCTATCATGGCCGCATTGTCTGTACAGAGCAGCTTTGAAGGGTATTTGAGCAAAAATCCCTCATCGGCACACCGGCTCTCAAACTCGCTCCTCAGCCTGCCGTTGGATGCAACACCGCCGGCGAGGACTACAGTGTCTGTACTGCACTTTTTGGCAGCCATTATGGTCTTGTCCACCAGCACCTCAATAACGGCGCTTTGGAAGCTCGCAGCAACGTCGGCGGTATTCACCGCTTCGCCCCTTTGCCTGCACACGTTTAGATGGTTTAATACCGCTGTCTTAAGGCCGCTAAAGCTAAAATCCAGGCTCCCCGGTTCCAGGTAGGTCCTTGGAAAAGCCACCGCCCCGGGGTCTCCCTTCTGGGCTTCTTTTTCCACCAACGGACCGCCGGGATATCCAAGGCCCAACGCCCGTGCAACCTTGTCAAAGGCCTCTCCCGCCGCATCGTCCCTTGTTCTGCCCAGTATCTTGTATTGCCCGTAGCCTTTGACGTGCACAAGATGGCTGTGTCCCCCCGAGGCCACCAGGCATACGAAAGGGGGCTCTAAGTCTCGATGCTGTATGTAGTTGGCACAGATATGGCCCTCTATATGATGCACCCCCGCAAGGGGTACCTCCAGGGCAAAGGCCATAGCCTTAGCATGGGATACACCCACCAGCAGTGCCCCCACCAGGCCGGGACCCATTGTTACGGCTATGGCATCAATATCCCCAAGGTGCGTCTTCGCCCCTACAAGGGCCTCATCCACTACGTAATCAATAAGCTCTATATGCTTCCTTGAAGCTATCTCCGGAACCACGCCGCCGTATTTTTTATGCGTCTCTATCTGCGTGGATATCACGTTTGAGAGGGCCTCCCGGCCGTTTCGCACCACCGCACAGGCGGTCTCGTCGCAGGAGGTCTCTATTGCAAGGATTCTTGTATCATGTCTGTTTTTAAACCTTTCCAGTTTTTCTGTTGCCTTTCGGATATAGCCCATACCCTTTCTCCTTCTCCAGAAATTCACACATATATTATACACCACACATGTAAAAGATAAAATAAAGGGCTAAGTTTGCCCTTTGAATATTTCACATTCGCCGCCGTTCCAGTTGACGCAAAACCGGCAGTCGGGGTTTTGAACCGTGTCCAGGCTGTTTAAAAGGGATATACCAAAGTCCTGCGCCCTTGCGACGGAACAGTACTGACGGCATGCAGAAGCAATACGCCTGCACTTCATTGGACCACCATCCTTTTAGATGTTTGGCATTAGCTTCTGTATACGATAAAAATATATACTTATAATAGTGGATAGTGGATAGTGGGGGTGTGTCCCCATTCCTTATAACCTGAAACAAAGGAGATAAATAGATATGGCAAAACGAAAAAGAACTCTGGTTGAGAGGGCATATAGGGCAAACGTATTATCGGATGGTGTTCTGACAAGGATAGAAAGTCTTGAGGGAACAAATCTGACTCCTCAGAATACCGATTTTGAACAGCTTAAAAGCTTGGCGGGACCTGAAAAGAAAGAGGACAACTCCGACCCGTATGACCGCGAACAGTCCCCCAAATCTTAAAGCTCAAGCCACATTATTATCGCGTCCTCACCGGTATCGGAGTAATACCCATTCCTGAGGCCCGCTTTTACAAAACCCATTCCGCTGTAGAGCCCTATAGCGGTATGATTGTTTTCGCTAACCTCCAGCGTAAAACTCCTCATCCCATCGGAGGTTCCAAAATCAATCATACCCTTTAGAAGCATTTTTCCAATTCCCCTTCCCCGATACTCAGGATGCACCGCAAAGTTGGTAATGTGTGCCTCATCCAGTATATACCACATTCCACCGTAGGCCACCGCTCTGTTTCCATCCTTTATAGTATAATAACGGGCAAGCCTGTTATCACAGATTTCCTTTACAAAAGCCTGCCTTGGCCAAGGGGTGGAAAAGCTTAAACGTTCAATCTGCTCAATGTCGTCCAGGTCCTCAATACCCATGGGCGATAACCGAAGCCTGTTCATACCGTATTCTCCGGTTTGTGTTTTTTGTCGTATTCCCTCTCGGCCTGGGACTTTCTCAGGTAGAACGGGACAAAAGCGTCCCCGCTTTGGCCTTCGCCCCTCCTGAGCGCCTCCATCGCCAACTCCGCTATAGACGATGCCCTCTGCCTACCCGCATTCCGAGGTGCAAACTCCGCCCGGTCCCCCAGGACATTCTTAATGATATCCCGGTGCACCGGAACCCCGTCCCCAAGAAACACGACCCTCTCACCCCTTATTCTTAGGTCCTCCAGCAGCTCAGAAATGGCCATCGCACAGTAGGGCTTAAGCTTGTAGAAACTGCCCTGGTCCCACTTATAAAGGGCGGTATATACCTGGTTTCGCCTAGCATCCATTATAGGGCATATTATACCCTGGCAGTAGGGCAGATTGAAGGCCAGGCCGTCAAGGGTAGGGACCCCTATTATCTTAATGCCGCAGGCATGGGCCAGCCCCTTTGCGGTGGCGGCGCCTATCCGAAGGCCGGTAAAGGACCCAGGGCCGCTGGCCACAGCTACCGCGTCAATTTCGCCGATACTTGTGCCGCAGCTTTGGAGCACCTGCTCTATTATGGGCATAAGCTGCTCCGAATGAGTCTTTTTGTGGTTTATTATGTACTCTGCCACCAGCTTATCATCGTCCACCACCGCTGCGGAAGCTACCATAGATGAGGTATCAATAGCCAGTATTTTCACCTTTCCTCACCCTTTCTAGAAGATCACTGTGTTTTCCCGAAACGGCCAGCTCAATAAGCCGGGAGGATTCCGTTTCATCCAGTGTGATAAGCCGTATCCAAAGGCAGTCCGGTGGCAGAAGGTCCTCCGCCCGGGATGCCCATTCTATTACCGAAATACCCTGTCCATACAAAAGGTCTTCTCCACCTATATACAGCAATTCCTCACCGTCTTCCAGCCGGTAAAGGTCGAAATGGTAAAGCGGCATGCTGCCCGCGTATTCGTTTATCAGCGTATAGGTAGGGCTGCTGACGTTGTCTTCTATTCCAAGCGCCCTGGCTATACCTCTTGTAAGCACCGTTTTGCCGGCCCCAAGCTGCCCCTCAAGGCACACTATGTCTCCGGGCTTTAGCAGCCGCCCCAGCCGAATTCCAAACTCCAGAGTATCTTTCGGACTCTTGCTTACAAAGGAATATTTCATATATAACACTTCCTAGTTGGTAGTTGGTAGTTCGTAGTTGGTAGGCGTTAGGGTGACAACCACTTCGCTCGGGGTGACAAAGCAGTACTGACCACTAACCACTAATCACTAGCCACTATACACTATCTCCCCGTCCACTACCACGTACCGGGTTTTGGTAGTATAACTGAAGGGATGCCCGTCAAACACCACCACATCGGCGTCCTTCCCCGGTGTAAGGCTTCCCACCCTGTCGTCTATCCCGGCAATCCTCGCTGCGTTTATTGTGATGGCCTCTAGGGCCCTGTACTCGTCCATTCCCTCCCTCACTGCAAGGGCCGCACAAACCGGTAGGTATTGTATAGGCACTACCGGGTGATCGGTCATTATGGCAATATCCAGCCCGGCCGCCGAAAGAATGCCCGGTGTTTTGAAGGTAAGGTCCTTAAGCTCATACTTTGACCGTGAAGTAAGCCCCGGGCCAACCACCACGCCCCTGCGCTCCTGCGCTAGGATTTCTGCTATCCTGTGTCCCTCGGTACAATGGTCTATGGTCATATCAATATCAAACTCCCGGGCAATCCTTAGAGCGGTAAGTATATCATCCGCCCTGTGAGCATGGGCCTTAAGGGGAAGTTCTTTCTTAAGCACTCTTACAAGTGCCTCCATCTTAACATCCAGTTCCGGTCTTTTGTCTTCTTCTCCGGCTTTTTCCAGCCTTTCCATGTACCTTTTGGCTTTCATTAGGGCTTCCCGTAGCAGGGCAGCCGTTGCCATCCTGGTGGTAGGAGCCGTCTTTTTTTCGTGGTACACCCTTTTAGGGTTTTCACCGAAGGCACACTTTATTGCAATGGGGTTTCTAATTATCATATCCTCCACCCTGCTGCCCACCGTCTTTATAGCCACAAACTCGCCCCCTAACACGTTTGCGCTTCCCGGGCCGGTAACCGCCGTGGTTACACCGCCCTGTACCGCTTCATCGAAGGCTTTGTCCATGGGGTTTATCGCGTCTATCGCTCTTAGGTGGGGCGTTATGGGGTCGGTCATTTCGTTGCCGTCCTCGCCCTCAAAGCCTATACCGTCCTCGAAAAGGCCTATGTGGCAGTGGGCGTCCACAAAGCCCGGCATCACGTACATACCGGATGCGTCGATTACCCGTTCCGGGCCCCCATTCCTTCCGTCCGGTTGGCCCCGGCCCACTTCGGCTATCCTGCCGTCTTTAATGAGCACGAATCCCCCTTCGAGGACTTCCCCGTCCATTGTATATATCTTTCCACCCTTTATTAGTATCATTATTTCTTCCTCCGTTTATCAATAGTTTCTCCGTCTGTGCAGTTTTTCCATCTTCTATCCTTTATAATCAGGGTCCCGGGCCTTAGGGGATGAATCGGGAATATCAGCGGCGTTCAATCATGTTATAAACGTTCAGGCAGTTAGTTTCCCTTACAAAAAGTACACCCACCACGGCAATAAATACCGCCGCGGCGCAAAGCATCAGTGCCTTTGCATAGGCTGCCTGGGAATAAACCCTTATACCCTCCGCCATTTGTCCCGTCCAGTTAATATCAAGCACATACCCCATAAGGGGCTGCAGTATGGACGGACCCAAGAACCCACCCATATTAAAGGTGCCAAGGGCTATCCCAGCCGTATGTGTCGGGTTAACCTCCTTCGCCAAGGCCCAGGTTATTACGTAACCGGTGGCTGAAAACCCCAGCAGAAACATAAGCGGATAAAGAACCTCCACCGGCGGTTTACCGTTATTCCACAGCACCAGCGCCAGCCACATAACCAGGTTTGACACGCCAAACGCCAGCAGAGGACCTTTCCTTTTCCCTACCTTATCCGAGGTCATCCCGGATACCAGGCTGCCAACCATCACCCCGGCCGTTGCCGCCATAACATACGAGGATGCCGCTGCCTTGTTCAGCCCGTAAACCGCCATAATATAGGGCACTCCCCACATGCCGGTAAAGGACAGTATAGACCCCGAAAGCCCGGCGAAGGCTATGAAACCCGGCCAGGTTTGCCGGTTGGTTACCACCGTCTTTATGCTTTCCATTATTCGCTGCCTTTCCGGAACAGTTCCGTCCCCCCTGTCTTCCAGCTCTGCAATACCCGGCAGGCCTACATCCTCTGGCCTGTTCCTCACTACCAGGTAACAGAGCAGCGCGATAATTATCGAAACAGTACCAATTCCCAAAAAAACCGTCCTCCAACTAAAAATAGCCACCGCCAGGGCAAGGGGCATACCCGCTAGCAGTGCACCACCGTTACCTATGAGCGCAGTAAGCCCCGAAATGGTGGCAAACTCGCTCTCCTTAAACCATTGGGACAGGACCTTCAGTATGGCCACAAACACCACCGACACGCCAAGACCCACTAGAAACCTGCCCACATAGCTTACTTCTATACCGGATGCCATGCCGAAAATAATTGAGCCTATGCCTGCCGCCAGCGTACCGATGCTTACCGTTATCCTGGCTCCCAGCGTATCCGCCAAGACCCCTGATGGTATCTGCATTATCATGTAAACATAAAAATATACCGCTCCCAAGTTGCCAAGGGCCGCTCCGGTGACACCGAACTCAGACATTAGACTGTCCGCCACAACCCCGGTAGCAATCCTGTGGAAAAACACAATAATGTAGGCAAGACACATTACCCCCCAGACCAGCCATCGGAAGCTGTATCCCCTTTGTGTATGCAAGTTGCCCTTCAAAACCTCTCCTCCTTAGTATAAATAACGCATTAATAGTATTACACTCTTTTATCTATCACTTAAGAGGACGGAGCTTTAAGAATCCGGCTCTGTCGCTTAAGAGGGCGAAGTCCGAAGAACCCGACTATGTCGTTCTTAACGTAGTGAAGAATCCGATTCTGTCATTCTGAGGACGAAGTCCGAAGAATCCTTTAGAGACAGACATAAGGTCCTTTGCTTCGCAAGATCCTTCGCTGCGCTCAGGATGACAACCGCTTCGCTCAGGATGATACCAGTTTTAATGCGTTCTATATAGTTTTCCTTGTTCATATAGCCTGTGCTGTCAATTGACCTGCTTCATGGAGAGGGATATCCTGTTCCTTACAGGGTCTACATCAAGAACTCTAACCTTCACAATGTCCCCCACCGATACTATATCCATCGGATTCCTGACGTACTTATCCGAGAGCTCGGAAATATGCACCAGCCCGTCCTGGTGTACGCCGATATCCACGAAGGCTCCAAAGTCTATTACGTTCCTGACGGTTCCGGCCAACACCATTCCAGGCTTTAAATCCTCCAGATGCATTACCTCCTTCATAAAAGTTGGCCCCTGCATATCCTCCCTCGGGTCCCGGCCAGGCTTTAGAAGCTCCGCCACTATATCCCCCAGTGTGGGGACACCTATTCCCAGGACACCTGCCATTTCGGGTACGTCTATGTTTTGCAGCGCATCCCTTATACCCTTTATATTCTCTGCGGCCACCGAACCCACGTCATACCCAAGGCCTTTTATAAGCTGCGATGCAGCGGGATAGGATTCCGGGTGCACTGCTGTAGAATCCAGTATATTTTCCGGATTATCAACCCTTAAAAAGCCCGCGCACTGCACAAAAGTCTGCTCCCCCAGCCTTTTTACGTCAAGGAGCTGCCTGCGATCGGTAAACCGACCCAGTTGGTTCCGTGTCGAAATAATGTTCTTTGCCACTGCAGGGCTTATGCCCGAAATATACTGCAGTAGCGAATAGGAAGCGGTATTCAGGTCCGCTCCCACGCTGTTCACGCAATCCTCTACCACAGCCTTCAGCGTTTCTGACAGCCTTTTTTGGTTTACGTCATGCTGGTACTGGCCTACTCCCACGTGCTTGGGGTCGATTTTAACCAGTTCCGCCAGCGGGTCCTGGAGTCTTCTGCCAATGGAAATGGCTCCTCTCAGGGACACGTTTATATCAGGATACTCCTCCAAGCCTAGCTTTGATGCGGAATACACCGAAGCCCCGGCTTCGTTTACTATAACGTATTTTACATCCCTTTCAAGGGAGCCTATAAGCTCTGATACAAAAAGTTCCGACTCCCTCGATGCGGTACCGTTGCCTATGGCGATAAGGTCCACGCCGTGCTTTGCAATTAGTTTCCTAAGCACCTCCGCCGCTTTTCCCTTATCATTCTGCGGTGGGGTGGGGTACACGGTGGCGGTGTCCAAAAGCCTGCCGGTAGCGTCCACCACCGCTATTTTGCACCCGGTCCTGTAGGCGGGGTCAAAACCCATTACCACCTTACCCTTGACCGGTGCCTGCATAAGCAAATTTTTCAGGTTTACCGAGAACACCTTTATCGCCTGCTCCTCTGCCTTTTCGGTAAGAGAATTCCTTACCTCCCTCTCTATTGAAGGGCCAACCAACCTCTTATAGGCGTCCTCCACCGCCCGTACTATATAGGGTTTGGAAATACTTGCTTCATTATGTATAAGTTTGCCCAGAGTTATGTTCAGAATATCCTCCACCGGCGCCTCAATTCTTACCGACAGAAGCCCTTCCCTCTCACCCCTGTTTATGGCCAGCACCCTGTGGGGCGCTATCCTGGCAACCGGCTCGGAAAAGTCGTAATACATCTGGAATTCCGAAACCTCATCGGTGGCACCGCTAACCCGAACAACCCCTTTACGGGTTGTAAGGACCCTTATTGCTTTCCTCAGGTCCGCATCATCCGAAACGGATTCTGCTATTATGTCCATGGCCCCCTGAAGGGCTTCCCCGGCGGTACCGACCCCCTTTTCCTCATCTATGTACGGAAATGCAATTTCCTCCATATCACCGTCCATAAGGTTCTGGGCAAACATTAAATCGGCCAGCGGCTCAAGGCCCTTCTCCTTTGCCACCATCGCCCTTGTTCTTCTTTTTGGCCGGAAGGGCCTGTATATATCCTCAACCTCCTGCAGCGTTTCGCAGGACAATATTTTTCCCTTGAGTTCATCGGTTAGCTTGTCCTGACCGTCTATAAGCCTTATAACCTCTTCCTTCCTGCTTTCCAGGTTTTTGAGGTATTTGAGCCTTTCATCCAGGTCCCTTAACACGTCGTCGGTCAGCCCGCCGGTCATCTCCTTTCGATAGCGGGCTATAAAGGGTATTGTGTTTCCTTCGCCAATAAGCTTTATAGTGTTTTGGACCTGTAATTCTTTCAGCCCGAATTCATTACAAAGTCTTGCGGCAATATTGTCCATACCATGCCTCCTTTTTGCCACTAACCACTATTATTTTTCAAGTAGGCGAATATAAACTCGTCCAGGTCCCCGTCCATCACCCTGTTCACATTGCCAACCTCAACGTTGGTCCTGTGATCCTTTACCATACTGTATGGGTGGAATACGTAGGACCTTATCTGACTGCCCCAAGCGA
>JAAYJF010000165.1 GCA_012523075.1 Clostridiales bacterium | reverse complement strand
GGACCATAAGTACTCGAATAGTATCAAGCTATGGGAGATGGGCAACAATGTTGTAGAAAGGTTAGGGGTGAGGAGACAGGCGCAGCCATTCATGGAGAGGCTTGTTATTGAAAGCTGCGAAACAGTGAATCTGGCAATTATGGACGGGAGACATGCAATTTATATAGACAAAATAGAGAGCAACGAGATAATAAAAGCAGATCTGAATGTAGGCAAAAGGCTGCCATGTTATTGTACAGGTCTTGGGAAAGCAATGCTGGCATTTATGCCTGAAGAGAGAGTGAAGGACTTGTTGCAGGATGAGAAATTCTTTAAGTATACGAGAAAAACCCTTAATAACCCACAGGAACTTTTTAAGCAGTTGGAAGAGATACGCCAAAATGGTTACTGCATAGACGATGAAGAATATGTCGAAGGAATAAAGTGCATAGCATCGCCTGTAATGAATTATACAAACGAAGTGGTGGCTGCAATAAGTATAGCTATACCAAAATTCAGAATTGATAGTGGTGAGAGGGATGAGGAATATATTGCAGGCCTTGTAAAGACGGCTGCTGTGGAATTGTCGGAGCAATTAGGTTTTAGACGATAGGAATAAAAAATACTAAAAAGGAGAGATATCAATATGAGCAAGAAAAAAATGACAATCATGGACTTCCGGAAGTACAAAGAAGAGGGGCGTAAGTTTGCTTATGTTACTGCTTATGACTATACAACCGCCTCCATCGTAAACGATAGTAAATGCGAGGTTATACTGGTGGGAGATTCGCTGGCGATGATAATGCTAGGCTACGACAGCACAGTCGGTGTAACCATGGAAGACATGATTCATCACATCAAACCCGTTGTTAAGGGCGCTCCTGATACCTTTATTGCAGGCGATATGCCTTTCGGTTCCTACAACGTAAGTATCGAGCAGGCTATCTCCAACGGTAACCGCCTGCTGAAGGAAACCGGCTGTGACTGCGTTAAAATGGAGGGCGGCGCAGAGATGGCCAAGACCCTGGAAGCTATGGTTAAGGCCGGTATACCTGTAATGGGCCACATTGGCCTTACTCCTCAGACTGCAACCTCTCTGGGCGGATTTAAGGTGCAGGGCGGTACTCCCGAAAGCGCAAGAAAGCTTATCGAGGATGCAAAGGCCCTGGAAGCCGCGGGTGCATTTTCAATTGTTTTGGAATGCGTCCCCAGCGTAGTTGGCAAGGCTGTATCCGAAGAAGTAAAGGTTCCCATTCTGGGCATAGGTGCAGGTCCCTACGTTGATTGTCAGGTACTGGTTACACAGGATTTGTTAGGAATGTACGGCGACTTCAAGCCTAAATTTGTAAAACAGTTTGCTCAGATTCGTAAAGCGATGGTAGAAGGTCTTAATGCTTTCCACGAGGAGACCTTAAGCGGAGCATTCCCTTCCAAAGAGTATTGCTTTAATAAGGAAGTTGACATTCCCAAGCTATACTAATATATTATAAAAAAGTATAGGAGACGTTTGCTTATGAAAATTTCAGTAATTGGTTCCGGTGCTATGGGAAGCCTATACGGCGGCTACCTGTCCCAGAAAAATGAAGTATACCTGCTGGATGTGTGGGAAGAGCACATCAACACCATCAATAACAAAGGTTTGATTATCGATGAGAATGACGGTAGCAGCAGTATATTTACGCCCCGGGCCTTTACCAAGGCAGAGGATATTGGCGTTGTAGATTTAGCCATCGTATTTGTTAAGTCCATTATGACGGAAGCTGCCATGGAGGCTAATAAGGCTCTCATTGGCAAGGATACAATCGTTATGACATTACAGAACGGATATGGCAACGGCGATGACATCATGAAGTTTGTTCCTAAGGAGCAGGTTATAATCGGTACCACTGGCCACGGCTGCACCATTAAGGGTCCCGGACATATTTTCCATGCAGGACAGGGTCCTACTCACATCGGCGCGATGGGCGGGGGCCAGGGCAACGCTCTGAAGGTAGCCAAGATTTTGGAAGAGTGCGGATTTGAGACCGACGTATCCGACGAAGTTTTCCGTCTGGTGTGGAGCAAACTTTTTGTGAATGTTGGCATCAATGCCGTTACTTCTCTATTGGGTGATGTAAACTCCTGTATAGTGGAAAATCCTTATGCAAATGCGGCTGCCAGAAATCTTGTGGCTGAAGCGGTTGTAGTGGCAAATGCTGACGGCATGAGGTTTGAAATAGAAAAAGAATTTGAAAATGTATGCACAGTTGCAAGGAGAACCGGTGCAAACCATTCTTCGATGCTCCAGGATGTAATCAATCGTAGAAGAACCGAGATTCTTAAGATCAATGGTGCAATCGTGAAAAAGGCTAAGGAACTGGGGGTGGAAGCTCCGTACAACACTATTATTACCGATATGATCTGTGCATTGGAGAAAGCGTTCTAATTCGCTAAGGCGTTAGAAATTAAAACTAAACGGAGGGAAAAAAATGAAAAAATTTATAGCGATGCTTCTATGTTTTGCAATGGTACTTTCCATGACAGCCTGTGGCGGCAAGACAGAAGAGACAGAGGGACCTGAACAGCAGGGCCAGCAGACATCCGAAGGGACAGTTACCCTGAAGGCGGCTCACTCTGTGGCTGAAACCCATCCCTATCATTTGGGCCTCATTAGATTCAAAGAACTGGTTGAAGAAAGAACCAACGGTGCAGTAGTTGTTGAACTTTACTCCAATGCAGTACTCGGTGACGAACGTGCATGCATCGAAGGTCTGCAGATGGGAACCCTAGACATAGCAGTAAGCTCTACCGGTCCTCTGGGAAACTTTAAAAAAGATTTCTTGGTTCTGGACCTGCCTTACCTGTTTAAAGATGTAACCCATGCCCGCACCGTTCTTGACAGCGGGATCGGCCAGGGGCTACTGGATTCTTTAAACGATATTGGGATCGTTGGCGCTGCCTTCTGGGAGAACGGTTTCCGTAACGTTACCAACGCCAAGAGAGCGATAAACACTCTGGCAGACATGAAGGGTCTGAAGCTTCGTACCATGGAGAACGAGGTGCATATGGCAGCATTCAAGACCTTTGGTGTAGATCCTACGCCCATGGCATGGAGCGAAGTATTCACTTCCCTGCAGACCGGTGCCTTGGATGGACAGGAAAACCCCATAGCCATCATACATGCCCAGCAACTTAATACTGTACAGGATTACCTCGCAATCACCAACCATGTTTATTCTCCTTCTGCATTGCTAATAAGCCGGATTACCATGGATAAGCTTGATAAGACTACCCAGGAAGTCCTACTTGCAGCAGCTAAGGAAGCTGGCGCTTACGAGCGTGAACTGCTATCCTCTATGGAAACCGCTCAGATAGCTGAGTTGGAAGAGGCCGGAATGACTATTACTCGTCCTGACCTTAGCGAATTTATTGCCGCGGCACAGACCATCTATGCTGATTATGAAGATCAATTCACAGAAGGCCTGATAGATGAGATGCTGGCTATGGCTAAATAACTGTTTACTATAGATAGCTAACAAACGGGCTGCTGCTATTGCAGCAGCCCGTTCTACTAAGAAAAGGGGGGAATTTTCATGCAGTGGCTTCAGAAGACAAGCGATGTACTGAACAAGGTGGCAATTATCTTTCTGGGAATCGCGCTGGCAATTATGACTGTTGTTGTATTTGCACAGGTAATCTTCCGTATGATTGGCGCGTCCCTTCCATGGTCTGAAGAATTTGCACGATACACTATGGTATTTCTTACTTACATTGGTGCCAGTGTAGGTGTTAAGCATAAGTCCCACATATCGGTAGAAGCGGTTGTTGGAATACTTCCTTCCAAGCTGCAGGCGGTAGCCGAGGTGTTAATCGACATTCTGCTGATGGTGGTATTCTACATCCTGATTCGTTACGGTATGAAGGTTGTAGGTATTACTATGTATCAGCAATCCCCGGCGATGAAAGTAAAAATGGGTTATATGTATTCTGCCCTGGTAATTGGTGCCGCCTTTATGACGGTTCATACATTGAACAATATTGTATGGGATGTCAAAAAAGTCCTGGCGAAAGGGGAAGCGATAGAATGAGTACTCCTGAAATGGTAGCATTTGTGCTTTTTGGATCACTGCTACTTCTCTTCATCCTAAAAGTTCCTATTGGGTTCTCTCTGATACTGTCCTCCGCTATCACGCTGGTAGTATGTGTTGACACACCTTTGCAGATTGTTCCACAGCGCTTGTTTACGGCAACGGACTCGTTTCCCTATATGGCAGTGCCGTTTTTTATACTGGCGGGCAATCTTATGAGCGAAGGCGGTATATCACAACGTTTGGTTAAATTTGCAAATTCCCTTATTGGACATTTAAGTGGGGGTCTG
>JAAYJF010000117.1 GCA_012523075.1 Clostridiales bacterium | reverse complement strand
GACAGTACCAGGAATGCGGCTAATACAACTCCAAGGGTAGCTATTATTAACTGCGCGGCATCGGTTATTGTTGCTGCCCAAAGGCCGCCAAAGGTGGTGTACACTATAAACACCAATGTAGCAAGGATCGCGCCGGTGTTGCCGGTGATCCCCAGTATTTCCAAGGCACCTCTTGCAGAAAGCACCATGGCGGCCAGTATTCCTATCAGTGCTACAAGGGAAAGTAATGAGCCTAGTATCCGGATAGTTTTGCCGCCATATCTTTGTTCGAGGTAGTCCGGTACGGTATAAAATGATAACTCCCTGAACTTGGACGCAGTGGTAAAAGCCAAAATGAGTATGCCTATGCCGCAGGATACGCCGTACCATGCGCCCGACCAGCCGTAGTTGTAACCGTACTCACTGCCTCCCATTACCATTCCACCACCGAAATGCGTAGCAGCCAGGGTTGCAGCACACATCCATACCCCAAGCCTTCGGCCGGCTAGTAAAAAGTCCGTCATTCCCTTAATGTAGTGTTTGCCGCTCCACCAGCCGACAAATAGCATTAATGCCATGTAAACAATAACTATAAATAGTATCATACTTACACCTCCACCTTTTCAAAAAAGTTACTATTAAAGAATTTTTGCGTAGCAAGCTGCCTACCCGCCCTTATCTCTTGCCATAAAAGACCCTCCTTTCTGTTTTTATTTAATTCTTTTATTGCCCTGTTTTTTCAAATCATTATTCTTCCTTCGCATGTGATTACCACATCGGTTGAAATGGAAAATTCGCTACCAATTCCCACTTCTATGACCCCCCCGGGCTGAAGCACCTTAATTTTTTTTGTTATGCCGGTAACCTTATTAAGATACATCCCTAAGGCCAGGCTTCCTGAGCCGCAGCCCCGCTCAAATACATTAGTATTCACCTTTTTTACATGCACAAAGGGCTTTATGCTGTATGTATCATCCTGTAAAGCCTTAAACGGTATAACACCAATGGCATCTGAATCAACAGTCTGCTTTAGAACTGTTACCACCTCTATGTATTCTGTAAAGTCCCTTTGTTCTGGAAACACAAAATGGCTTATTCCATCCAATTCGATAACCTGCCCCATTATAGTCTTATTCTCCAACGTTAGTTTCAATTCCCCATTTCGTTTGGCCTGCGGCATTACACAGTTCGCGTTATAGCTATAATCATTGGTCTGCCTGACTTTGCATGTTATGGGTAGGGGAGCACCGGAAACATCAATGCTAAAGGCTTCTTTTCCAGCTAATCCTTTAAAAACAGCATAGGCCGCCGCTGATAGAGTGGCATTCCCACAAAACTCCCCGCCCGCCATTTCAAGTTCCAGGATGGATTCATGTCTAGATGGCGGCACTATAAAACCTACCTGTTCAGCATGCAAAAATTCATAATCAATAGCCTTTTTCGCAATTTTTAAATAATAGCTCGGGGGACAGAAACTCGTTACAAGGACTGTGGTATTCTGAGCCGGACTTGTTTTTATAAAATTTAAAATCATGCATATCCGCCTCCGGGAATTCTTCGCAACTTCCTATCTAGTATAACACATTTTGGCATGGTTCTGTACCGGTGGTAGCCTTAAAGGTATCCATCCTTTTTCCTTTGAGGGCACTAAAGGGTCGTATATGTTGAGGGGCGTATATGCTGAACACCGAAGAAAAAATACAAACTTGTCAAGAGTTCAAAATACTGCTATAATAGGGCTTGCAGAAAAATACGGGGGTAGATGGGTGCTGGTGTGCCCCCTGGTCTTCAAAACCAGTCGCTGGGCGTTAGTAGCGTCCGGGGTGGGTTCGATTCCCACATACTCCCGCCATTATTTAGAAGTGAGAAATGCGAGGTAAGATGTGGGATTTGAGTATTGACCGAAAGAACTGCCTATACTCACACCTCCCATATCACACATCTCACTTCTCAGAGGAATGTCCCCAGATGGAATGGGCTTGGCCTCCGTTTATGCGGAGGTTTTTTTATTATAAATAATTAGGCTTCATGAATACCCGCTTATGCGAAAATACTTTAGAGGAAACTTACGCCTTGCTTCTTGAAAGTCCTAACGCATCCAATGGGGCGTCCATGCCCCAAGGAGCCTGGCCTGGCGTCCTGCCAGGCCCACGGACTTTCTGCGAAACTTCGGCGAGTTTCCTGACTAAACCATTTATAAGCATGCGCTTGCGTTTCATGAAGCCCTATATACTTGTATAATCGAGTTTTTCTGCAGGTTGGCCTCCGTTTATGCGGAGGTTTATTTTTTTTTTTGGATTACCCATTGGGATAGGAGCTAAATTCAAACGAAAAACCCGTAGGATACATTAACAAATGATACGCATTTCCAATATTATGTTATTAGAAAGGAGGAGAAGGCATGGCCAAAAAGGAAGTAAAGCCGGAAGTGCAAAAGAAAAAACCACAGAATAAACAAACAACAGTAAAGGCAATGATGGACGCAAAGGTGCCTTCCGCCAGCTACGAACTGTCGGCAAAACCTGTCTGTCATCCAATGTTCAAATATGAATCTGGATAATATAAGCGGAATGATTAACGCCATACCGCTTATACTGGTATATATTGTACCCGGCTATATAATCCTTAAAATAAGCCATTTTCAACTCTCAAAAAAGGCCGATAAAGACCAGTACATACTGGTCAAAAGCCTGGTAATCAGTTTTGTTTTTGTCTCAGCAGGGGAGGCCATGTGGGGTTATCTCTTCCCAGATGCCCAGGCGATGTGCAGCATTGTTTTCAGGAATACAATGATAATATCTTCGGCGGTGGTAGGATTATTGTGGTCAAGGTTCCTCACCAGCACTCTTTTTGAGAGGATTCTTTACAGCCTTGGTATCCATAAAACCCTGCGGTCGGGTATCTGGAGCGATGTTGTGGACTTTGAGTACGG
>JAAYJF010000003.1 GCA_012523075.1 Clostridiales bacterium | reverse complement strand
GAAGACAAAGAGAGAATAAGGTCAAAGATGATAGAACTGCGCTCCAAAGGCTTACTTAAGTTGTTTAAGGAGAGCTTTTGGGCTTTGATGTCACCGGTAATTGTATTAGGGGGTATCTATTCAGGAATAGTAACCCCGACAGAGGCGGCATGCATCTCGGTTTTCTATTCTCTGTTTGTCTCATTGGTAATCTATAAGTCATTTACAGTTAGGGAAATCATTCCGTTTTTAGCGAACGCTGTGAAGGCCTATGCGCCGCTTTGTTTTGTACTTGCCTTTGCAATAGCCTTTGGGCGGGTACTGGCTTTGGCTAAGGCACCGGCGTTGATTGAAAATTTTATACTGAACAATTTCTCAACAGGCACATCGGTATTGACGGGGGTTGTAGTGATATTCCTGCTGCTGGGAATGGTTATGGATACGGGGCCTGCCATAGTTATACTCTCTCCCATTTTACTTCCGGCTGTTCAGTCCCTGGGGGTGGACCAGGTACATTTTGGCGTAATAATGGTATGCTGCCTGTCAATCGGACTTGCAACTCCACCCTTTGGACTAGACCTTTTCGTTGCGGGAACACTCTCCGATATACCTCCTATGACGGTAGCCGGAAAAGCAATACCCTTCATAATTGCATTTGGAATAGCTTTATTTATAATTACGTACATACCCTGGTTTAGCCTTGCGCTCCTGTAAAACAGGAATGCAAGTGATAAATAAAAGAAAAAAGGAGGAACAAAAATGAAAAAGCTACTCATTTTATTATTGGTGCTAGCTATGGCGCTGCTCCAGGTAGCATGCTCTCAAGAAGCACCACCGGCAGAACAACCGTCGGAACAACCTGCAGAAGAGGCGGGCGAGTACGCTTCTTTGGAACCGGTTGTACTTATCGGTGCTGATAATGCAGGTGTCGGCGCCGCAGCACAGCTTTTCGGTGAACTCGTTACCGAGAAGGTAGCAAAGATTACCGATGGAAAGCTCACAATCGATTATTTCCCGAACAGTCAGCTTGGTAATGACCAGGAGCTTCAAGCCCAGATGCTTGCAGGAGATATTGACTTTGTAATAGCACAGACAGCCCAAACAGTGAACTTCGTGCCGGAAGTGGCTATATTTGACCTGCCAATGGTTTTTGCAAAGTACGATGCCAAGGCTATTGACTATGCATTGAATAAGAGTCCCTTTACCGAAAAAATAAATGAGGCTTACAGGGCAAAGAACATGCTTAATTTGCACTATCTGCAGGGTGCGACATTCCGTGAGACCACTTCCAATAAAAAGATAAGCAGCATTGACGACTTTAATGGCTTGAAGATAAGAACAATGGAAAACCAGAACCACATGGCTTTCTGGAAAGCACTTGGAGCGGCACCAACACCGCTTCCGTGGCCTGAGGTTTATGTATCATTACAGCAAGGTCTTGTACATGCACAGGAAAATGCAACTGATACCTGTGTTGGTGCCAACCTAAATGAGGTCCAGGATTACCTGATCATGACTCACCACATATTATACTGCAACCAATTCCTTATTAATGCATCCAAGTTTGATGGTCTGGACCCGTTATACCAGGAGGCATTGCAACAAGCAGTAAAAGAAGCGGCTGTAGAGATTGAAGCACAGCTCGTTACTATAGACAAGGAAAACAAGCAGAAGCTGTTAGATAGTGGAATGGAACTCATTGAATTTGAAGCCAGCTTTATAGACGAGGTTCTTGATAAAGTTCAAAGTGTGTACACTTCCATAGGAGGAGATATCGGCCAGGAATACGTCGATGCTCTGCTGGATGCGCTGGAGAATGCACAATAATCGACCAAGCGATGGCGCCAATTTGTAGACAAAATGGTCTTACGGCTAAAAGAGCCGTAAGACCATTTTTTATGTTTCTTTCACAAAAAATCGGTTTACTCCATACCATATAGTGAATAGAGGGAGGGAGGTGCAGGTTATGTCAAACGGTTTCTTCGGTGGCGGTAAATCCGGAGGATTTGGAACGCTGTTTCTGCTTCTGATAATAATAATAATCTTCTTCTCTGCCGGGTTTGATAAACACTAGAAGGCTGTCACTTGACACGAACGGATGTTCGATGTATAATGCTGGCATAGACACTAATCCGGAGGTGACGACATGCCGGATAGAATGTGGAGGATTGCCCTGGAGACGGGCAGGAGACTGACCATTATATACAACAGGAACGGCAGTATTACTCAGAGGAGAATAAAGGTTATCGGGGTTGACGACCATCATATTCTGGCATATTGTTACCTGAGAAACCGGATAAGAACCTTCAGGAAGGACAATGTGCTGGCGGTGACCTATTCAGAAACAAAAAGTGCATAGTTTATTTAGGCAAGGGAGTTTGCACAGTTGGACAAATGGTGCCAAACCGGTTTAGGGATGGCATCATTTGTCGTTTTTTAAGTTAATTTCGTAGAATCTTCTTGAAGGATTTAACTGAATAATGTCAAATGAAAGAGTAGTTAATAAAAATACATTAAACACCTATAAAGGGTGGGGAGTGCTGGTTTTGTGGGATTTTCGGGAAGGGAGATGTAATTGTTTCTAGTTAATCATGAAAAGAAAAAATAAGGCGGAGGATATTTGCAAAAAAGCTGGAGTAATGCCCATAATATCACAGAGGGGGATATGGGAGCATGTGTGATTTAAGAGGCAGAATTAACAGCTTAAGGGCAGAGATAATGAAGGAAACCAATAGGGATATAAAGAAGTTAAGGGCGGAGAGAATACTGGAACTGTGCAAAAGACTAGAAAAACTGCTTGAAGAGTATATATCGTCCAACCTACAGTAATAATGAAATATGTCCTCTTATAATTGTTAATAAGAAGCCTGTAAGACAGCTCTGTACTCGGACCCATATGAGTAAAAAGAAAAGGGGAAATATAACACAGGCAAATTAGCATAAAATCACTGTCTGTGAAACCGGCACATATTTTGTACCTCCATAGCTCTTATGGGGGATTTTTTTTGTTTGCGGAGAAGAATAAAGGTATATCTTTGTCTGGCCGATCGGTTAAAGATAGATGGACACTAATAATCAGTATGGGAAAGGATGAACAGCCGTGCCACAAAGGTTAGGTGACGAAAAAAGGGTAAAGGCGGTAATTGTGGATGGCAGGGCGGCTTCCCTTGCTAAAAACCGCATAAAGGCCATGGGCATTGAGGTCATACGCACTGTGAAGCATCCACGTCTTTACGAGACGGTTGCATTTCATCCGGATATGGTAATATGTCCGGTGGGAGAAGGAAGGATGGTGGTGGAGCCCTTAATGTATGAGTACTTTAAAAAGGCCTTAATGTCCTACAGGGTTGAATTGCTTAAAGGGGAGAGCGAATTGTCACGCAACTATCCCTCAAATATAGCATATAATATAGCAACGGTGGGAAGTAAGGCATTCCTGTACTCCCGGCATGCGGACAGGACGGTTGTAAAGGAACTTAAAAAAAGGGCGGTAGATTTTATCAATGTTAAACAGGGGTACACAAAGTGCTCCACCGCCGTGGTGGATGATAACAGCATTATTACAGCTGACCATGGCATCTATGATGGTGCCCTCCGAAATGGTGTTGACGCTTTGCTGATAGAACCGGGACATATAGTGCTGGAAGGCTTTGACTATGGATTCATTGGCGGCTGCTGCGGTAGAATAGGAAGTTCCCTGTTGGCCTTCGCAGGGGATCCGTCTACCCACCCCGATTGGGCCGCCATATCAGTTTTTTTAAAAAAACGCGGTGTTATCGCCGTTTCGCTGTTTGAGGGGCCATTAATGGACGTAGGTACTATAATACCTGTCCTGGAAATTTGTTGAAATGAAATATCTGTATTAGCTCTAAAACAGAATATCGGGTTTTTGGCTACACATAATATAACCGAAGGGAGTGAAAAGTAAATGGACTTAATAACCATTGGTATTAACGACGATATCGATATAGTACACGAGAGGCTCAAAACTGAGCTTGAGGTACTTAGCAAGCAGGGTATTGACCTGGATTTAACCGAGAGAGTTCATGGAGATTTGTACTTTTTTGACTGCGGTGTTTCTAACTGCATCTTTAGCAAATTCTCCTATAATGATATAATATACATCTCCAAACATTACGTTGCCAATGCGATTTCAGATATAATAATCGATATTATGGAGAAAAAGCTTCTGAAAAAGTGTATAGACGGTAATTATTATTATTTCAGCGAGGAGGAAAGGCAAAGAATATTCGAGTACGCCTGTAAGGCTTTAGGGATAGACGGGACTCAAAGCGATCAGGTTTGCGTGTATAGGCTGAGTAGAAAGGCCAGGGTACTCCAGAAGGTGCTGGATTACCTGGAAAACAACAGCAGTATAATAATCCCTGGTTTTGTCAGGTTTAGGATGAAGGACTATATATTAGAACTCGAAGATGCCACAGATCGGGCGGTGGAGGAGTACCTGATGGAGAGGGAATACAACGAGTTTATTAAACTGCTGAGGTATTTTGTGGAAATACAGGAACCAAAGGTTGATACGGTAAATGTACTAAAAAATCCGGATAATAGCTACCGGCTGCTGGACGGCCGCGGAATGACGGTAAACAATGAATTGCTGGATGACCTTGCAAGCGAGGTGCTGGAAAACAATATTAACTATGACGACTTACTGATAAGCTCCCTTATTACTATTGCACCCACTAGAATTGTGTTCCACAACGGGGCAGTAAGCGAGGGTTCCGAGATACTGGATACGATAAAAAAGGTATTTCACAATAAAATAGCTTACTGTCATGGCTGCGAGTTATGCTATATCAAAAAACCGGTGGAAAAGGAATAAAGGGCACAAAGCGTATAAAAGCCGCCGCAGAACAAATGCCGACTTCACTATCCATTAGTGAAGTTTTTATATTTTAAAAAATATGATATACTCTTTCGGTAATAATATATATAACTTGTTTAAAACTTTGCATCTACTATATATAACGAGTTTAAAATTTTACATTTTCTAACGGGTCATCCTGGGCGATAGCGAAGGATCTATGGCCAAGAAAGATTCTTCACTACGTTTAGAACGACAGAATCGGATTTTTCGGGCTTCGCCCTCAGAATGACAGGTAAAAGAATGTAATATTTTATTATGCGTTGTATGCAGCATGTCATCCCGGGCGGAACGAAGGAACTTGCGTAAGCTAAGGATCCTTCGGAGGGCAAATAAAGATCCTTTTAGTGGTTCCTCCTTTAGGATGACACATCTTAATGTGACTCTATTAAGCACGTTATTTATGGATTACTGGGGGATGAAAAATGCTGCTAGAGTTTGCATTTATGGCCTTTGTCGGGGCAGGTATAGGATGGTTTACTAACAAAATTGCAATAAGAATGCTATTTAGGCCTCAAAACCCTGTCAGGATACCTTTAATAGGTCTGTCCATCCAGGGGCTTATCCCGCGGCGGCAACGGGAGATAGCCGGCAGTATAGGCGAAGTGGTGGACAGAGAGCTGGTGTCTATAGAGGATATTGTCATGGACCTGACGGCAGAAAAAAACAGAGAAGAAATAATAAAAACCATAAAGCAAAAGGTTGAGGAAATAACAAAAAGCAGCCTTCCGGGACTTATACCCGGCTATATAAAAGAACTTATTACAGATTATATTAACGATGTAGTTGACGGACAGGCAAATATTGTAATAGACGAACTGGTAGAAGGTATAATACACAGGGCCGCAAGGGAAATAAACCTGCGGCAGATGATAGAGGACAGGATAAACCAGTTTGACCTGGGTAAATTGGAGGAAATAATTCTGTCGGTTGCCGATAGGGAATTAAAGCATATAGAATACTTAGGAGCGGTTATAGGTTTTGTTATTGGCCTGGCCCAGGCAGTTCTGGTGCACTTGATTTTATAAGAGGCTTCGGCCGGGGGATCGGAAAGAAAGAGGGTAGAAAAGATGAAGTGGGCTTTTCTGGCGTTTTTAGTATTTGCGTTGGTGTTGTACCTGACATTTTACATATTACCCAAGGGCAGGGAAATACCGAATACAATAAAAGATCCACCGGGGGTACAGGACACCGCCGGGGGTATAGCGGTGGTGGTTGACACCCATTCGGACACGCTTATCAAAATTGTGGACGAAAAGACCTGGTTGCCTTCGGTGGATATTGGCGAAGATACACCCTTTGACATAGACATTCCAAAACTTAAAAAAGGCGGAGTGGACGTGCAGTATTTCGGGGCCTTCACGTCGGGTTACTATTCCGGCGGGAAGCCGGATTACATGAGGTCAAACAGCCGGCTTCTGTCCCTTATAAATGCGTTGTACTGGACGGTGGAAAAAAACTCGCAGCATATGGACATTGCAAGGTCGGTGGAGGACATTAAGGTCCTGTCCGGCAATGGCAAAATCTCCGCGGTGCTGAGCATAGAGGGAGCCTATTCTTTGGACGAGGAGAACGGAATAGAACTTCTGCACCAGTACCATGACTTGGGCGTTAGGGCTATAGCTCTTACCTGGAACCACTCCAACGTGCTGGGGGAGGGCGTTAACGGCGCCTACATGGACGGCTTGCCTTCAAAGGGTGGGCTTACCGGGTTTGGTAAGGAAGTGGTGCGGGAGATGAACCGGTTGGGAATTATAATTGATGTGTCCCATATGAACGAGGAAACCTTCTTGGATGTACTTGAAACCTCCGATGCCCCGGTAATAGCAAGCCACTCCGGTGTATACACCCTAAGGAACCATGGGAGAAATTTAAAGGATGACCAGATAAGGGCCATTGCCAAAGGGGGCGGTGTGGTGCAAGTGGTGTTTTTTCCGGAGTTTCTGGCCGCTTCCGAAGCCGGTGGGGGAGTTGAAACAATCGCCGACCACATAGAATATATAGTCCGTCTTGTAGGGGCGGAGCACGTAGGTATCGGATCGGATTTTGACGGTGCCACAATGCCGGAGGACCTGAAGGATGCCTCAATGATTCCACGACTGGAGAGTGAACTGGAGGGCCGGAACTTTAGCAGGGACGATATAGAGAAAATAATGGGGAAAAACACAATGAGGGTTATGGAGAAGGTATGGAGACGGCCCGCCGGGGCACAGAACAGCATCGGTGCGCTGTTTATTAAGCCCCTTGTTGAAATGGGACAGCCGCTTTACGGGACCACACCGGTATTGTCGGCGGCAATTGAAGCGCAGGAAGGGGCGGACATCAATGTATTAAGCCTTAGGGTCATAGTAGACGGCAGGGTTAACATCCCGGAATTTGACCCCGAAACGGGTACCATATCCCTGGAACTAAGGGAGCCGCTTGAGGATGGGTTCCACGTTGTTACCTTCCTTGCGGCAGATCTGGACGGAGACGCAACGAGGGAGACGAGAATATTTTACTTAAAATAGCTCGTCATTGACCAGGCGGCAATGGTAAATTTTTGGGCCGGTCTGTTTGTTTTGCCCCGGCGGGGGTAATAATAAAAGGGATGGTTGTAGGACAAGTGGCCATCCTGCGGCGGATAGATGCGGCCGTAAAAAAAGTAACGGGAGGAGGGTTTTTATGAAAAAACATATTAAAAGCAACGTCCACTGGGTAGGGAAAGTTGACTGGGAATTAAGGAAATTCCACGGTGATGAGTATTCCACCCATAACGGTTCCAGCTACAACTCCTATTTGATACAGGAAGAAAAGAACGTGCTTATAGATACCGTATGGGCACCCTTTGCGGCAGAATTTGTTGATAATTTAGCCAGTGAAATTGAATTGGACAAAATTGATTACATAGTGATAAACCACGGCGAAGTGGACCACAGCGGTGCCCTTCCCGCTCTTATGGAGCGTATACCCGATACGCCCATTTACTGCAGCGCAAACGCAGTAAAATCGCTTAAGGGACAGTACCACGGTGACTGGAATTTTAACGTAGTAAAAACCGGGGATAAGCTGGATATAGGAAACGGCAAAGAACTGGTATTCGTGGAAATGGCGATGCTGCACTGGCCGGACAGCATGGCGACCTATATGACAAAGGATAATATACTTTTTAGCAATGATGCCTTCGGGCAGCATTATGCTTCAGAGGAACTTTTTAACGATTTGGTTGACAAAAGTGAACTGTTTAAGGAAGCGATGAAATACTATGCGAACATATTAACTCCCTTTAGCAGGGTGCTGACGAAAAAGCTGGATGAAATAATAGCTTTGGGGCTGCCTATAGATATAATTGCCACCAGCCACGGTGTGGTTTGGAGGGACAATCCAATGCAAATAATCGAAAAGTATTCCCAGTGGGCAGACAATTATAAGGAGAACCAGATAACCATCATATACGATACCATGTGGGGAGGTACCAAAAGGCTGGCTGAGAGAATAGCGGAGGGTATAGGCCTTGCGGACCCGGATGTTGTGGTCAAGGTGTATAACATTCCAAAGAGCGATGAAAACGATATAATAACCGAGGTGTTTAAATCAAAGACAATAGTTATGGGTTCTCCCACGGTAAACAATAGTATACTGCATTCGGTGGCGGGATTGGCGCATATTATGAAGCAGATGAAATTCAAGGATAAGAAGGCCGCGTCCTTCGGGTGCCACGGCTGGAGCGGTGAATCCACAAAGGTTATAAATACCCTTTTGGAGGATGCGGGTTTTAAGCTAATAGCTGAAGGGTTTAAAAACCACTGGAACGCCGACGGGGCGCGGCAACTTGAAGCGGTAGAATTCGGCAAAATGATTGCCGGAGCATAAACCCGAAGAATATGGCACACTATGTCATTCCGAAGAAGCGAAGCCCGAAGAATCCGAATCTGTCATTCTGAACGTAGTGAAGAATCCGGCTCTGTCGTTCTGAACGTAGTGAAGAATCTTACGTTTCAACAACCTTAAGGTCCTTCGCTACGCTCAGGATGACAGAAAGGCCGTTTAGGATGACGGCCGCTTCGCTCAGCATGACACGTTAGCAGAAGTAAAGTATTTAATGCGTTGTATATAGTAAACCGGTGAGCTTACGCTTACCGGGCTTTTTTTATGGGGATATAATACAACTACAAGATCCTTCGCTACGCTCAGGATGACAGAAAGGCCGCCCAGGTTGACATACTAGAGATGCTAAGTTTTTAATGCGTTATATAGCCACTGCTGCAAAAATGTAAAAAATTTTTAATCAATAGAAGGATTCTAAAAACCCGTGTAGAAATAAACAATATCACAATGCGACACGTAGTTTCGCAATGCGATAAGGGAGGCGTTTTGCTTGGCCAAGCGCAGTAATTTAGTTCAATCTGTAATTCGAGCATTAGATATCTTAGAAACAATTGATGCATATGGAGAGCTGGGCATAAGCGAGATAAGTGATAAGCTGAATCTTGATAAGAGTACAGTACATCGTATAATATCCACATTAAGACACAAAGGATATGTTGTGCAAAATAATACGGACCATAAGTACTCGAATAGTATCAAGCTATGGGAGATGGGCAACAATGTTGTAGAAAGGTTAGGGGTGAGGAGACAGGCGCAGCCATTCATGGAGAGGCTTGTTATTGAAAGCTGCGAAACAGTG
>JAAYJF010000133.1 GCA_012523075.1 Clostridiales bacterium | reverse complement strand
TACGTGGATTTATGTATCACTCAACACTTTGATTCTTCAGCAGGGTGTTAATGAGTTCCGCTCGACTAGCTACATCATATTTTGAACGGCAAGGTAGGTATGGCTTTTCAGCAGTAAAACAAGCTGATGGTTCAACGGCGGCAGCATAACCAGGGTAACGCAAACCACAGTAAGGGCTATCACCGCAACCTCTGCGCTGGGAAGCCCAATAGATGTCACGGTCATGCCCAAGACGCCTCCGCAAAGGACGCCGAGTACATTGGCGGAAAGTCCAAGACCAAAGGTTTGCGCCGGGTTGTCGCTATAATCCAGCATTTCTCCAAGGATGCTCCACCAAAACAGATCAAAAATACCGCAAGCACCGAGCATCAGCGTATCCACAATCAGATAGTCGATAGTGTTTCGTCCTAACAGCATAAAGCTGATGAACGCTCCTATAATCATTGCCATTCCGATATACAAAATTCTGGAACGCTTTGCTTTCATAGGTAGATTACGCATAATAGTAAGCGCCACGATATAAGGCACAGCCCAATACCAACTCACCAGCCCCGTCAGATGGTCAAAGGCAGGGTTGATGACCTGATACATTAGTCCGGAATTAATTGTGATAATAAAAACAAAAAGATACAACAATAATAGTGGGTTTTTAATGCCACCATGGGTTTTATTTTTAAATGTTTTGTTCTGCTTATTTTCCTGCCCCACCGGTAGCATCCAAATAAAGGCTATACCAAGCACAAGGCAAAGCATAGCAAGACTTAGCCCAATAAACGGTGAGCGATTCATGGCCACCACGTTGACGGCAATCATCAACAGATTGGAATAAATTAGAACATCTGCGCAGGACTTAATGCGCTCGTTCTCGGGCGTAAAGGCTCTAAGGAAAAAGCCCCATGCTGCTACCGCACAGCCGCTAAAGTATCCACTGATAAGCAAACCGCCCAACCATAGAGAGGAGGGAGCAAAAAAGAAGGGGACGGTAGCGACTAAGCATAAGCTCATACCACCGAGCATCATATTTTTGGCGTCCCCCAGGAATTTGACAAACAAACTACAGCTAAAAAGCCCTGCAAAATGTGCGATAATTGTAGCCAATATGTAACAATCGGCATCTGTTCCCCGCAGATCCAGCAGGCTATACAGCACCTGCCCCTCAAACAGGAAGGAGAGCAGATACGCAAATGAAAATGAAAATGCTGCAATAGAAAGCCTGCGGGAATTTAGCAATTTATGTCCGTTCATTTTATGTCCTCCAGTTCAACGGAAGTTCCTTCTTTTTATGCATTAATAAAAGCCGTTCATCAACTTACAAACCTCGTAACCCTCGACGACATCAGTTCTCATAAACATATTAATCGTTTTTAGATCAGATTTATTGATATGGCCATCTTTTGAAGTATGATGGATACTTCTCTCATTTTTTCACATGATGAGCAGAAATTATTGTATAACTATACGAGTTCACAGTTATCCTCAACCCATCAACATCACAATACCAGTTTTTCCCTTGCCTGTATATGTTGCAGTTGTCTTTCTGTATCTTATGTTTACAATATTCTATTACATCATCCGTCGTAATCTTGAGATACCGTTTAATTCTATATACTCCCATTTCTGTTGTATAAAGCTTATCAATATTGGATAAAAACATTCTTTTCTCATCAAAAGCATATGGATAATGCTCCAAAGTTTTGCCTCCCTATTGTGTATCCAGCACCTAACTTTACTCAAGTTTTTATTATTGCTGAATCTTACCCAAATATCATACCAAATATCTAACTTCAGTACAATCGCTCCTTATTCAATATTATCTCTCTCACTAAGAGCCTTTGCAACAGTTCTCTAGTCTCAACCCTAACTTATGTTTCATGTTCCAAGCTATGCCCAATGGATAAAAGAAAGGTTTCCATCAATCAGTAATTCTTACCGATAGTCTGGAAACCTTTGGATTAAAGTATTTTTTAGATATTCATACGATTTTGTATTTCTCCCAGCATATATTTTGCATATTCAACAGCCAGTTCTATGTTGTACCGAGACGGGCCTACGCTTGCGTATTCCTTAAGTGCTAAGATGATGAAGGAGTGATACTTCTCCGGCAAATTGGAAAGTCCCCACTCGCCACCTTCTTTTTTAGATAGAATGACATTATCTCTCTGATACGCAAGTACTCTCGGAAGGTTTAATGTAATGTACATTGTATTATCCAGAATATCTTCCTGTGCGCCCTTTATATCAGACCAGATACTATCAAAATAGTCCTGCTTGCTTACCTCACCGAATACCTCTTTTATTTC
>JAAYJF010000055.1 GCA_012523075.1 Clostridiales bacterium | reverse complement strand
GCGGCTACCGGCAGCCGGGACGGTTGTTTACGTGGCACGGGATGGAAGGTTTATCGGGAGCCTTGTGGTGGCCGATGTAATAAAGGAAGATGCGGCCAGTGCAATTAAAGGGCTTAAGGACCTGGGCGTTCGAAAGACCGTTATGCTTACCGGTGACACTCGCAGGGTAGCGGCGGAGACGGCCGAAGGGCTGGGCATTGACGAGGTGCATTCAGAGTTATTGCCCCACCAGAAGGTATCCATGGTGGAGGTAGCCCAGGATGAAAGGGCGACCAACGGAAAGGTGGTCTTTGTGGGGGATGGCATAAACGATGCTCCCGCCCTGGCAAGGGCAGACATCGGGGTTGCAATGGGCGGACTGGGTTCCGACGCCGCCATACAGGCAGCAGATGTGGTGATTATGACTGACCAGCCCGGTAAGCTGGTTAAGGCCATTTCCATAGCCCGGCGTACAAAGGCTATTGTATGGCAAAACATCGTATTTGCGTTGGGAGTTAAGGCGGCAGTACTGCTGCTTGGGGCTTTGGGACTGGCCTCAATGTGGGAGGCGGTATTCGCCGATGTGGGCGTTGCCCTTATTGCGGTGCTTAATTCCATGAGAGCCATAAAGACATGAGAACCATCGTCATGTCTTCTTTACTAAAGGGTGGTATTGGATATATAATTACTATGTGTACGCATAACGGAATAGGGGACGGAGGAGTATACCTTTGGAAAACGGAACAAGGGACAACAGGCTGGGTACACAGCCCATAATACCACTGCTTTTTAAACTGGCGATACCATCGATACT
Organism: Clostridiales bacterium; assembly: GCA_012523075.1. Taxonomy (GTDB): domain Bacteria; phylum Bacillota; class Clostridia; order Ch29; family Ch29; genus JAAYEV01. The sequence continues at coordinate 3,397 of JAAYJF010000055.1, read as the reverse complement.
ATCGATGTTCATCCAATCGATGTATAATGTCGTGGACAGCATATTCGTAGCGAGGCTAAGCGAAGAGGCACTGGCGGCCCTGTCGCTGGCCTTTCCCATTCAAATGGCTCAAATAGCCGTGGCGGTGGGTACCGGCGTTGGGGCCAGTTCGCTTATTTCAAGGTCCCTGGGCCGGGGGGACCAAAAGGGGGCGGAAAAAGCGGCAAACCATGTGTTGCTGCTAGCCATAGTTTACGGTGCTATTGCGGCACTTATAGGCATATTCCTTCCCAAGAACCTTATTGGCATGTTCACCGATGACCTGCTGCTTATTGACTACGGTGCAAGGTATATAGGCATTATTCTTATTGGCGCCACCGCGATGTATATTCCAATGATAGCCAACAGCATCCTAAGGGGCGAGGGCAACACCTTTGTACCGATGGTAACCATGCTGATTGGTTCTGTAATGAACATAATATTGGACCCGCTGTTTATATTCGGTTACGGCTTTTTCCCGAAGATGGGCATAGAGGGTGCTGCGGTGGCCACCGTTTTGTCCAGGGTAATAAGCGGCAGCTTCATATTGATTATGCTATTTAGGGGAAACAACCAGGTGAAGGTGACCTTCAGGGGCTTTAAATTTGACCCTTTAATTATTAAGGGAATATACCAGGTGGGCCTTCCGGCGGTGGTAATGCAGGTTCTGGCTTCGGTGATGGTGGGAGGAGTCAATACAATACTGGACGGGTACAGCTCCACTGCCATCGCGGCAATGGGCATATACTTCCGGCTCCAATCCTTTGTGTTCATGCCGGTATTCGGGCTAAACCAGGGCTATTTGCCCATAGTGGGGTACAACTTCGGCTACAACAACGCCGGCAGGGTGAAAAAGGCCATTAAGACGGGTTTTATGGTGGGTTTTGCCTTTACAATACTGGGGTTTGTGATATTCCAGATATTCCCCGAGCATCTTGTCAGGCTGTTTGGCGACAGCCCGGAGCTCCTTGACATTGGCGTCAGGGCCCTTAAGACCATAAGCCTTGCCTTTCCTATTATTGGACCGGCAATAGTTGGGAGCACAACATTCCAGGCCCTGGGCAAAGGGATGCCCAGCCTCATACTGTCCTTTTCAAGGCAGATAATAATACTGCTGCCGCTAGCTTTTTTGTTAGGCAAGATAGGGTGGCTGGACCTTATCTGTTACGCTTTCCCGATAGCCGAGCTTATTGCGGTGACGTGGATGGCAATTTGGCTAAGGAGCACGCTAAAGACCGTGTTTAGGATAATGGAAGGGGATGCTTGATTCCCGACGGGAACCCTTTACTCTTTTCAGGTGGATTCCTCGGTGATATAGGCCCCTATGGCCTTAACCACGGCATCCACCACGTACCTTTCGCTGGCTGACAGTTCTTTGCTTTCAAACAGCGCCGTGGTGGATTCTACCGCTTCCTCCGGCTCAACGTGGAAATAATTGTTGTACGCGGTCATGCGGCACACCTCGTCGATGCTTTTCTCATCCAACCGGGCCAGCAGCCTTACAAACCTCTTGCCGTCGCTTCTAAAGAAACTTCCTACCAGCATGCTGTACTGGTCCGCAAAGGCTCCATCAAGGCCCTTTGTGGCCTGGAATATTTTATACATATTTTCTCCCCGGGTGGTGAAGGGGTTATCGGTAAGCCATTCCAGCAGTTCCATTGTACCGGAGGTGCCGTCTTCGGCATCGCCGTGTTTTTTTTCGTATAACGCCCAGTCTATACCGGGCAGAAGGTTCAGTAATTCATTGAAACCCTCTTCATCATCTCCATCAATGGACTTGAACAGGTCATATATCCTCTGCTCCACTGGGATGTCTGCATATTCCGCTTCCCCCGCGCCCTCAGGGGTTAATGCGCCTTGGGGGCCAGCCGGATTTATTGTGCCATTAGCACCCACCCGGTCCGTGGCGCCGGTCAGTCTGCTCTGTTCCCCGGTGTTATCCCCAGAGGGGGGTTTAACAGATATGGAAACCGACATGCCGGAATCGTATATTATGTATCCGGTGACAATGGCTGTCATGAAGAAGATAGTCAACACTACCTTTACCGCTCTCATGGCATTACCCCCAGGGTGGCTTTAAGATTATTTAAAATATATAACGGGGCAGGGGAAAAGTCAATCGCAGGGACAGATCGTAAACTTTTTTAGAACTGTCAACATCCGGTTGCGCAGGGCATATAATATAGGTTATAGTAATAAATAACCAGATAATCTTGTACAGGAGGTAATAATATGACAGACAGGCTGTCAGCCAGTATGCTGGAAACAATAGGCAATACTCCCTTGGTGAATTTGTCAAGACTGACCAAGGGTTTGGATGGGGAGATTTATGCGAAAATTGAGTACTACAGCCCGGGTTTTAGCAAAAAAGATAGGATTGGGCTGCAGATAGTGGAGGATGCTGAAAGACAGGGGCATCTTAAGAAAGGCCAGGCGGTGGTTGAGCTAACAAGTGGTAATACCGGGACCGGCCTTGCAGTGGCGTGTGCCCTTAAGGGTTACAGGTTTATCGCCGTCATGTCAAAGGGCAACTCGGTGGAAAGGGCCAGGATGATTAGGGCCCTCGGCGGGGAGGTAGTGCTGGTGGACCAGGCGAAGGGCTCGGTGCCGGGGCAGGTAACCGGCGAAGACCTTGCCCTTGTTGAGTTGGAGGCCCAGCGGCTTACGAAGGAACTGGGTGCTTTCCGGGGGGACCAGTTCAACAACCAAAGTAACGTACACGCCCATGAGCTCCATACCGGGGAGGAAATATGGCAGCAGTCGGCGGGCAGCGTGGATGTATTTGTTGACTTTGTCGGGACGGCGGGAAGTTTCATGGGCTGCTCAAGGGCTCTGAAAAAACACAATCCCGGAATAAGGTGCTATCTTGTGGAGCCGGAAAGGGCAGCCTTTTACGCCGGGGGTGATCTCTTGGATACCAGGCATAAAATACAAGGGGGAGGGTATTGCATGGAGCTGCCTTTCCTTGATAAGGACATGGTGGAGGATTATATTACAGTGAGCGACGAGGAAGCCATAGAAGTGGCAAGGAGGCTGGCAAAGGAGGAAGCGGTATTCGGCGGTTTTTCCGCTGGTGCCAATGTGGCCGCCGCCCTAAAGCTATTGAAGGGTAGGGAAAAGGGCAAAAGGATAGCGGTGCTTATACCCGATTCCGGGTTCAAATATATGAGCACCGACCTTTATGAATGATAGGGGAGTTGGAGGCATGAAGATTGTTATTGCACCGGACTCCTTTAAGGGGAGCCTTGCGGCGGAGCAGGCAGCCCTTTCGATAGAGAGAGGAATCCGGCGGGTAATACAAGGTTGTACCATTGACAAAATACCAATAGCCGACGGCGGTGAAGGCACGGTGGAGGCCATGGTGTCCGCCACCGGCGGG
>JAAYJF010000075.1 GCA_012523075.1 Clostridiales bacterium | reverse complement strand
TCGGGAATATCAATGTCCTTGTACTGTTTACCGGAGTACTGCCTTGCCTTCATATCTACAACGTTTATCAGCCCCTCGAAGGTTTCCCCAGCGCCCATTGGAATCTGGAAGGGTGCGATGCTCACGCCAAACATTTCCCGTAAGTCTTCAACCACCTTGAAAAAGTCCGCATTCTCCCGGTTCATCTTATTGACAAACACTATCCTGGGCAAGTTCCTTTGGCTGGTGTATTCCCAACCCTTTTCGGTACCCACCTCAATACCCGAGGATGCGTCCACCAAAAGTACCGCCCCTTCGGCAACTTTAAGGCTGGAAAAAACTTCCCCCACAAAGTCAAAGTATCCCGGAGTATCCATTATATTAATCTTAATATCCTTCCATTCTACCGGCAATACAGAGACGCCTATGGAAATCTGCCTTTTTATTTCTTCGGGATCAAAGTCGGAAGCGGTGGTACCTTCCTCCACCCTTCCGGTTCTTTCAATGGCCTTGCCGTTATACAGCATGGCTTCGGCCAGGGTTGTCTTTCCGCTCCCACCATGGCCTAGGAGGGCTACGTTCCTTATTTTATCGGATTGATACTCTTTCATTAATTCTCCCCCTTGTTTGTGCAATAGTTTAACATATTAATATTCTATTTAAAGCCTAGAAAATCCTTTATTTTTATCACATTTTTATCAAAGCTGTGCGCCATTAGTATTTTTCCTTAATCTGCTATTTATATTCATGTTTTGAAAAATTCCCATTACTCATTCCTACAAAAATTAGAAGCGTTACATAGTATTATTTATTTATGGATTACAGCTGACGCGCTTAAGTCATATTTAACATAGGGCTCTACTGCCTTCTTCATCGATTGATTGTAAAAGCTCACTGCTTCTTTGAGACGAAATGTCTTCACTGCTATATATAACGCATTTAAAAATTTACATCTTCTAGCGTGTCATCCAGAGCAACCTGTTTTGTCATCCTGAGCGATAGCGAAGGATCTATTCAAGCAAGTTCGCCCTCTTAAATGACAAGTAAAGTAATGTAATATTATTAATGTGTTGTATGTAAGCTGTAAAATACTTATTGCAACTTATATAGTATGAATATGTAATTTCTGCCAATGGGAGAGACGGCTTAGCGCGCTGTTTCCTCAAGAATCAGATAATATGCATTGGTACGATTTTCCCAGTTTTCGGAGCTACTTTACCGATAAGCGTTCTTTCAGATGGGAACATATAATAGCCTGGGTGTGCACCCGCCATCCTCGTTATGAGTAGGCGGGAAACCAGGCAGCAAACCTTAACATACATGAGTTCTTTCCGAAAATGCTAAATAATTGCCTATTTCTCCTTCAAATGATCAATTATTTGTTTCAGTCGCGGCAGTGCGTTTTTTATCCTCTCTGTTTCCACGCAATAGGAAAGGCGAAGCCAATTCGGACAGCCGAAACTGTCACCGGGTACCACCAGGACATTATAGCGTTCCTTTGCAAAGTCAGAAAACTCCGGGGCGCTTATGCCACAGGGTGCTTCAAAGAAGAGGTAGAAGGCCCCATCCGGCTTAGCGCAGTTATAACCATAGGAGGTCAGTGCATCATAGAGCAGGTTGGCGTTGCGCTGGTAAACCGCTACGTCAGGTACCAGATTGATGCAGGCTGTGATTACATGCTGCATGAGAGAGGGCGCGCACACATGGCCCATCGATCGGGCAGAGCCGGCGACGGCAAGAAATACGGTACGGGCATCCTCAACACTGTCCGGCACCAGCACGTAACCGATACGCTCACCCGGTAACGAAAGGGACTTGCTGAATGAATAGCAAACGATGGTATTATCGTAATAGTTAGGGACAAAAGGAACCTGCACGTCACCATAGACCAACTCTCTATAAGGCTCATCTGAAACCAGGAAGATTGGATGGCCAAATTCCCTGGATTTTTCCTCCAAAAGTTTAGCTAGCATTTTAATGGTTCCTTCGGTGTAGACAACGCCGGAAGGGTTATTCGGCGAGTTTATTAAAACTGCCGCAGTGCGCTCGTTAATTGCGGTTTCAAGAGCATTAAAATCAATCTGGAAACGATCAGTATCAGGCGGAACTATAACGGGTTTCCCGCCCGCATTTCCTATGAATACTCTGTATTCAGGAAAGAAAGGTGCAATGACAATGAATTCGCTGCCACCGTCGTCATCGGCCAATGCCCGAAAAGTAGCAACCAAAGCTGGTGCTGCACCGCAAGTTATGAAAACGTTATTTCTTGTGTATCCCGTACTATATCTTGAGTTCAGGTTTTCTGCAATAGCGTCACGGCAGGCATCGCTGCCCGCAGCACTGGTATAACCATGAACCGCAACAGGGGATACCTCTGTCAAAGTTTTTGAAATGGCCTCTGCTACCATACCGGGAGCCGGAATGCTGGGGTTACCCAGGCTAAAATCAAATACGTTTTCAGCTCCAACTTCTTTTGCACGCTGCCGTCCAAATTCGAATAATTCACGAATTCCGGAGGGCTGTGCACCCAGGGCATACATAGATTTAGAAACCATAAAATCACTCCTTGTACAATTATTATAGTTGTTTCATCAGTGGTCTTTGCCACTGTACAACTCTGTTAACATAACGTTCTATATACAACTCATTTACAATCCTTGGAGATTGGCTTGTGGCAATAGTTGGTTCAGTTTTCGACTTGCATTTTGTGCCTTGTAATGTCTTAATCGCGCCTTTATTCTTCCTGGCAAGTATAAATAATCTGGCCGGGAAGTAGTTTTTTGCCTTAGTCTCTGGTTTGTGCCGCCAGCAGTTCCTTTGCCTGAGCTAATCTTTCCGCAGGAACAAACAGGTCCACCCCGGTAGCCTTTCCGGTGTATACCTTGTGCAGCACCCCCATCCCTTTATAGGTCTTTATAACAGGAATCCCCTCGGTTTCAAGCAGGCCTGTCACTATATCCGCCTCCATCTCGTTGTATAAAAACACCAGATGTTCCCAGGCCCCATTTTCCCCGGGCCCTTCCGGGGTATCTTCGCGGGGCCTATGCCAGGTAAGGGCGCAGCCGCAGTCGGCACAAACGCTAAAGCCCTCCCTGTACTCGGTTTTACATTCGGGACACCAGGGCATACCCCTTCCTCCCTCCAAATGGTTTATTTACGCTTTATCCTTATCATTTCTATTAATATTTGTCAATTCCTTCGTTTTGATTAGATTTACTTATAACCTTTGATATATATTGTATAATACGGCTCTTTTATTAAATAATATTATTATTCAAATCAGTAAAAACAAAGGAGGTGCCGCAGTGCTTACCCAAAGAGCATCCGAAATATTAAAATCCCCGGACACCATTAAAGTGCTGTACAACAACACACCGGTCTGGATTGACAGCATTGACGAGACAAAGCAAACCGCCGGCATAAGGCTTTTGGAGACGGGCAATACCCTGGAGGTACCCGTCAATGAGTTGAGGGAAGCCGGAAGAAACAACCTGTTCTAACCCGGTCTCCCATGCCTGGAGCAGTATAATAAATACTATACCCACTATCAACGGGCAATACTGTGCTTTGGCTTGCTATATACAAAGTATTAATAATATTACATTGCTTTACTTGTCATTTAAGTTGGCGAAGCCCGAAGAATCCTACCCTGTCATTCTGAGGGCGGAGCCCGAAGAATCTTTTTACAACCAGGCATAAGATCCTTCGCTGCGCTCAGGATGACACGCTAAAAGATGTAAAGTCTTTATCGCGTTATATATAGCTTCCTTTAGGAGGAGATTATAAGTTCATCGCGCATCTCTTTACAATGCTCCATTCCTCCAGCCGCCGTTCAAACTGCACCACGTTGGCAGGGCTTGTGGAGCCCAATTTTGTATAGGTAATTCCATCATACCTGAAACCTACCCTTTTTCTGAAGGTCTCATAGGCTTTGGTTCCGTTGAAGAATGCATGCCGGATGCCGGGATAGTTGCAAAACAGCCAGTCAAAATCGTTTGCCTTTTCGCCTGTAATATTGGCGTCCATACTTCCCTCCCTCTGGCACGTTTCTATTACGTCCCAGAGAGCGATATGCTTTTCCTTAAGGAACGCGAGCTTTTTACCGTAGTCCCAGTCCGGCTCCCTGTCGTACAAAGCGTACAAAACGTTCCAAAACTGGTTCCTGGGGTGGCCGTAGTATTCTTTTTTTCGTAGGGATTCCCGGCCAGGCATGGACCCCAGTATAATTACCCGAGATTCTTCATCCACAACCGGTGGGAAACAACGTATAAATGACAATTGATATCACCCCTCTACAGTGCTGGGTAAGAAAACCCGTTAAGCCTCATACTCATTTGCGGTGGTGTTCAGTTTCAAAAACTTCGCTGTTTCCACCACTACAATAGGAGCCAGGGCCAGCAGCCCTACCGTTATCCACTCTTTCATACTAAGCGTTGTAAGCCTAAACACCGATGCAAGGAAGGGCACCTCGAGAACAATAAATACCAGCATTGCCGATATTAACACCGCCCCTAGAAGGTATTTGTTTGACGTAAATCCTGTCTTAAATACCGACTGCCTATTTGAGCGCATATTGAAAGAGTGAACCAACTGGCTTAACGCCAGCACGGTGAAGGCCATGGTCCTTCAGGCCTCCAGGCTCCTTTGGCTGCCAAATACGAAGGCTGTGAGCGTTAGGGTCCCCACCATTATCCCCTGGTATACTATCCTTATTACCATGCCCTTATCGAAGATGTTACGTTCCGGGTCCCTGGGTTTTCTGTCCATTATGTTCTTCTCCGCCGGGTCCACCCCGAGGGCAAGAGCCGGCAGGCTGTCGGTCACTAGGTTAACCCATAGTATATGAATGGGCAAAAGCGGTTGGTGCCAGTTTAGCATTGTGGCAACAAACAGCGTCAAAATCTCTCCCACATTGCAGGAAAGCAGAAACTGTATAGCCTTTAGAATATTGGCAAATATAGTCCTTCCTTCCTCAACCGCCGCCACCACCGTAGCAAAGTTGTCATCGGTCAGGACCATATCCGAGGCTTCCTTTGCCACGTCGGTACCCACAATGCCCATAGCCGCACCGATATCGGCAATCTTGAGAGCCGGGGCGTCATTCACCCCGTCCCCGGTCATGGCCACTATCTGGCCCTGTTTCTGCCAGGCCTTAACTATCCTTACCTTATGCTCAGGGGAGACCCTGGCATATACCGAAATGCGCCGCACCCTTTCTTCCAGCTCTCCGTCGCTCATATCCTCCAGCTGGGCCCCGGTAACCGCCTCCTCATCCCCGGTGAGTATCCCCAAGTCCCGGGCTATCGCCACGGCAGTGACGCTATGGTCTCCGGTTATCATTACCGGCTTTATGCCCGCCCTTTTGCAAAGTTTTACCGCTTCGCAGGCCTCCGGTCGCGGAGGGTCTATCATTCCCATCATTCCTATGAATATAAGACCACTTTCGTAGGCTTCCTCCCCGCTTTCCTGCGAAAGGGTGTCAATATCCTTATAGGCCATCCCGAGCACCCTCATGGCATCCCGTGCCATCCTCTCGTTTGTTTCCAGTATGGCGGCCCTGTGATGTTCCTCCAGCTTTACGGCCCGCCCGTCCTGCAAAATGCTGTCGGATATCCTAAGCAGTTCTTCAACCGCTCCCTTTGTATAAACACGGTAACGATTTTCAAGCGCGTGTACCGTGGTCATAAGCTTACGCTTGGAATCGAAGGGCACCTCGTCCACCCTTGGCTGCTCCGCCTCCAGCGTGTCCTTGTTTATATCTGCCTTGAGGCCAAGGTCTATCAGTGCTGTCTCGGTTGGGTCGCCCAAGGCTATTATTCCCTCTTCGCTTTCCTTAAGCTTGGAATCGTTGCACAGTACCCCCGTCATAACAAGCAACCGGAAAAGGTCGCTTTTGTTCTCACCATTAATGGCCTCGGCAACGCTGCAAATACCGCTGTGGTAATACATCTTCTCCACCGTCATCCTGTTTTGGGTGAGCGTTCCGGTCTTGTCCGAGCAAATTACCGTTGCACTACCCAGGGTCTCCACCGAGGGCAGCCTTCTTACTATGGCGTTTCGTTTTACCATACGCTGTACGCCTATGGCAAGCACTATGGTGGCAATAGCCGGTAGCCCTTCGGGTATGGCGGCCACTGCCAGGCTTACCGACGTGAGGAACATCTCGAATATCCCTTTTCCGTATAATACTCCTACTACAAAAATTACCGCGCAAATGGTAAGGGCAGAGAGGCCCAAGATTTTTCCCAGAGCCTGGAGCCTTTTTTTGAGCGGAGTCTCCACCTCTTCGGCAGACTGTATCATTTCGGCAATCTTGCCTACTTCTGTTTCCATGCCGGTCCCCACAACGATACCGCTGCCCCGGCCATAGGTCACAATGCTCCCCGAATAGCCCATGTTGACACGGTCACCCAAAGGGATGTTCTTTTGCGCTAGGGGCTTTGTGTCTTTTTCCACCGGAACGGATTCTCCGGTTAGGGCGGCTTCCTGAATCTTCAGGTTTGAAGCTGTGGTTATCCTTATATCGGCAGGCACCAGGTCCCCCGTTTCAAGTATTATGACATCCCCTGGCACCAGCTGCCTGGCAGGTACTATGTCGTGGCGTCCGCCCCTTAGCACCTTGGCGTTGGGTGCCGCCATTCGCTTTAACGCCGCCAGGGATTCCTCCGCCTTATTCTCCTGGACCACCCCCATAACAGCGTTTAATATCACTATTAGCAGTATAACCACCGCATCGGTAAATTCCCTCAAAAGGCCCGAGATTACTGCGGCAACTATTAGTATTATTATCATAAAGTCCTTGAACTGGTCAACGTACATCTGGAATATGGTCTTCCTGTCCTTTTGGGCAATCTCGTTGTAGCCGTACTGCTTCAGCCTATGGACCGCTTCTTGCCGGCTAAGCCCTTTAGTCATAGAAGTAGAAAGCTTCTTCTCCACAGACTCCCTTTCCAAGGTGTACCATTCCCCGTTTACCATTCGGCTTTCTCCTTTCAGATTGACATTATAGTTATATCCTTTGGGGACCAAAAAATACAAGACCTCTATCCAAGGCAGTGGATAAAGGTCTTACTCTCTTTAAAGATTACCGCCCGGACACCGTGGGTGCCGTGATGACGGACGGCAAAACCAAATAAATGGCGAGTTACTCCCCTTTGTTTCCATATTTTGTTTTGCTAGTACAGTATAGCATAATATTCAACGTTGGTAAACCCCTTTTATGAAAATTCCACTGCAGATTTGCTACCACATCAGCCGCACCTTGAAAACCCGCAGCTACGGCACACAACGCAGCCACTCTCGTGCTCCAGCGCACCGTTGCACTCGGGGCATATAGCCTTTAAACCGTCCCTGGCCGGAGCACCCTCGGCCGTCAGGTCCTCCTTAACAATGGCACCGGCTCCGCGGTTCATTTTCATGGCCCTTTCAATGGCTTTTCCTATGGCATCGGGGCAGGAAAGCACCTTCACCTCGTTTCCGTTGGCCTTTTGCCTGATGGTTGAATGGCAGCGTATCCCTTTAAGTTGCTCTATTATCGCTTCAACGCTTATCCCCGACCGGAGGGCTATGGATACAAGCCGGCTGGTGGCTTCGCTTTGGCTGGGGCATCCCCCGGCACGGCCCAGGTTGGTGAATACCTCGCATATACCACTATCATCATAGTTTACCGTTATATAAAGGTTGCCACAGCCAATCTTCACCTTCTCGGTAAGCCCCTTGGTAATCTCCGGCCTTGTTCTGGGGGTTATGGTCTCTCTCCCCGCGGCCCCTGCCGCCTTTTCGCCCTTCGCACCCCCCCGAGCGCCGTCATGGTTTCCAATGCTAAGTACCTGCTCTTCCCTGCTTTTGTCCCTGTATATGGTTACTCCCTTACAGCCCAGTTTGTGCGCAAGGAGGTATACCTTCCGCACGTCCTCCCTTGTGGCATGGCTGGGGAAATTAACCGTTTTGGACACCGCATTGTCGGTATGCCTCTGGAAAGCAGCCTGCATCCTTACGTGCCACTCGGGGCCTATGTCATGGGCCGTCGCAAATAGCCTTTTTACATCCTCCGGCACACCCCCTATATCCCGCAGCGTTCCTTTGCGGGCAATCTCTTCCATCAGTTCCCGGCTATAAAACCCTTTTCTTTTGGCTATTTCCTCAAATATGGGATGCACCTCCGGCAGGCGGTCATTATCCATCACGTTGCGTACAAAGGATAGAGCAAACAAGGGTTCTATGCCGCTGGAGACGTTGGCGATTATGCTTATGGTACCGGTGGGGGCTATGGTGGTGGTGGTGGCATTTCTAAGTTCAATGCCTTGCGCCGCGTAGGTACTGTCTTGATAAAAGGGGAACCTCCCTTTTACCGCGGCAAGCTCTGCCGACTTTTCCTTGGAGCGCCGGTTTATAAAGCCCATAACCTCCTCGGCAGCCGCAACCGCCTCGTCCGTATCATAGGGTATCCCTAGCCTTATAAGCATATCCGCAAAGCCCATCACACCAAGGCCTATCTTTCTGGAACCTTTAGTGGCTTTTTCGATTGACTCCAGCGGATACTTATTTACATCAATCACGTTGTCAAGGAACCAAACGGCGTCATCCACTATTTTGCCAAGCCTTTGGTAGTCAATAACCGTCTTGTCTCCTTCTTTTTTGACCAGCCTGGCCAGGTTTATGGAGCCTAAATTGCAGGATTCATAGGGTAACAGAACTTGCTCCCCGCACGGGTTTGTACTCTCTATATCCCCAATTTTTTTAAGAATATTGTATTCGTTAATCCTGTCTATGAATATGATACCGGGCTCACCATTCTTCCACGCCATTTCCACTATAAGGTCAAAGACTTCCCTTGCATCTATGTACCGGATAATGCTTTTATCCCGGGGATTTATAAGGGCATACTCCCCGCCCCTTTCCACCGCCCTCATAAATTCCTCGGTAACTGCAACGGAAATATTGAAGTTGGTAATATCCTTATTATCGCTCTTGCATTTAATGAATTCCAGGATATCCGGGTGGTCCACCCGCAGAATACCCATGTTGGCACCCCTTCGTACGCCCCCCTGCTTTACCGCCTCGGTGGCGGCGTTAAAAACCTTCATAAAGCTAACCGGTCCAGAAGCCACGCCGCCAGTGGAATTTACCGTAGCACCGGCGGGACGGAGCCGTGAAAAGCTAAAGCCCGTCCCCCCACCGCTCTTGTGTATTATTGCCGCCTGTTTTATCGCGTCGAATATTCCCTCCATGGAATCTTCCACCGGTAGCACAAAGCATGCGGAAAGCTGCCCCAGGTCCTTGCCGGCATTCATAAGGGTAGGCGAGTTCGGGATAAACTCAAGGCTGCTAAGCAGCTGGTAAAAGGTTTCTTCCAGCTCCTCAGGGTTGGTGCCGGTATTGTAACAGGCCTCCGCCGATGCTACCGTACGGGCTACCCGTCGGAACATCTGCTCCGGAGCCTCTATTACCTCTCCCTCTTCATTCTTTGTAAGGTATCTCCTTTCCAAAACCCTAATGGCATTATCCGAAAGCTGCACATGTACACCCCCGTACTATATATAGTGTTATTCCCATGATTGGTTATACAATATATTGTATCACCACTTTTTTTTGGTGTCAATTGGCATTTATACCTCTAGTTATACCCTCTTTTTCTCTAATTAAAAATAGGGAGTACATCCCTATTTTCCTTCCTGTATCTTCTCCTGTTTGCTGTACACGTCCCCGGTGGGCTGCACCGTATCCGAACGGGCGGTTGGCCCGGACGGATCCTCGGTATCCCCGTGTAGAACCGGCCCGTCTTCGTTGGCGAATTCCGTATCCTTTTTCCCGGAACCTCTGCCTATTACAGAAATAATCCTTTTCATTATACTCAGTCCACCCATCCCCTCTTTGTATCCCTCCCGCATTGCCGTTTGATACTATTCTGCCCCCCGGCGTGCGATAATATTAAAAAAGGGCTTTACGCCCCTCAGTCTGAAGAAAACCTCAACTTATTCAAACCGTTTTATGGACATCATGAAACCTCATATCACCCCAAACGTTTCGTAACCAGGCATCAAGTCATCTGAAGCGGAGCTTTATCCCGCACAAATAAAAGGAGCGCAGAGGGCGGAGGATAAGAATTTTCAAGTGTTTGAGCCGTTAGGCGAGTTTTTGAAAATTCCCGGAGCCATCGAGCTCATACGAGCATTACTGCGGGTTTGCGCAGCGTAGATGATGGATGCCTGGCAATTCACCTTCGTGAAGCCTAAATATAACGTGTATAAAGCAAAAGGGCTTTACGCCCTTTATTCCTCAAGCAGTGCTCCTTCAGTATAATAGTTACCGGCGTTCCACAAAAGCCATTCCTCCACACCGGCATCATAGGTAGCCTGTATTTGCTCCCTTACCTGCTTTGGACCATAGACCTGGTAGCCGTCCTTTAGATAAGTGGCGGTAAAGTCCTGCAGCCAGGGCCGCAGTAAGGCCTTGTCGCCGCTTGTCTCCACCTCTTCCATCCTTTTAACCGCAGTACTCATGCTGGTATATACTATTCTGTAGGGCTGGAAGTCGGGATAGCTAACCCCGTAAACTCCGGGATAATAATGGGATGGATACACCATGGGACATAGCACGTTGGTGCTTGCCGTCAGGTCCTCAAGCTGCTGGCCCAGTCCCATATCGTCCTTATTGGTGGTAACCTGGCCAAATATATCGGCGGAAACAAAAACACCTTTTTTATTAAGCTTTTCGGTGGCATATTTCATGAATGCAGCTATGGCCTCGGACATGCTTTCCTTTTCTTTAGCCTCCCCGTAATGAATAATCCTCCTGTTGCCGTCGGTGGGAAACCTCACATAGTCAAACTGTATCTCGTCAAACCCGTGTTCTGCAGCCTCCATTGCAATTTCAAGCAGGTATTCCCAGCCCTCGCGGTTGTACGGATTAAGCCAGGCATTGCCCTTATTATCTCTCCATACCGTTCCCGAAGTGGTTTTGATTGCAAGGTCGGGCCGACTGCTGGCCGCCCGGTTGTCCTTGAAGGCAACAATCCTGGCTATGGCGTAAACTTTGTCTCTTTGGAGGTCCGCCATCCTTTTTTCTATATCCTTAATTTGAACAATCCTGTTGGCCCCGACAAAGTTCGCCATTTCGTTACGGGTTTTATAGGTTACAAGCCCGTCATCATTTTTCACGTCAATAACCATAGCGTTTAATTCGGTCCTGTTTAAAAGGTCCAACAGATCATAAAACCTGTTGCTTCCGGCAGTATACCCGGTAAGGTAGATACCCTTTGCCTTCACCGGAACCCTCATGCTTTGGAAATCCGCTGGCGGCTGGTCCATATGGGCGTCCCTGGTATAGGTTTCGGGCAGGAGCGTAGGAGTAATGACCTCTGTAGCGGCGTTGTCGTGTATAAAACAAAATGCCATGACAGAAACGACAAGGAACACCAGGGGAGGTATATTCCTTTTGACAAGTATCATCATGCCACCTCACAAAAGTGTATGTTTCCCCATAATCATAATTGAATTATACCACATTAAAACGCGCCGGAGCGTAATAACGGATATTATTGCAAAAAATAAAAAAACGCGACAGGCTGTAGGTCTTCCCTGCCGCGTTTTGAATGCTATACATCAAGCTGCCTTCTAAGGGCTTGGACTCTTTTGTTCCATGCGTGCAATCCTAAGGCTACGCCTATAACACCATAGGATACGAAGGCCCTGAAGAACTCGCCTATCTGCGCGTCTCCGAACAGGTTGTTACCGGCCTTGGGAGATACTATAAACAGCGTATGGAACAAAATGACACCCAGGATTGCCTGGCCGCTGGTTGCCTTGGTAACCGATGCACCGCCCAAAAGGATTGAGGCAATGGCAAAGGTAGCAATCTGAACGTGGCTGCCGTAGGTGGACAGCGTCCCGATATTCTGCAGGAATATTACCTGGCCCCAGGCAGCAAGTACCGTGGATATTATCATCGCGATGGTTCTTGTCTTGTCGACGTTCACGCCCGAAATCTTTGCTATGTCCATGTTGTGCCCCACTGTCCTGAAATCCTGTCCCAGCTTGGTCTTCATTATAAGGACGTTGAACGCCCAGAGCAGTGCTATCATAATGCTGGTGGCAACGGGGAGTTTAACCGAATTAAGCATGGACCCGGACATTATCACCCAGAGGCTTACCCCGAGGATTGCACCGGATACCACCAGCCGGGTGGCAAATTTAAATTTATCAATCCGTTCCGGAGCTTTTTTGCTCTTTATAGTATAGTCGATAATCGCAACCAGGCCGGCTATTGCGCCAACTCCCGCCAGGATGTAAAACAACGGATATTCAAAAACGGCGTCAATGGAATATTTCAGCCCGTACTCGGTTGTCAGGTCTATGGTATTCTTTATGCCTATACCCCGGGTCAGTACAAGGTCGGGGTTCTTAATGGGTATCAGCGTTCCCACAAGGAACAGCAGAACAAACTGATAGGCTCCGTTTGCAAAGAAACCCGCGATCATGCTTGATATCATTTCCTGGCCCTTGGTCCTGTTAAGCAGCCTGGCTGTCATAAGTCCGAAAAGTATAGCAAAGGGAGTGGACAGCAGAAGGCACAGTAGGAAACCCGGGAACCCACCGATTTTTAAGTGGGTTACTATCAGTATCCCAAACTGTCCTGCCATTGCCCCTATGACCAGACCGAAGTTAAGTCCCAGCCCAGCTATTACCGGCAGCACCAAAGCGAGAACCATGAATGAATTCCTTGTTATCCTGGTGAGCAATGTATTCACTATGAATACCGCAGGCAATTCCGAAAAATAAACCCCAATAAGACATATTATTATAAACAGAACGGGCACGCTGTAGTCAAACAAAAGCCTCTTAATGCTGGTTGTAGTGCTTGGCCTGTTTGTTTTTACGGTTTTTTCGTTACTGATCTGGGCCATTATGCTTCACCCCCAACCTTAGTGAGTGCATAAAGTATTATGCCGTTCTGTACAATCTGCCTCAATACTTCTGAAAGATTGCCTTCGGGGAACATCTGATTGGCCACAGGCACCGCAATGGTAAGCATACCCTGGAACAGAAATGTCCCAATAAGCACATGGGATATTTTTACCTTTCTTGTGGATGCACCGCCTATAAGAACCGCCGCAACGGCCGGGAAAGCCATATAAAGAGGTGCAAGGTAAAGCTGAAGATAACCGAAACTGAGGGAATATACAATTATACCCACAGCACCTATAACCGTCGACAGGATTGTTCCTATAACCCTGTTTTTGTCCACATTAATTCCCGATGCGGCGGCAAACTTGGGATTAGCCCCCGCGGTATACATCTCGGTTCCCATTTTGCTTCTGGAAAACAGCCACACCGCTGCGCAGCAACCAAAGAAGAACAGCAAAAGCCCGGTCGGAATATAGACTGAGCCTATTTCAAATCCCAAGAAATTGTTTAAAATCTCCCCGAATGTTGAATCCAGCGATACGGTAACCCTAAGCCCCTTACCAATGGGCCAAATCATCTCCGGATGCTTAAAGGGCAGTGTAACCCAACCTATCTGCATAAAGGAAACGATGGAGAAACCGGTATAGGTGGCCACCAGCATCTCGGAGCCCTTAATCTTGTTGAGCAAAAGTCCGTAGGCCCAGCCGGTAAGCACCGCAAGGGGCAGGGATATCAGGACCGAAGATATAAATCCATAGCCCAGCGCCTTGGAAGTAAGCCCTAGTTCTATAGCTATAAGGCTGCCCAGCAGCCCGCATATAATGCCTATGGGGAGGGCAAAGTTAGGTCCGGTACCGCACTGTATTGACGGCACCATGGCCAGTGCCAGCACTCCAAACATACCGAACCTTCGTATTACGTCTGAGGTCAGCATGCCGAAGGGAAGCTTTAAAACCACTGCAGCTATACAAATGCCTATGAACATAAGCGTGATTATAAGCCTTGGAAGGCCAATCTTTTCTATAAATTTTTTCATATCACATGGCCTCCTTATTGTGCATCTTTCTATATTCACCGGCCATCATAAGTCCGAAGTCTCTGTCGCTGGCACCGGGTTTAAGAATGCCTTCAACCTGGCCACCGGATATAATTGCTATCCTGTCACATATGGACCGCAGCTCAACCAGCTCGCTGGAGGTCATAACTATGGTCATTCCCAGTTCCTGGTTTAGTTTTACCAGCAGGTCAAGCACCAGTTTTTTCGCTCCTATGTCTATACCCCGCGTAGGTTCGGAAACGAACAGCACCTCAGGGTCAAGGGTCAGGGCTCTGGCAACACATACCTTCTGCTGGTTTCCTCCCGAAAGCTGCCTTGTAAGCTGCCAAGGTCCTGTACATCTTATATCCAGGTCCTTTATCATTTTGTTTGCATGTTCCCTTATTGCCCTGCCGTCTAACTGGTCAAGAAAGCCCACTTTTTTAAGATACTTATTCTTAACATGCATGGTGGTGACTGCAATATTTAGTTCTATTGAGGAATCCAGCAGCAGCCCCACACCTCTCCTGTCCTCCGAGACAAATGCAAGGCCTTTGTTTAAGGCACCCATGGTATTGTTAAGCTGAAGCTTTTCTCCCTTTAATAGTATCTCTCCGGTGCTTGAATAAAGCCCCATAATTCCGTTTGCGATACCCACCTTGCCCTGGCCGGCAAGTCCTCCAATTCCAAATATTTCTCCCTTGTATATCTCCAAGTTGACTCCCTTTACCTTCTCGCCGGGCATATCAACGTGCAAGTTCTTAATCTTTAGGACTACTTCCTTTTCGGTATCGTGTTCTTCCTGTCCCTTCTTGCCGTTTATATCGATCTTTCTTCCTACCATAAGCTCGGCAAGCTCTGCCACTTCTGTATCTCCCTTTTTCCTTGTGGCAACCAGTTCGCCGTCCCTGAGGACAGTGATGTTGTCCGCCGCCTGCAATACCTCGTTAAGCCTGTGGGTTATAAAGAGTATGGCTATTCCCGAAGCCGCAAGTCTTTTCATGCCTTCTATAAGGTTGTCGGCTTCGCTCTCGGCAAGCACCGCAGTAGGCTCATCAAACACCAAGAGCTTTAATCCGGTTTTATCTATTTCCCTGGCAATCTCCACAAACTGCATATGCCCTACAGGAAGCCCCGCCACCGTCGCCCATTCATCAATACCAAGTCCTAACCTGTCCAGGGCTTTTCTGGCGTCATTATTCATCGCTCTTGTGTCCAGGGTCTTAAGTCCCTTGTTTTTAAACGCCCTGCTTAAGAAATTTTCCTTAGTTATCTCCCTGTTAAGCTTTATGTTCTCGGTAATGGTAAACTCCGGTATAAGCATAAACTCCTGGTGTACCATCCCGATACCTGTCTCCATAGCCTGCAAAGGTGATTTTATATCCGTTTTCTCTCCGTTAATATAGACTTCCCCAGAAAACCCTCCGGTGGAATGTATAACCGGCATTCCAAAAAGTACATTCATAAGCGTGGATTTGCCGGCACCATTTTCTCCGATGAGAGCATGAATTTCTCCCGGTTTGACCGAAAGGTCTACTCCCTTTAGAACTTTGTTTCCGTAATACTCCTTTTCTATATTTTTCATTTGTAGAACGTATTCTGTTTCCATTCGGGTCACCACCTTATAAATTCAATCAAAAGGTAAGGCCGCCTTATTGGCAACCTTACCTTCCTGTTTGAATGTCCTCCCAAAAGGGCACAGCCGCACCGAAAGGTTTATTACCCTCGGCGCGGCAAAGGTCCCTTTTATTAACCTTTTAGAAATCCAGGAAGTCCATCAGGATGCAGTAGTAGTTGTCATAGGTAACGCCGCCTTCTTCCAGAACGGTTAACGTAGATTCAACCCCGGAGTATTCGAGGAACTTTTGCTGTAATCTTTCAATGTCAATTTTTTCTTGGAACTCGCCATTGATCCAATCTATGGCATACTCGGCGGAACCTTCGATAAACATCATGGAAACAGGCACCGGCCAGGTTGAGGTCCTTCCGGTCATATCCTTTTCGGCCATGATTCTGGTAATCTCGTCCACAACATAACCAATATCACCCTGTTTGTCCTCAGGTATTTCTATACCCAGGGCTGACGGGAAACCGTGGTAGGGCGACGGGCAGCAGGGCTGCGGGTATATCGCGCCGGTGTCCACCACAGCGCTTATAAGCGGCACCTGCATTGCACAGTTTGTGCTAAAGAACGCAGTATTCTTGCCATACTTGTCAACCATCCTCGGAACGTCCTCAAGGATGAACTGCTGAGTTCCCGATACGCCTGCATCCCCTGTGGGGTCAGGAGCTGTGGCATCCACAAATTCAAGACCAAGCCTTGCGCATTCCTCTTTCATTAAATCCCTTCTGCCTGAGAGAAGAGGATAGGACATATGCCTTGGGAAGGAATAGTGTACGAAAACCTCCGCACCCTGTTTCTTTGCCTGGGCGGGTATTGAATAACCCATTCCCATCTCATCCAGCTGGAGTACTAAGTCAGCCCTGCTGGATATTATAGGCGGGTCTTCCTGGGGCTGACCTGCTATAATAAGAAGGTCGTCCCTTATTTCCTTTATGCTGTCAATACCCGGTGATGTTCCCGGAACAGCCTGGCAGATAACCAGAGCTTTAAGGTCCGGATCCGAAGCCATACTTACCAGGTTAGCTATCGTGGTTTCCTGCTCGTCCATGAACTTATCCGGGAAGGTCATGTGTATTACGTGCTCTTCCCCGTACTTGGCAAGTACGTTCTGAGCCGCCCTGTACTCTTCCTCGTTCTGGACAACGGTATTGGTCATTATACCAATCTTCCATTTATCGGCAGGCTCATCCGCCGGTTCCTCACCGCCCGTTTCGGCCGGCTGACTAGGTGTACATGCAACCATGCCTAATACCATTATTGCTATAAGCAAAAAAGCTAAATATTTCTTCGTCATTAAAAAACCCCTCCTTTAATCTTTTTAAAGCTTTATTCCAATTAACAGATATTTTTACTAACTCACCCCTCTCCCCCAGTTATATATAGAATTGCAATATCTGCAATTCCATTTATATTAAAGCCGTCGGCTTTAATATTCCGCCGATTTTTACCACAAACAGAAAACAGGCATTTCCGATGCCCATTCATCCGGTCCGTATCGATAAGCACAAGTTATGGACACGTTCTTTATTTTGTTAACAGTCCTTTTAATCATATCATAATCAATGGTTTTTGCGAGTGAGTATTGATTACTATTCTACATAATCAAAAAGAATCCTTCTTTTTTTAAAAATACCTGCTAAATTAAAATGAGATGCAAAAAGAAAAAACCGCCCATCTTTTGCCGCTATACCGGTTAAAGACGTCAGTTTTTTATTCATATTGGCGCTTTATGATTTTAAATGGTCATAAGTTCCTGCCTGAATTTTTCAATTATCCTCTTTTCCAATCGGGAAATTGTCATCTGTGAAACTTTTAGGTCCTTGGCTATCTGGGACTGGGTCCTGCCTTTGAAATACCTGTCCTTTAACACCTTGAATTCGTTGGCATCCAGTTTGCTGATGGTTCTTTTTATAAAGTCCCGATTATCCACCCATTCCAAGTTGGTATCCACGGTACCAATAATATCGCCCAGCGAAATCCCTTTATCCCTGTCATCGCTGTAGGGCTCATCAAGGGACTGTGGAGAATATACTCCCCCTGCTTCCATTGCCTCCAGCAGCTCCTCCTCGCTCACCAAAAGGTACTCCGCCAGCTCCGGGATGCCTGGGCTTCGCCCCAACTGCTGTGTCAAGGCTTCCTTTGCATCGTTAATCTTGCTGGACAGCTTTTGAATACGCCTTGGCACCCTTATCATCCATTCCTTATCCCTGAAGTATTTCTTTATCTCACCTATTATTGTGGGAGTGGCAAAACTGGTAAACTTAAATCCCCTGTCTATATCAAACCTTTCGATAGCGTTAATAAGTCCTATGGAGGCTATCTGGAAAAGGTCCTGGTAATCAACGCCCCTGTTCAAGTATTTTTTTGCAAGTATCTCTGCTAGGTACACGTATTCTTGAAAAATCTTGTTTCTGTTTTCCCGGGTCCTGTTCCCCCTGTAATGGGCGAACATTTCGTATTCCCGGTCCTCTGTCCGGGGCTGGTGGTCTGCGGCCGTCCCCCTCTTATCATCCATATTCATAGCTATACCCCCAGGTATTTTTTCATAGTAATGGTAAACCCGGCGTCAGGCGCAGTTTCAAAATCCACCTGGTCCATAAGGGTATTTATAATAAATATGCCTAAACCCCCTTCCCTGGGATTTTGTAAATCAGGCTGGCATATTTTCTTTTTGTCTATCCCGCAACCCCTGTCCGCTATGCTGATGGTCAGGCATTTTTGGCCGATACCGAATTCTATTGTGTATTCATTGTACTCTTCGCAGCACCCATGTTTTATCGCATTGGTACAGGCCTCGGCCAGGGCAAGTTTAATGTCCTCCACCGTCTCCACATCAAACCCCATCCTGCTGGCTATGCCAGATGCTGCCAACCTTGCCACGCTCACATATTCCGGCTTGTTTGGCAATACTAAAACCACCTGGTCCTCGCAATCGTTTCTTACTGCCTCGTTTTGTACACTATCAACCAGTGACATCAAATCATACCTCCAGAATGAATATTTTATCAAGACCTGTAATGCTGAACAGTTTGCGCACGTTGGGTTTAAGGTTTGCCAGGTAAATATTTCTATCCTGCTCCTTCATTCTTTTAAGTGCGCCTATTAGAACCCCCAGGCCGGTGCTGTCCATATACTGCAACTCGCTACAGTCTAAGTGTAAATCCCCCCGTCCTTCATCTATGGCGGTATTCAGTTGTTTCTTAAACTCCGCTGCGGTGTAAATGTCTATTTCACCCTTAAGCTTCATATTATATTCTCCTCCACCGTTTTTATTATAAGAATTCAGACTGCACATATTATTCATACCCCCCTGTTTCATTTTCACACACCATTATACCAAAAATCCACAGGGTTTTGCCGCATCACGACCATTTTACAGGTTTTCAACACATAGCACATTTAAAACTTTACATCTTCTAGTGTATCATCTCCAGCGTAACGGTAGTCAGATTCTTCGGGCTTCGCCCTCTTAAGCGACGGCGTCGGATTCTTCACTACGTTCACAATGACAGAGCCGGGTTCTTCGGGCTTCGCTTCTTCAGAATTACAGATAAAGGAATGCAATACTATTAGTGCGTTGTATATTAAGAATAGTTAAAACTAAGGCCCCTGTAAAAGGGGCCTTTAACTTAGTCCTTTTCAATTCTGGCGATGGATACCACCGTCTGGTCCTTATCAAACTTCATAAGGGTTACACCCTGGGTAATTCTTCCCATCCTTGAGATTTCGTTAACATTAAGCCTTATTACTACACCCTTTTTGGTGATAAGCATTATATCGTTGTGCTCGTCCACCACTTTTATGCCTACAATGTCTCCTGTCTTACGGGTTATCCTATAGGTCTTTAGCCCTTTGCCGCCTCTTTTTTGCAGCCCGTATTCCTCCAGCTCTGTTCTCTTTCCAAAACCCTTTACGGTAACGATTAGAAGGTCTGCGCCCTCCCTTACCAATTCCATCCCCACCACCTGGTCATCGCCGCCAAGGGCTATACCCCTAACTCCCCGGGTATATCTGCCCATGCTTCTTACGTCTTTCTCGCTAAACCTTATTGAATAACCCTTTTTAGTAGCCAATAATACATGATCGCTGCCTGTGGTAAGCTTTACACCTATCAGCTCGTCCCCGTCCAGCAAGTCTATGGCCTGAAGCCCGTGTTTCCTGTTGGAAGCGTATTCGTTTAAGGGTGTTTTCTTTACCATGCCTCGCCTGGTTGCAAATAGCATAAATTTTTCCTCTTCAACTTCCCTTATGGGAATAACAGCGGTGATGGTTTCATTGCCTGAAAGCTGTAGTAGATTTACTATGGCGGTACCTCTTGCATGCCTTCCCGCCTCAGGAATCTCGTAGGCCTTTAGCCGGTACACCCTCCCCCGATTGGTGAAAAACAAAATGAAACTGTGCGTGGAGGTAGTAAATATTTCCGCCACAAAGTCCTCGGTTTTGGTGGTTAGCGCAGTTACTCCCCTTCCGCCCCGCCTCTGGCTGCGATAAGTTTCGGCGGGCACCCTTTTTATATAACCGAAATGGGTAAGGGTTACTGCCACCTCCTGTTCCTCAATAAGGTCCTCTATATCGAATTCCTTGGCATCCGGTGCTATACTAGTTCTCCTTAGATCGCCAAACTTTGCCTTTATTTGTAGCATTTCTTCCTTTATTATAGATTCCAAAAGCTCTTCCTTCTCCAGCACTTCCTTATAATATCTGATTTTTTCAAGAAGTTCATTATATTCCTCGTCTATCTTATCCCGTTCCAGCCCAGTGAGCCTTCGAAGCCTCATATCCAGTATGGCCTGGGCCTGTTTTTCCGAAAGGCCAAACTCTTTCATAAGGCCGTCCCTGGCTATCTGGTCGGTTTTGGAACCCCTTATTATTGCAATAACCCTGTCTATATTGTCCAAGGCAATTCGAAGGCCCTCCAGTATATGGGCCCTTTCCTCCGCCTTGTTTAGGTCGTATATGGTCCTTTTGCGCACCACATCCTTCTGGTGGGCCAGGTAGTATTCCAGTATTTCCTTTAGATTAAGAACCCTGGGCTGTCCATCCACAAGGGCTATCATAATTATACTGAAGGTATCCTGCAACTGGGTATGCTTATAAAGCAGGTTAAGCACCACCTGGGGGTTTACGTCCCTTTTAAGTTCAATTACTATACGCATGCCCTTTCTGTCGGTTTCATCCCGGATATCCGAAATACCTTCTATCTTTTTATCCCTAACCAGTTGGGCTATCCTTTCGATGACTCTGGATTTGTTGACCTGGTAGGGAATCTCGGTGACTATTATCCTGTGCCGGTTGCCCGATGAGGCCTCTATGGTAGCCTTGGCCCGTACCGTCACCCTTCCCCTTCCGGTGGCATAGGCTTCCCTTATTGCGTTCTTACCCATTATGGTTGCTCCAGTAGGGAAATCCGGCCCCTTAATTACCTTTGTAAGGTCCTTTATACCAATATCAGGGTAATCTATAAGCCTTATCACACCATCTATTACCTCTCCCAGGTTGTGGGGAGGTATGCTGGTAGCCATACCAACCGCTATACCCGACGCTCCGTTAACCAGTATATTAGGAAATCTGGATGGCAGAACCGCTGGTTCCTTCAAGGATTCGTCAAAGTTGGGTATAAAGTCCACCGTGTCCTTGTTTATATCCCTCAGCATCTCGAGGGTTATTTTGGCCATTCTTGCTTCGGTATAACGCATGGCAGCGGCGCTGTCCCCGTCAACGGAACCAAAGTTACCGTGCCCGTCCACAAGGGGCTGCCTTGTTGAAAAGTCTTGGGCCATCCTCACCATTGCATCATAAACAGCGGTATCCCCATGGGGATGGTACTTACCGAGTACATCCCCAACTATCCGGGCGGATTTTCGGTGGGGTTTGTCCGGAGTAAGGCCCAGTTCACTCATAGCATACAGTATTCTCCGGTGCACCGGTTTTAAGCCGTCCCTTACATCGGGGAGGGCTCTGCTTACTATAACGCTCATGGCATAATCTATATAGGATTTTTTCATTTCCTGTTGTATGTCTATCGTGATAATATTGTCCTTTTTCTCTGTCATGCTCTTTCCCCCTTAAACGTCCAGGTTGGTAACGTACCTGGCGTTTTGCTCGATGAATTCCCTCCGAGGCTCCACCTTTGTCCCCATAAGGGTTGTGAATATCTGGTCGGCGGCTATGGCATCCTCCACGCTCACTTTCAGCAGTGTCCTGGTCTTAGGATTCATGGTTGTTTCCCAAAGCTGCTCGGGATTCATTTCCCCAAGGCCCTTGTACCTCTGCAGGCTAACCTTGTTCTTGTCCATACTTTCTAGCACCTTATTGAGCTCTTTATCCGAATACACGTACAAATCGCGCTTGCCGTCCTTAATCCTGTACAGAGGCGGCTGCGCAATATACAGATGACCGCCGTCTATAAGGTCTCTCATATACCTGAAGAAGAAGGTAAGAAGAAGAGTCCTTATATGGGCCCCGTCCACATCGGCATCCGTCATTATTATAATCTTGCCGTACCTTAACTTTTCCAGGTCAAACTCTTCGTCAATACCGCTCCCAAAGGCAGTTATCATGGACCTTATTTCTTCATAGCCTAGTATTCTGTCCAGCCTTGCCTTTTCAACGTTTAGTATTTTCCCCCTAAGGGGCAGTATGGCCTGGTATTTCCTATCTCTTCCCTGTTTGGCGGAACCGCCGGCGGAATCTCCCTCTACAAGGTATATTTCGCACAGCGCCGGGTCCCTCTCAGAACAATCCGCAAGCTTGCCGGGCAGTGAAGTGTTTTCCAGTACGCTTTTCCTCCGGGTAAGCTCTCTGGCTTTACGTGCCGCATCCCTTGCCCTTGCCGCCATAATAGCCTTTTCCAGTATTACCTTTGCCGTTGAGGGGCTTTCCTCCAGACAGGTGGAAATGGCATCGGCTGTTATAAATTCCACTATACCCTTCATCTCGCTGTTACCAAGTTTTGTTTTTGTCTGGCCCTCGTACTGGGGAACGGGCAGCTTTACCGATATAACCGCCGTAAGGCCTTCCCTTACATCTTCCCCCGAAAGGTTTCTATCATTTTCTTTCAGGAAATTGTACTTCCTGCCGTAATCGTTTATGACCCTGGTCAGCGCTGCCTTAAAACCACTGAGATGAGTACCGCCTTCATGGGTGTTAATGTTGTTTGCAAAGGAGAAAATATTTTCCACATAGGCATCGTTGTACTGCATAGCAACTTCAACAATGCATTCATCCCTTGCGCCCTCGAAGTATATTGGGTCTTTGTGCAGGGGCTCCCGGTTCTTGTTTAAATATTTTACAAACTCCACCAGACCGCCCTCGTATCGCATTGTGCTTTGTCTGTTGTCCCTCTCATCCTTAAGGGTTATTGATATGCCCCTGTTAAGAAAGGCAAGCTCTCTCAGTCTGTATTCCAGAATCTCAAACTCATAGTTTATTTCGTCAAAAATCTCATAATCAGGCATAAATACAATCTTGGTACCGGTTTTCTTTGTTTCTCCCGTCTCGCAAAGCTCGCTTACCGCCTTACCCCTTTCATATCTTTGCCTGTAAATCTTACCGTTCCTCATTATTTCCACTTCCAGGTGTTCCGAAAGGGCGTTTACCACCGATACCCCGACACCGTGAAGGCCGCCGGATACCTTGTAACCCTTTCCGTCAAACTTACCTCCGGCATGGAGCATTGTAAGGGCAACCTCCACCGCCGGTTTGCCCACCTTTGGATGAATACCCACCGGTATTCCCCGTCCGTTATCCGTTACCGTTACAGAGTTGTCCCGGTGAACGGTTACGGTTATCCTATCGCAAAAGCCGGCAAGGGCCTCGTCTATGCTGTTGTCCACCACTTCAAACACAAGATGGTGAAGCCCCCTTGAACCGGTACTGCCTATATACATCCCCGGCCTTTTCCTAACGGCCTCTATACCTTCCAAAACCTGTATCTGGTTTTCATCGTATAGGTTTGCTGTATCCCTGTCTACCACTTTCTTACCCCCTTGGTTTATGTTTGGTGCTTCTTTCGCAAAAGACTCCGGGAGCTCCCAGAGCCGGTGTTTATGAACGCTATCGCATAGGAATATTATGCATAAAGCCTGCTCTCCTGCTCAAAGTGGATGAAGATATGGGGGAAAAATATACTACGCTTGTCCCAGTTTTATTCCCTTTACCTTTATTTACTGCTTTCTCACAGATAACCATCGACTTAGGCTTTTCACCGCCTATCCTTCTGACAAAGCCCTCCTCTTCGGCTATTCTGATAAATTCGCCGGTATCCTCCGCTTCCAATACCGAGCTTAGGTCTATAACCGCTATCACATCCTCGAGGTGTATTATAACATTTTTACCCAGGTGTAAAAACATCTTTATCTCCTCCTGACAACCGAGCCGATCAGCCCTCCGTAGTTATTATACCACTATTCACATGAAAAACCTTAGCGCTGTCGCTCCTTTTTTTCATGACCCCGGTAAGGTGGGTACAGGTGATAAAGGTTTGCACCCGGGCCAGGTTTTCCAGTATATATTTTTGCCTTAAAGGATCAAGCTCAGACATAACATCATCCAAAAGCAGCACAGGATACTCGCCAGTCTCCGACTTAACCAGCTCTATCTCCGAAAGTTTCATGGACAGAGCTGCCGTCCTCTGCTGTCCCTGGGACCCGTATTTCCTAACGTCTATACCGTTCACGCTGACGCCCAGGTCCTCTCTGTGGGGACCAAAGTTGGTCACTCCGGTTTTAAAATCCCTACTCCTACAGCTTTGAAGTTTTCCACAAAACCAGGACCGAATATCTGAAAGACTTTCCTCTTGCTGTTGCCCTATGCAGCACTGGTATGTAACCTCAAGGTCCTCCTGGCCGTTGGTTAGCTTGCTGTGCATTGATTTGGCAAACCCTGAAAGCCTTTTTATAAATCTTTGTCTGTAATAGATAAGCCGGGCACCATATTCGGCCAGTTGCTTGTCCCATACCCCGAGGATATCGGTATCAAACCTGCCCGCCATTGAAGCTTTCAGAAACGAATTCCTCTGGTACAATACCTTATTGTAGCTGGTCAAAACATAGTAATAGGCTGGTTTTATCTGAATTATTTCCTGGTCCATAAACTTTCTCCTGTGGCTTGGGCCTTCCTTGACCAATTTTAGCTCGTCGGGGGAAAATATAACCGTTGTAAGATTCCCGAAAAGTTCACCCCTTTTGACAAGCTGCACACCGTTAACCTTAATGCTTTTATTGTTACCCCTTATGCCTATCTCTATGGACTTTTCGCCTGTGTTTTCCACCACACTGCCCTTTATATAAAGGGTATCGGCACCCCATCTAAGCAACTCGCTGTCAACCGGCGTCCTATAGGACCTTCCCGACGAAAGCAGGTATATGGCTTCCACAAGGTTTGTTTTGCCCTGGGCGTTATTTCCCACCACAAAATTAATTCCCTGTGAAAAACTAACAGCCGATTCCCTATAGTTTCGGAAGTTTATAAGTTTAAGCTCCCTAAGGTACAATCCATCCACTCCAATCAAGCAATCATCGGTTTTTTCACCCCTGCTCCCCGGGTCTCACCTCTATTACGTCTCTGCCGTCCAAACCCACAATATCCCCGGGGAAAACCTTTTTTCCCCTTTGAAAGGTTATACGCCCGTTTATCCTAACCCTTCCGTCTGCAACCATAAATTTTGCCTGGCCACCCGTTTGGGCGATACCAGACAACTTTAAAAGCTGGCCAAGGGTTATATGGTGTCCCCTTATATGCACCTTTTCCACGTCACCATCTCCCACATTAAATGCTAACACCGCTACCTTTTTTATGAAATTACCCTTACCGGCAGCAGCAAGTAAATATAGTCTTCACTGCCCTCCGGCTTTATTATGCAGGGGCTTACGCTGGTGGTAAATTCCATTCGTAAATACTCGCCCTCTATTACCTTAAGTACATCGGTTAGATACTTGGAATTAAAGGCGATCTCCAGGTCCTGTCCCTCAGTTTCCACTAAAATTTCCTCCCGTACGTCCCCAATTTCGGCGTTGGAGGTAATCTCCAGCCGCTCCTTTGTTATGCTTAACTTAATGAGATTATTCTTCCCTTCCCTGGCCAGCAAAGAAGCCCTTTCACAGCTCTCTAGCAGTTCTTCGTTCTTTAGCCGTATACAGGTGCCGTATTCCTCTGGAATAATCTGCTTGTAGTTAATAAAATCGCCCTCCAAAAGACGTGAAATAACCCTTGTATCCTCCATGCCAAACAGGATATGGTTACCTGCCAGCTTTATTTGTACTCCCTGCTGGGTATCCCTTAAAATTCTCTGTATTTCATTTAGAGCCTTGGCGGGTACAACCACCGAGATATCCTCCCGGGCATCTTCGAGCCTTACGTTCCTTACCGCAAGCCTGAACCCGTCACGGGCTGCCATAACCATATCCCCCGATATGCATTCCACCAGCGCTCCTGTCAGTATAGGCCTTGTTTCTTCCACCGCACAGGCGAAAACCACCTGCCTTATAACGCTCTTTAGCAGGTCCTGGGGAATTATTAGGCTTCTTTCACCGTCCACCTGCGGCAGTTGCGGAAACTCTTCACCGCTTTGCCCCTGCAGACGAAAACTGGAGTTTGCACACTTAATTTCGGCAATATTACACTCAACCACCAAAACCTCTACATCCTCCGGGGGGAGTTTTCTGATAATCTCTCCCAACAGTCTTGAATCCAGTACAACCCAACCCTTGTCCACTATATCTGCATTAACACTACATTCTATTCCAATTTCAAGATCTGTAGCCCTAAGCTTCAGGGTTTCGTCCCTGCAGTCTAGCAGTATACCCTGGAGTATAGGAAGAGTGGTTCTCGAAGGTACCGCTTTTTGGGCTGTCAGTATTCCTTCCAGTAATTCATCTCTGCTACAAACAAGTTTCATGTGAATAACCTCCAAAACCAAGTTTTTATTATATAAATATATAAAAATATAGTAGTAATAGTAGTAGGGGGTGTTGATATGTGGAAAAGAGACCGGACTGTAGCAGGAGGAACAGTACCGTCTGTTAACCGATTGTTATTAATCGGTGTATGATTTTCCACACTATGCACTCTTTGAATATGGGTATATATTCCATTTGTAATAGTCAACAGGTTATCAACCGGTTATCCCCAGCGGAAGGGGCTAACCGTTTAGCCTTTTTTGTATTTCACCCATTGCTATTTTAAGGGATTCATCCCTTTTAAGCTCGGTTGAAATCTTATCGTAGGCGTGCAGTACTGTTGTGTGGTCCCTTCCGCCGAATTCCTCCCCAATTTTGGGCAGTGAAAGGTCGGTCAGTTCCCTGGCCAGGTACATGGCTACCTGTCGTGGGAATGCAATGGCCCGGGTGCGTTTTCTAGATTTGAAGTCTTCTATCCTTATAGAATAATATTCGGATATGACCCGCTTTATCAAATCCACCGTCACTGGCTTTGGCTTGGAATTAGAGAAGAAATCCTTAAGGGCTTCCTGGGTAAGGTCCATATTTATTTCCCTGTTTGTAAGGGAGGAATATGCAACAACCCTTATGAGGGCACCTTCCAGCTCCCGGATATTTGATTCTATTTTTTTTGCAATAAACACAAGCACCTCATCGGGGGTGGATATATTCTCCAGCCTGGCTTTTTTCTTTAGTATGG
The DNA here is from genome assembly GCA_012523075.1 of Clostridiales bacterium. GTDB lineage: Bacteria > Bacillota > Clostridia > Ch29 > Ch29 > JAAYEV01. The sequence continues at coordinate 58,955 of JAAYJF010000075.1, read as the reverse complement.
CTATACGGGTCTCAAAGTCCGGGGGCTGAATATCGCAAATAAGGCCCCATTCAAACCTTGACCTAAGCCTGTCCTCCAGCGTGGGTATTTCCTTAGGGGGCCGGTCGCTGGAGATTATTATCTGCTTGCTGGACTCGTACAACGAATTAAAGGTATGAAAAAACTCCTCCTGGGTCCTTTCCTTGTCGGCTATAAACTGTATATCGTCCACAAGCAGAACATCGGTGGTCCTGTACCTGTTTCTGAACTCAACGTTCTTATCATCCCTTATGGAATTGATAAGGTCGTTTGTAAACTTTTCCGAGGTTGTATACAAAACCCGGGTCCTTGGATTGGTTCTTAGTATGTAGTGCCCTATGGCATGCATAAGATGGGTTTTGCCCAGTCCAACCCCTCCGTATATAAAAAGCGGGTTGTAGGACTTTGCGGGTGCCTCGGATACCGCCAGAGAAGCAGCGTGGGCAAACCGGTTGCTGTTTCCAATAACAAAGGTGTCGAAGGTATATTTTGGATTTAATATACCCAAATCGGAAGTGAGCGAATCCCTCTCATCGTTTTGTTTATTTCTGCCACCGCCCTGGGTTTTGGAATCCCTTTCCTCTGGCAGTATAATGCTTATATCGTACTGTTTGGAGGTTACCTGTTCTAGGGCATTGAAAATAAGCGTTATGTATCGGGTTTCGAGAATGTTTTTAATAAATTCGTTAGGGGCACAAAGTACTATTTTTTCATTGGTTGTTTCAACCAATTGGATAACTTTGAACCATGTATTGAAACTTACTTCCGCAAGTTCGTCCTTTATTAGCGTCAAAGTTTCTTCCCAAACGGATGTCGTGTCGTTCTCCATTGTATTGCCTCCTTAATATGGGTTGTCCACACAAATGTCCACATTGATTAGGAATAATTTTCTTCCCCCGGGTAATAAATAAAATATAAATAAGAACTGTTTTTAAACGGTTGGGAGCTGTCGGCTATAGTCCTTATATCGTTGCAAATAAAAGGGCAGACGAATTTTTTGCATATGCTCCCGTTCGTCCCAAGATGCTATCTTATGATAACAAATTATTCCGGTGTTATCAATAATTATCGGCAACATATCCACAAAAAATAACACCGATTTTTACATTATCCACAATTTCATTTTCTTGACACTAATATTCAATAAGGCTATAATCTATATATAATTCGGGGAACAGTCTCAAAAAGCCCAGACAAGGAAGAGGGGGTGTGACTTATGAAAATGACTTACCAGCCTAAAAAAAGGAAAAGAAAGAAGGAACACGGTTTCAGAAAAAGGATGAAAACTAGCACTGGAAGAAGGATATTAAAAAACAGAAGAAAAAAAGGAAGGAAAAGGTTGACAGCATAAGGCCGCTACCAGGGGGCCTTTTTATAGATTTTTAGGGCTGAAGAGCTATTATAATATCATTGTAGGTAAATAAGCTGTTCCATGTGTGTGCCCGCAGAATACAGCGTTGGCAACATGCACATATTTTATGCAGGAACAGTGAAAAGAAGGGTTCTTATGGCGGATTTAATTTCGATTAGAGCTAGCAAAGACTTCTCCAGAGTTTACAATAGAGGCAGGAGCAAGGCCAATCCCGTACTGGTGATGTATGTACTTAGCAATGGAAAAGAGTATAACAGAATAGGCATAAGTGTCAGCAAAAAAGTTGGAAAGAGCGTTGTAAGAAACAGAGTAAAAAGGCTTATAAAGGAAGCATACAGGAAATATTCCGGGAGAATTGCAAAGGGCTATGACCTTGTACTGATAGCCCGGATGCAGGCAAAAGAGATGGAATACAAAGACATAGAGAAATGGATGGCAGATTTGCTGGTAAGACATAAACTCGTGGAAAAAGAAGGATTAAAATGAAAAAGGTACTTGTTTTTATTATATCTTTGTACAGGATGTTTATTTCACCCATAAAAATTGGAAAGTGCAGGTTCTATCCGACCTGTTCAGAATATGCAATTCAAGCCATAGACAAGCATGGAGCAATAAAGGGGACGTTCATGGCTGGCAAAAGGATACTGAAGTGCCATCCGTTCCATCCGGGAGGTTATGACCCCGTAAAATAACCACAGAATAGGGGGAGAGAAATGATTAACGCGATTTCTGTACCATTGGGAAGGCTGCTCTTTAGTATATATAACATGGTCAACAGTTATGGATTGTCGATAGTAGTCTTTACCATACTGGTAAAATTAATTCTACTGCCGCTTACGCTGAAACAGACCAAGTCGATGAAACAGATGCAGGAGCTTAACCCGAAGTTAAAGGCGCTGCAAAAGAAATACGGCAACGATAAACAGAAGCTAAATGAAAAGACCATGGAACTGTACAGGCAGCATAATGTCAACCCTTTTGCCGGTGGATGCCTGCCTCTTCTATTACAACTTCCAATACTGTTTGCACTGTTTCAGGTTTTAAGGTTACCTGATCGATATGTGTTTACTCCGGAGGTTTATGAAACGGTAAACAAGAGCTTTCTTTGGATAGAAGACCTGTCGGCGACATCAAGTTTTACGGAAAGCATGAAGGAGCCGGTAATGTGGATATTGCCTATACTGGCCGCCGCTACAACCTACTACCAGTCAAAGATGGTGACGCCCAAGAATGCCGAAGGCACCCAAAGTACGATGAATACGATAATGCCTCTTATGATAGGATACTTTAGTTTTAGTTTTCCTGCCGGAGTCACACTGTATTGGGTGCTTAGCAATGTATTCCAGATAGTGCAGCAATACTTTGGCCTGGGCCGTGGAGGTAAGGCTAAGGAGGAATCCAATTGACGATGGAAAAATCTGTTGAAAAAACGGGCAAGACCATTCAGGAAGCGGTTCAGTTGGCTATAGATGAACTGGGTGTTGACTTAGGTGATGTTAAGATTGATATCCTTGAGGAGCCGGGAAAGGGCCTGCTGGGCCTTATAAATAATAAACCGGCAAGGGTTAGGGTTACACTGAAAGCAACGCCTTCCGATGTGGCAAGGGAATTCCTCGAAGAGCTACTGGATGTAATGGGAGTAGAAGGCAGGGTAACGGTGGAGGAGGAAGAAGGAAGCATTATACGGGCGGAATTCAAGGGTCACAACATGGGAGTTCTAATAGGCAGAAGAGGACAGACCCTGGATTCGATACAATACATAACGGGTCTTGTGGTTAACAGGAAATACCCGGAGCATTACTACCGTGTTATTGTGGACACCGAGAACTACAGGAAAAAGAGAGAGGAAACGCTGATAAAGTTGGCAAAGAACATAGCATATAAGGCGGTAAGGATAGGCAAGGATATAGCCTTAGAGCCCATGAACCCCTACGAAAGAAGGATAATCCATTCTGCACTGCAGGGCAATGACAGGGTTACAACTCACAGCGAAGGGGAAGAACCGTACAGAAAGGTAATAGTAAGCCTAAAATAAATTGACTGTGAGCAGGTGCCATGCACCTGCTTTAAATATTTACGATGACTAATCATCACTAAGCCTCCCGTTTATGTTCGCTACTTAGTATTTCTACACATGGTAAAAGATGCAATGCTGGAACTACTGGTGTAAGCGAGAGATAAGTAGCGCTAGACTTTTGGATAATGGCCTCTCCTAAAGAATTGGAGGGGCTGCCTTTAAAAAGAGAATTGCAGTAGTTTATGGCAATAATGGAAGTGGTATAATACTTTAGAGGTGATGTTCCATGGTAATAAGGGAAGAAGATACAATTACCGCAATAGCCACTGCCCCGGGGGAGAGCGGCATTGGGATAGTGCGCATAAGCGGCCTCTGTGCGATAAGCATAGCGGCCCGGGTCTTCAGATCGGTATCCGGCAAATCGCTGGAGCAACTGCCGGACAGAAGGATGAACTATGGCCATATTACTAATCCCGACGACGGGGAAACAATTGACGAGGTTTTTGTGGTTGCAATGAAAGCACCGTATACGTATACAAGGGAGGACGTTGTGGAGATTCACTGTCACGGTGGAAACGCCGCGGTAAGAAACATACTGGAGTTAATTGTTGAGGCGGGAGCAAGGGTGGCAGAGCCGGGGGAATTTACCAAAAGGGCTTTTTTGAACGGTAGGATAGACCTGTCCCAGGCCGAGGCGGTTATGGATATAATCCATTCAAAATCCGACATGGGCTTAAAAACTGCCGTAAGTCAGCTAGAAGGCGGGTTGTCCCGGTATTTGGATGAGATAAAGGATAAACTGCTGTCGATAATGGCCGGGGTGGAGGCTTCGATAGATTTCCCCGAGCATGACATAGAGGAGCAGACCAGGGAGACGCTGCTGGAGGATACCCGGCAGGCGGTGGATATGGTGGAAAGGCTGCTGGCCACGTCCTCCGGGGGCAGGATAGTACGGGAGGGCCTTAAAACCGTAATAATCGGAAAGCCCAACGTGGGTAAATCCTCCCTGCTTAATGCACTGCTTAGGGAGAACAGGGCGATAGTCACCGAAGTGCCGGGGACTACAAGGGATGTGATAGAGGAATACATAAACTTAAAGGGTATTCCGCTAAGGTTAATGGATACTGCGGGTCTAAGGGAAACCGATGATTTGGTGGAAAGCATAGGAGTTGAAAAGACCAGGGTATATATGGAAAATGCCGATTTGGTGCTGCTGGTGCTGGACGCCGCAAGACCCCTATCAAAGGAGGACAGGGCAATACTGGATATCATTAAGGATAAAAGGTCGATAGTGTTAATAAACAAAACTGATTTGGAAATAAGGCTGGACGAACGGGAGATTACCGATAGGTACCCGGAATGGCCGGTAATACATATGTCCCTTGTACAGGATAGAGGGTTGGATGCCTTGGAGGACACCATATATAATTTGGTATTTTCGGACGGCATAAGAAGCAGTGATGCGGTTATGGTTACCAGGGTAAGGCACGAGGACTGTCTCAAGAGGGCCAAAAGAAGCCTTGGGGATGCTATAAGGGCTATGAAGGGCGGTCTTCCCGTCGACCTTGTTTCGATAGATATAAAGGCGGCCCTTGAAGCCCTTGGAGAAATAACCGGAGACAACATAACCGAGGAAATTGTAGACAGGATATTTGCAGACTTTTGCATAGGCAAGTAGGAGGGATATAATGGAATATAACGCAGGGGACTATGACGTAATAGTGGTGGGCGCCGGGCATGCGGGATGTGAGGCATGCCTTGCATCGGCAAGGCTTGGCTGCAAGACCCTCGTGGTTACCCTTAATCTTGACAGTATAGCGCTTATGGCCTGCAATCCTGCAATAGGGGGTACCGGCAAGGGACATCTGGTGAGGGAGATAGATGCCCTGGGCGGGGAGATGGGGGTTTTAATAGATAAGACCTTCATCCAGATAAAAATGCTAAACACCGGCAAAGGCCCGGCGGTTCATTCGCTGAGAGCCCAGGCCGATAAAAGGGACTACCAGTCTGAAATGAAAAGGACTCTGGAGGAGCAGCCAAACCTTGATATTAAGCAGGATGAGGTAACGGACATAATAGTGGAACAGGGCGAATGCAGAGGGGTAAAAACCAAGAATGGGGCGGTTTACAGTGCCAAAACCGTTATACTAACCACAGGGGTGTATCTCAGGGGTAAAATACATATAGGAAAAATTAGCTACGAGGGCGGTCCTTACGGCCTGTTTGCGGCCAACGATCTGTCCGAAAGCCTGGAAAGGGCAGGACTTAAACTTATGAGGTTTAAAACGGGAACTCCTGCCAGGGTACACAGGGATTCTATCGATTATTCCGTTTTGATCGAACAAAGCGGAGATCGGGAGATAATGCCCTTTTCCTTTCTTAACGAGTTTGAAAACCTGGATAGGGAACAGATTTCCTGCTGGTTGGGTTATACCAATGAGGATACCCACAGGATAGTAAAGGAAAACATAGAAAGGTCTGCGCTGTACGGGGGAGAAATTACCGGCGTTGGGGTCAGGTACTGTCCCTCCATAGAGAGCAAACTCACCGTTTTCCCGGACAAGCAGACGCACCAGCTTTTTATTGAACCGGAGGGAAGGGAGACCAGTGAAATGTATGTACAAGGTATGTCAACCAGCCTTCCGGAGGACGTCCAGGTGCAGTTTTATCGTTCAATTAAGGGACTGGAAAAGGTAAAAATAATGAGGACCGCCTATGCCATAGAATACGATTGTATAGACCCAACGCAGCTGGATTTATCGTTGGAGTGCAAGGGAATAAACGGGCTGTTCTGCGCCGGTCAGATAAACGGCAGCTCCGGATACGAAGAGGCAGCGGCCCAGGGGATAATGGCGGGCATTAATGCGGTCAGAAAAATAAGGGGCCAGCAGCCGGTAATACTAGACCGTTCAGAGGCATATATTGGTGTGCTTATAGATGATTTGGTTACAAAGGGAACCCAGGAGCCCTATAGGATAATGACCTCCAGGGCGGAATACAGGCTAATACTGAGACAGGATAACGCCGATCGCAGGTTAACTCCAAAGGGCTATGATATAGGGCTGGTTACCGAGGAAAGATACGAAAAATACAAGGATAAAATGCAAAAACTCCAGGGGGAAATTCAAAGACTTAAAAGTACCGTTGTATCCCCCTCGCCGGAAACCAACATGTTTTTGCGGGAAAGGGAAAGCTCGGAGATAAAATCGGGCATAACCCTGTACGAGCTTTTAAAACGCCCCGAGATTGATTATGAAAGCCTTGGAGTGCTGGATAAAGAAAAGCCGGATTTGCCAAAATTAATAGGCAAACTGGTGGAGACGGAAATAAAATATGAAGGCTATATCAAAAAGCAACAAATGCAGGTGGAGCAGTTCAAAAGGATGGAGAGCAAGAAGCTTGACCCCGGAATAAATTACTTCGGGATTAATGGGCTGAGGAAAGAGGCCCAGGAGAAGCTTGACAGAATAAAGCCGGATTCCATAGGACAGGCCTCCAGGATAACGGGCGTATCTCCGGCGGATATTTCGGTACTCATGGTATACCTCGAACAAAGAAGAAGGGCGGAAAGGAAATGAAGGCGGAGGAGGCGCTGATAAAAGAAGGGGCGATTAAGCTGGGGATAACAGTCTCAGACGGACAGATATCCCAACTAATGAGATATATGGAATCGCTAATGGTTTGGAATAAAAGAATGAACCTTACCGCGATTACCGATGCTCGGGAAGTTATTACAAGGCATTTCCTTGATTCTCTTACCTGTGCCGCAACGGGATACGTGACAAACGGACTTAAAGCTATTGATGTGGGTACGGGGGCCGGGTTTCCAGGCATTCCTTTGAAAATAATATACCCTGACCTGGAAATTACGCTACTGGATTCCTTGCAAAAAAGGGTGAAGTTCATGGAGCACGTAATAGCCGAGTTGGGACTTGAGGGTGCGATACCCATTCACGGCAGGGCCGAGGAATTGGGCAGGGATGAGGCCCACAGGGAGAAGTACCGGCTGTGTTTTTCCAGGGCGGTGGCTCATCTGTCGGTGATATCTGAATACTGTCTGCCCTTTGTTGAAAAGGGAGGAATTTTTCTTGCGATGAAAGGTCCCGGATACATTGAAGAAAAAGACCAAGCCGGCAGGGCGATAGACGTTTTAGGGGGACGCCTGTCCCAGGTTCGGAGGTTTTGTCTGCCCTTTACGGAAATAACCCATTACGTAATGATAATTGAAAAACTTAAGCCCACCGGGTCGGAATATCCAAGAAAAGCAGGAAGGCCGGCGAAAAAACCTCTAAGCTGAAGAAGCATAGCGGTAAGTGTAGAACGATTCTTGAAAAGGACAGAAGGAACAAAGGAGTAGGTAAAGAAATAGATAGGTAGAGATAAAACCGCGATGATTGGAGTAAACAGTCAGCGGATATGGGCAAACAGATTTTTAAAAGGGGTGGCTGATATGTCAGGGGGATTCCAGACAGTAATAGAACAGGTGGAAATAGATAGGGTTAGGCCTAACCCGTACCAGCCCAGAAAAAAATTCAATAAAATAACAATAGAGGAGCTGGCCTTATCCATAAAGGAATACGGAGTGCTGCAGCCCATAGCGGTTAAAAGGATGAATGATGGTTTTTTTGAGCTAATCGCCGGGGAGAGAAGGGTAAAGGCTGCAAAACTGGCCGGACTGGTAAGTATTCCGGCGATAGTCATGGAAATACTGGATGAGGATTCAGCAATTATTGCTCTTATAGAGAATCTGCAGAGGGAGGACCTAAATTTTTTCGAAGAGGCAGAGGGCTATGCTTCACTTATGAATGATTATGGGCTTACCCAGGAGCAGGTGGCCAGAAAAGTTGGAAAGAATCAATCAACAATAGCCAATAAAATAAGGCTTTTGAGGCTGTCAAAGGAGGTAAAGGAATACATCATACAGAACGGCCTCACCGAGAGGCACGCCAGAGCCCTATTGAAGATACCTGAACAGGAGATACAAATGAACCTGCTAAAAAGGATAGCCGAGAAGAATCTGCGGGTAAAGGAAACGGAGGAATTGGTCGAAAGGGTTTTAGACAAGCTAACCGCCAGCAGGACTGATAGGACGATGGAAGAAGTAAATAAAAGCATACGGGGGACCATAAACTATAGAATTTACGTTAATACTATAAAGAATGCCTACAGGGCAATAATACAGTCGGGGATACAGGCCGAATTCAGCCAGAAGGATTCGGGGGAATACGTTGAGGTTGTAGTAAAGATACCTAAACGAAGAGCCGTTTCTTCCGGTTAAAGGAAGTTCTATTCACACATCACGCCTTTCACCTCACCCATACCAAATAAGCGAGTATTCATGGTGCCAATTATAAGAAGCCAATTAACAAAATCCTAGGCAAGTCAATTTTTATCGACGCCAATCTGCCCCCCCCGGCAGATTTTTCGTTTTATAAGAAGGAACTTATGCTAAAATAAAGAATTAAAAAGTAGGATAATAAATATTTTATGAGGTGATTGGGTGTCTAAGGTTATTGCGGTGTTTAACCAGAAGGGCGGTGTAGGGAAGACCACCACCAATGTTAATCTAAGCTCTTGCATAGCGGTAAGGGGCAAAAAGGTGCTGGTGGTTGATATTGATCCTCAGGGTAATACCACCAGCGGATTGGGTATAGATAAAAAGGCACTGGAAAGGACCATATACGAAGTGCTGATAGGCGAATCCGGAGCGGAACAGGTAATAGTAAAAACGGCGGTGGAGAATCTATGCATAATACCTTCAAGCGTGCAGCTGGCGGGGGCGGAAATAGAACTGACAGAGTTTGAGGGAAGGGAAAAAAAGCTGAAGGAGGCCCTTAATAGGATAAGGAATAATTACGACTACGTCTTTATAGACTGTCCCCCTTCTCTTGGGCTGCTTACAATAAACGCTCTGACGGCAGCGGACAGCGTACTTATACCAATTCAATGCGAATACTATGCGCTGGAGGGCGTAAGCCAACTGATGAATACAATATGGCTGGTACAAAGGGGATTAAACCCCGATTTGAAGGTGGAAGGTGTAGTGCTTAGCATGTTTGACGGGCGTACAAACCTATCAATACAGGTTGTGGATGAAGTGAAGCGGTATTTTAAAGGCAAGGTTTACACCACAATAATACCGAGGAATATAAGGCTGGCGGAAGCCCCAAGCTACGGAGTGCCTATACTGATGTATGACCCTAAGTCAAAGGGGGCCGAGGCCTATGAAGAGTTGGCGGATGAATTTATCCAATACAGTAAGGAGGAATAGAATAAATGGCAAAACAAAGGTTGGGCAAGGGGCTTAACGCGCTAATCCCGGAGCTGCCGCAGATAGAAGACCAGGGAGTGCAGAAACTGCCCATCAATGATATAGCACCCAACAGGAATCAGCCCAGGCAGCACTTTGATGCGGAAAAAATGGAGGAGCTCGCCGAGTCCATTTCCAAGCATGGGGTTGTACAGCCCATTGCGGTAAGAAAATTAGATAAAGGGTTTGAGATAGTGGCGGGGGAAAGAAGATGGCGGGCCGCCAGGATGGCGGGCCTAAAAACGGTACCCGCCGTTGTTATGGAACTGGATGAGCGGCAGGTTATGGAGATAGCCCTGGTGGAGAACCTGCAGAGGGAAGACCTAAACCCCATTGAGGAGGCGGAGGCCTATAAAACCCTTACAGAGGAATTCGGACTGACCCAGGACGAGATATCGTCGGCTGTGGGAAAGAGCAGGCCGGCAATAGCCAATACTCTGAGACTTTTAAGCCTTTCCGCCGATATCCAGAGCATGGTTAGAGATAATTTGTTAACGGCAGGCCACGCCAGGGCGTTGATTACCCTAGAAGCCGGGGAACAAAAAGAAGTGGTTGAAAGAATACTGAAGGACGGCTTAAGCGTTCGGGAAACCGAGAAACTTATTGGTAGCATGGCAAAGGCCGGCAAGGAGAAAGCTAAAGCGGCAAAGGTCAAAAAGCCCTGGGTTATGGAGATGGAAGGCATGCTTGGGGAGCTGCTTGGAACAAAGGTTCAAATAGTTCAGGGCAGGAAAAAGGGGAAAATAGAAATAGAATACTATAATAACGATGACCTCGAAAGGATTCTAGATTTGATAAGGGGCTAATGTTTCACGTGAAACATTAAGGACATAGAACAGGCGACCAGCTTCGGGAGGCTCCACCAAGGGAAGGCCCATATTTAAACCGGTTAGCAAGGCGACCCGAAGGCTTAAAAACAAAGGCATATGTTTTAGCGGTTAGCGTATAGTGGCTAGTGGCTAGGACAGACTAGCAAGAGCAACTCTGGTTACCAGCCACTAGCCACTATTAAAGGGGGATGCTCTGTGAGGGTATATCTGGTTAACGCTTTTACCTATCGGGGAAGTGGAGGCAACGGCGCAGGGGTGACCATATGCGAAAAATTCCCGCCATCGGATGCTATGCAGCAGGTGGCGAAACAGGTAGGGCTTTCGGAAACGGTTTTTATTAGCCCCCGCCGGGAGGGATTTAGCGGCAGGTTCTTTACGCCGGAATGCGAGGTGCCAGTATGCGGGCACGCAACGATAGCGGCCTTTTACCTAGCGGGAGGCCTAGGCCTTGTCAGGGGAAAGGATGGAAACGCAAAAGTCATGTTGGAGACAAAGGCCGGCAAGCTGCCGGTCTATATTAGTTTTCGGCGGGGAAGGGTTGACAAGGTATATATGGGCCAAGCGGAGCCCCGGGCCTTGGGGGTGGTAGGGGGAGAGGACTTGCGGCACCTTTGCTCTTGCCTTGGCCTTGAAAGCGGACAGGTGGGGATACCGGGGCTGGAAGAAGCCGTGCCGGAAATGATTAGTACGGGGCTACCGGATATAATAGTACCTGTGCTTACGAGAAAAGCACTGGACTCTATGGAGCCGGACTTCCCGGGGCTGGCGGAACTGTCCCGGCGTTTGGGGGTGGTGGGAGTCCATGCCTTTACGCTGGAGAGAGGGACAGCGCGCTTTGATGTCAGGTGCAGAAATTTCGGTCCTGCCGTGGGCATAAACGAGGAGGCGGCAACCGGGACCTCTAACGGCGCCTTGGGATACTACCTTTTGAAACGGGGCCTAATAACGGAAGGAGAGATTGTCTGCAAACAGGGAGCCGGCATGGGGAAGCCCTCGGCGATTTACGTAAAGGTTGGGCCGGAGGGCATAAAGGTAGGGGGGAAAGTGCTGGTAATAGGAGAGCGGCATGTGACTATAAGTACCGGGCCAACAAGGCGACCGGCGGTCCGGGAGGAGACCGGGCTGTGAGTGGCTGCTAACAAAAGAAATGGAAATAGAATTCGCCCCTTAAGTCAAGGTTGATATTTAGCTATCTAAGGCATAGTATATAGTGTATTTATACTAAACCGGGGAGTGTTTCATGTGAAACATTCCCCGGTAAACGCTGGAAGGAGACTGAAAATGATTTATCTTGATAACGCTGCCACAAGCTTCCCTAAACCTGAAAGGGTTTATACGGAAATGGATAAATGCATGAGAGATTATGGAGCTAATCCCGGCAGGTCGGGGCACAGGCTTGCCCTTCAGGCGGGAAGAGCCATTTTCAAGACCAGAGAGAGGCTATGCAGGCTTTTCAATATAGACAACCCCATGCAGATTGTGTTTACCTCTAATGCAACCGAATCCCTAAATCTAGGCATAAAGGGACTGCTTAGGGCAGGCGATCACGTTGTTACCAGTTCAATGGAGCATAACTCGGTGGCAAGGCCCCTTGCGGCGCTTGAACCGAAGGGGATAGAAACCACCTTTGTCCGATGCGATTCCGAGGGCATGCTGGACCCAAAAGATGTGAAGAGGGCAATCAAAAAAAACACATCACTAATTGTTGTAACCCATGCTTCCAATGTAACGGGAGCCCTTATGCCTGTTAAAGATATAGGGGCCCTGGCTGCAGAAAAGGGGATACCCTTTATGGTGGATGCGGCCCAGACGGCAGGGGTGTATGACATAGACGTAAAAGAGATGCATATAGACCTGCTTGCCTTTCCCGGGCATAAAGGGCTGCTTGGACCCCAGGGGACCGGAGGACTTTTTATAAGCGAAGAGCTGGACGTCATGCAGATGAAGGAAGGGGGCACCGGAAGCAGCTCGGAAAACCTGGCACAGCCAGCTCTGGCCCCCGACAGGTATGAAAGCGGCACGCCCAACACGGTGGGAATAGTTGGTCTTGGGGAAGGTGCCGGGTTTATACTGGATAAGGGGACCGCCGCTGTCCGGAAGCATGAGGCAGAACTGACGGGGATGCTTCTGGAGGGTTTTGGAGAGATAGGCGGAGTGAAAATCTACGGACCCAAAGACCCCAAACTTCAGGTCGGTGTAGTGTCTGCAAATATTCTGAACGGAGATTCGGGAGAAATAAGTTATATTCTGGACAAATCCTACGATATTGCAACCCGCGCAGGGCTGCACTGTGCTCCCCTTGCCCACAGAACACTTGGAACCCTTGAGCAGGGGACCATCCGGTTTAGCGTTGGCCTATTCAATACCAGAGAGGATATTATGGCTGCGGTTAAGGCAGTGGGTGAGATAGCAGCGGAGATAAGGTGATTTTTCACATTAAAAAGCTGCCTTTCAAGGGTGGTCAAATAGGGGCTTTATTGTGTAATTTCATGAAAAGATTGTTAGTATTGCTTGCAGTAGACATATCTGGTATAATTTCAATATTAAGGTGAATGCTGCAATAATATTCATTGCAGGAATAGGTTGCAAAACGCTGTAGTGAGTAAGAGACGGTAAGACAATAAAAAATCGAAAGGAGAATAGTATGTTTATAAGAAACAGAATGACCAAAAACCCACATACAATATCATCTGACACCTCTATTTCGGATGCGGTGGCACTTTTTAGAGAGAAAGGATTTAAAAGATTTCCTGTAGTAGATAACGGAAGAATTGTCGGCATACTTACAAAAGAAGATATTCAAACAGTTTCACCTACAAAGGCTACATCTTTGAGTATCTTTGAAGTTAACTACTTTTTGTCTAAAATAACAGTTAAAGAAGCGATGACCAAAAATGTTATTACTATAGGGCCCGACAATTTATTGGAAGAAGCTGCAGTCAAAATGAGGCAAAACAAAATTAGCACTCTTCCGGTATTAGAAAACGGAAAATTGGTGGGTATTATTACAGAAAGCGATATATTTGATGCTTATGTGGATTTATTGGGCTTTAGGGAAAAAGGAAGTCGTATAACCATAGAAACTAAAGACGTTCCCGGCGGTATAGCAGATATTTCTGAAATATTCTATTCTCTTAATATTAATATTACCCATATAGCGATGTATGCAGGCAATGGAATCAGGGATTTGGTAATAAGGTCATCTGTACTGGATACTTCCGAAATAGAAAAAAGGCTTAATGAAAAAGGATATAAAATAAAACATGTATTAGTTAACGGTAAATAACAAACGTATAAACTTAAGGGGAAACACGATGTTAACAGGTAACCATTCTTTAAATATAAAAAACCGGCTCTTCCAAGCATTTACGCTTGAATGCAGCTGGTTTTTTATTTGCACCACCCCAAGCCGGTCATTTAAGTTTTTCTTTCAATCGCTAAGTGAACGTTTTTTTAGGGCTGTTTTGTTTTTTTCCATCGGGGAAGTATCATTGTCTTTTGCAAGGCTTTTATAATTATTAGTGTCAGAGGACCTATTAGGATACCCATTACTCCGAAAATCCGCATGCCCAGGTACAGCGATATAAGCGTTGCCAGCGGGTGCAAGCCTATGTTTCTGCCCATTATTTTTGGCTCTATTATCTGTCTTGTTACCAAAATAACGCCGTAGAGTATCAGCAGTGCAATGGCCTTGGGGTAGTTGTCCATGAAAATATTTATAACTGCCCAGGGTATTATTACAGTCCCGGTGCCGAATATGGGCAGAGCGTCCACCACGCCGATTACTATCGCCATTGTTAGGGCGTAGGAAACGCCTATCAGGTAAAGACCGGATATTGTTATCAGAAAGGTTATACCCATAATGGTTAGCTGGGCCCGGATGAATCCTCCCAGCGCCTTGAGAAGGTCGTTGTAGACACTTTTTATCCTATCTAAGGCAGTCTTTGGTACTTGTGAAGCAAGAAAACCTCTTATCTCATACATGTCCTTGCTCATCATATACGAAGAAATAATAGTGACTAATACAAACAATAAAGTTTTTGGGACTATGGTAAGCAGGCTCATTGACCGGCCTATGGTTACACTGATTACAGATGTTAACGAATTAATCAGGTTTACAATGCTTGATTTCACCAGCTCGGTGGTCTCTGGAGGCAGGTTAATATAAATATTCTGGCCGTAGGATACCATGTCCTCGGTGGCCGCCCTTAGGGCTACGGCATACTGCGGCAGGCGATCCAGTATATTGCTCAGCTCCACCATAAGCCGCGTGGTTCCGGCAATACCAAGGAGAGTCAAAAGGGCGTAAAACATAAGCACAAAACATATGGAAATCAACCCCCGGGGCAGCTTTGCCTTTTTTTGGAGAACGTCCACCGCCGGGTTTATAAGCAGCGCAACAATCCAGGCTATTATAAAGGGTAAAATATAGGTAAACAGGCCTGTAATAAATAAATACAAAGCAAGTATTATTCCGATTACGAATAGGGTCTTGAAAAAATATATTGTATATTTCTGGTAATGCTGCACAATTCGCCCTCCTCAATGGCCGTCATGGTTTGGTTGCGGCCTGTTTCCTATTTTTATAATGATAGTCTAGCATAATTATATGGTAAAGTATATACCGGATGCAGGTTGTTTTTGGGAAAAGCCCTTTGCTAATGCTCTCCGGAGGAGGGCATTCCCGGTATCAGGCCCTGGGTAAAACAGGAATAAAGGGTCAGCGGGCAAATTTTTGGCGGTCCTGTCCAGCCCCACCAGAAGGAAATTGTCTGTTGGTGTAGAATATATACTGATGTTAAGGATGGGACAAAGCCAATTCGGACGTGTTTATTGAATGATACAATTAAACCATACGATTGTAACAATTCTTTGCGCCGTCGGAGTAGTAGTTTATTTTTTTTGCACTACCTTACGGAGGCGAAAACCAAAAGGCTTAGAGCCAGGCTGGACAAACTAATGAGGAACAGTACCGGAGACAGTATCGAGGGGCTGAGGTGTAGTATACCGAAAAAAGCCAAAGCCGGTGTCCCCTTTAAAAGAAAGAAGAGCAGGAAGCATTGATAGCTTTGCGGTTAGGGGGTATCTTAATATGAGGATTGGATATGTTGTAAATCCCGTAGCGGGCAAAAAGAAGGCAGTCGGGTGGGTGCCCCAGATAAGGGAGACCACCGAGCATAGGGGCCATGAGGTAGACGTGTACATCACCGCCGGACCGGGTGATGCTGTGGAAAAGGCCGCCAAGGCAGTCCGGGAAGGCTGTGATGTTGTGGTGGCCGTTGGAGGAGACGGGACAGTAAACGAAGTGGTTAACGGCATAGGGATGAGCGGCGTAGTTATGGGTGTGATTCCGGCGGGTTCGGGCAATGACTTTGCAAGAACGCTGCAGATACCTCTGGACTTTGACGGGGCCCTGGGCTGTGTATTACAGGGGAGAACCAGGCCGGTGGACGTCGGCACTGTGAACGGAAAATGTTTTGTTAACGTGGCCAGCGTTGGGTTTGATGCCCAGGTAGTTATGGAAACCAATAGAATCAAGGACAGGATACCGGGACCCCTTGCTTACGTCCTTGGGGTTTTTAAGGCTTTGACCGGTTATGAAGCCTTTGATATGGAGATGGAGACCGGGCACAAAACAATAAGGAAACGGGCGGTGCTGGTGGCGGTGGCCAACGGCATATTTTACGGCGGCGGCATGAAGATAGCCCCCAAGGCGGTGGTGGATGACGGGCTGTTCGACGTGTGCCTTGTGGAAGACATGCGGAAGATGAGGATTTTGAGGCTCTTCCCGCTAATATACCCGGGTAAGCATCTTCTGCGGCCAGAGGTGGAATATTTCAGGGCAGCCAGAATACGGATAGAATGTTCCAAGGGATACATAAACTCCGACGGTGAGATAATCGGCCCCTGCCCGGCGGATATGGAGCTGCGGCCCGGGGGTCTGGTAGTAATTGTGCCTTAAGAATAAAAGCGGCGTTCCAGGAGGAAAATATTCCTGGAGGTGTCGCTATGAGAAAGACAATCGCAGTGGATGGCAGATTTCAAAATCTAATAGAGGACCTTAAGGACAGAGGATACGAGGTTGTGGACCTTTACGGGCCGCACACCGGGGTGGATGCCTGTATATACCATGACGGTATCAGGGATTTTCATAATGCGGATTCTTACAATAACACCGCAGTGCTTATGATAGACGGGAAAGGCAAAACGGTTGACGAAATAGAAGCTATTTTGCAAAGGGGCGTTTACAGTTCACTTTTCTAGGGGGTATACGATGTTTAAGAACCGAAGGGCGGCAGGCCTGGAGCTGGCCAAGCATCTTAAAGAATACCGGGGAGAAGACGTGGTTATACTGGCGGTGCCAAGGGGAGGGGCGCTGGTTGCCAATGCAATAAGGGAAGAACTAAAATGCCAGTGGGATTTGATAATTCCTAGAAAGATAGGGGCACCCTTTAACAGGGAGATTGCCATTGGCGCCGTGACCCAAGATGGAACGTTGCTACTGGATGAGGAGATGGTTATGTATCTTAATGTCAGCAGGGAATACATAGAAAGGGAGAAGAACTCTCAGATAAACGAAATAAAAAGAAGAATGAAGCTTTATATTGGAAACAGGCCTCCAGTATCCATAAGAGGTAAAAGGGTTATATTGGTGGACGATGGCATAGCTACAGGTTTTACAATAAAGGCAGCCATTAAATCCATTCAGAAGTCGGGAGCGGCCGAGATAGTTATTGCGGTACCGGTGGCCCCCAACGATGTGGTAGAGGACCTGCTGGAGGTGGTGGACAAGGTTGTATGCCTTGAAAGCCCATATCCCTTCTATGCAGTCGGTATGTTTTACGAGGACTTTCATCAAGCTTCCGACAGGGAAGTGATGGACCTCTTTAAAGCCCAGCGAGCGGAGGGCTGAATTCATACCCTGCTGCAATCCTTCCGGGGCACAAACCGGGCCGAGGAGGGGCTTTCCCCCCGTTTCAAGAAGCTGTAGTGTATACCGGAGGAAATGATGTTTGCCATTCTCATAACCAGGCTTAGTCTAGTATTCTGCAGAATAAGGTATTCCATAAAACCTCCAAAGTTGACGACTCCGCTAACATGCATATCCCCCACACTGGGGAGTGTTTTTTTAACCCCTGCACCGGGTCGAAGGGGGCCCTCGGCGATGGTGATGTGTCCTATTCTTTCCATAGAGCCCAGGCTGGCGTCCACAGCGATTATAAAGGGATTGGTATACAGCTCCCGGATTTCCCCAAGGGTTTCCTTAAGGTTTTTGGCGTGTACCGGGTTGTCCAGGGTTCCGTAGACAAGGAAACGGTTGTTGCTGTGTATGGCGGACAGTTTGTGTCCCACAAGGGGGCCAAGACAGTCGCCCGTTGACCTGTCGGTTCCGATACACAGCACAATGACCGGGTACCTGTCACTTGTATAACAATGTTTAAAGCAGTCGGAAAAAACCTCCGAGAATCGGGACAGGGGAAGGGCGATATTTATATCAACGGTTGCTAAGTAAGTCGATGGGGACAAGTTCATAGTTTGATCCTCCGTTAGGCTTCTATTTATAACAGTCTATTTGATGGTGGCAGGCAATATTACAGTTAACAGTTTTTCCGTAGCCGGCCTAATAATACATGGTAATATTCTCTATACAAATTTATACACTATTTGCCATAGGGGGAAGGAATTCCACCGGCTTTAAAGAATTAAAGAGGAAAGAATCAAAGGGGTTTTTCCAGATGAGGCACAAAAGGTTTAAGGGAGAGAAGAGTAAAGGGCGTCTGGCCTTTCTTATACTGGCAGCGATTGTAATAACCTGCTTTGCATACCCCTATTTCTACTCTGCCCTGTTAAAAAGGGAGTTCAACCCGGGCAGTCTTATACGAGTTTCCGACTATAAGGGGGACGGTGGAACGGGGGAAGGGTTTGCGGTGTTTTCCGGCAAACTGGTGTGCCTGCGGGGGACAACCCTTAAGCTACAGGCCGGGGACGGCAGTACGCTTTGGGAAAGGCACATTGATATAAAGAAGCCCTATATTGCGGGTCTTGAGGAAATAATTGCAATAGCGGATGTGGATAAGGGTGTTATTTACGGTATTGACGGTCAGGGTCAGAACCTGTGGCAGGTTACTCCGTCAAACGGTATTATAAGAATGGGTGCCGACAGTCATCATATCTGGGTAATATCACGGCATCAGCAACGGACGGTAGCGGAGGTGTTTAACCAAAGGGGCATGGAGACCTCGTATCTGCAGATTGACGGTGCTGAGGTTACGGATGTTTCGGTTTCCCGGGACGGTGCCTTAATAGCGGTGTCCACCGCCGATATAAAGGACGGAAGCATAACCGGAAGCGTTATATTGTATAACAGTGAAAGCTCCATACTGTGGGCGAAAAGCTATAGGGACAGCTTGGTTTTGGGTATAAGGTTTACCGATGAGGGTTCCCTTCTTGTGCTCACTGAAAAAGCCCTAATGGGTTTGAGCGAAGGAGGGGACGTGCTCTGGCGCAGTGAGGTGGAAGGTTATATAACAAGGGCCCTGTTAACCGACAAAGGGGCAGCCGCGATAACGGTGAGCGACGACTATCGAAGTGGCGTGCCCGGGGGCGGTAGCGACGAAACGGTGCTGTACGGCAGGGAAGGCATCCAGATGGGGCGGTTCCGGCACGGTGAAAGGGTTACGAGATTGGTGGAGGGGCAGGATTGCATAGGTATTTTTTCGGGCAGGAGGTTAAAGACGGTGCCCCTGGGCGGTAAGGGAATGCCGGACAAAGTGTTTGACAGGGACTTGGCAGCGATATACCTGTTGGAGAACAATTATGTGGCATATATTTCTACGGGCAAACTATACTTTGAACCGGTGGCAAGATAGGGGTGAAGGTATGAACTGGGTAGACGGGGTAATTATTGCGGTTCTGATAGTATCCACTGTAAGGGGATATTCGGAGGGATTTGTACTTTCATTTATGAACATAGCAGGGCTTATTACGGCGATTATTGCTTCCCGGCTGTACTTTGCTGACCTTGCCAGTTACTTAAAGGACAATACTGTTTTATACCAAAATACATACCTCGCCGTTTTAAGAGGTCTGGATGGAAACAGTTTTCTGTTGCGGGATACCGGCTCCGGTGGCTGGGAGCTGCCCGGAGAATTGGGAAACCTGCTCCCGTATATCAACGCGGTACCGGCCGTCGGCGATTCGGTGAGGGCGGGCATAGCCCAGATGCTGAGCGGCATAATCATTTCCCTTTTGAGCATCATACTCATATTCCTTGCCGTAAGGATTACCTTTGCTTTAACAATTGCATTTTTGAACTCCGCGGCCGCACTGCCGGTGCTGAGGCAGTTCAACAAGCTGGGTGGTATTGCGGTGGGATTTTTAAAGGGCGTGCTGGGGCTTATGTTAACCTTTGCGCTGATAATCCCGGTGACGGCCGTTTTCCCAGTCCAATGGCTTTTGAAAGGCATACAAGGCTCCGCAGGAGCGGTGTTTTTCTACAGGTATAATTTTATTGTGCCATGGGCAATGGAGATAATATCAAGAATAATCTAAATCGAATGGGTCTGCCGCTATCCGTTGTTAATAGAAAATAGGGAGGTGTTTTGTTTTGGAAAAGCAGATAGACGCAAGGGGATTAAACTGTCCCCAGCCGGTAATACTTACCAAAAAATCCCTCGACGAGATTGAGGAGGGCAGGGTGACAACCATAGTCAGTTCCGAGACCGCCCGGGAGAATATAAAAAAGCTGGCTGCCAGCATGGCCTGCAGCGTGGATGTACAGGAGGTTGACGGTGACTATTATATCAGCATTTTTAAGGAAAAGGGCCTGGAAGGACCGCGGTTCGAAAACGTAGCGGGCAAAAACGGGCTAATAATCCTTATTGGCAGCGACATACTGGGCACGGGAGACAAAACCCTGGGCCGAATACTTATGAACGCGTATCTCAAAACGCTGTCAGAGGTGTGCCCACTGCCCGAAACCATAATATTTATGAACAGTGGTGTTAATCTGTCGGTAGAAGGCTCCGAAGCCCTGGGGTCCCTCCGGGAGCTAGAGGGAATGGGGGTTGAAATACTGTCCTGCGGAACTTGTCTTGATTATTACAATGTCAAGGGAAAGCTTGCGGTGGGGCAGGTATCCAATATGTATACCATTGCTGAGAAATTAAACAACGGCGTAAATACCATAACTTTATAGGAAGGCGAATGAATGAAACCAAAAGAATACTATATTCTGGCATTTGATTCCACGCACCAAGCCATAAGGGTGGAAGGACAGTTAAAAGAAAAGGGACTGGAGGGGGAGATGATTCCAACCCCCCGGGATATTGATGCAAGCTGCGGGCTGTCCATAAGGCTCTCAGGGCAAAACCTTGAGAAAGTAAAGGGCCTGGTGGATTCTTCCGTAAACAGGGTAAGGCTGTACAGAATTGACGTCGACAGAGGAAAGGCCGTTTATGTAAAGCAGGAGCTTTAAGGGGGAGGGAAAGAAAATGGCTGAGCTTTTGCAGAGTATAAACTTAGGTGGCATCTCTTTTATTGCCATTGGACAGAATATTCTTAAAATAATACTGGTGATAATTGCGGTAAAGCTTTCCATTAAACTTTTTGGGACATTTTCGGACAGATTCTATCAAAAACAGGCAGAAAGCCGTTTTGTTGACGATACAAAGAAAATAAATACCATGAGCGCCCTTACAAAGAGCATAATTACCTATACCATATATTTCATTGGGGCTACCATGATAATTACAATTATGGGGATTCCGGTCTCTTCCATCCTTGCCACCGCCGGGATTGGGGGTCTTGCTATCGGGTTTGGGGCGCAAAACTTGGTCCGGGACGTAATAACCGGGTTTTTCATACTCTTCGAGGACCAGTACGCCGTAGGGGATTATATCTCGCTGGACAAGCACTCGGGTATTGTGGAGGATATAGGCATAAGAATAACAAAGATAAGGGGTTTTAACGGAGACCTGCATATAGTTCCTAACGGGAACGTGTCCAACGTGACCAATCATAGCAGGGGCGATATGAGGATAATGTTCGATGTGCGCATCCCCCTGGAGGAGGATATTGACAAAGCCACCAAGGTCATAGAGCGTTTCTTTGAAGAGTATAGGGAAAATGAGCCGCAACTGACCAATGGGCCGAGGGTGCTTGGGGTTGCGGACATTGCAGATTCCTGGGTTGTATTGAGAATATGGGCTAAATCAAAGAACATGGAGCAGTGGAGAATCGAAAGGGAAATCAAAAAAGGAATAAAAGATGCACTGGACAAAGAGGGCATAGAAACACCATATCCCAGGAGGGTAATACTAAACAAATAGGAAGGAGAAGGCCTATGCCTCTTAGGATTGAACTGGGAGACGTTGCCCAGATGAAAAAGAAACACCCCTGCGGGAACGACCTGTGGGAAGTAGTAAGAACGGGGATGGATATTAGGATTAAATGCCTTAAATGCGGTAGACAGGTTCTGATGCCCCGGGAGACCTTTGAAAAAAGGGTTAGAAGAGTATTGAAAGCCGGTACCGATGAAAGGTAAATATTGTTGCATTGAAAAATGCACTGTGGTAGAATACTATAGTACATCCTTGCTCTACCTTTGGTAGGGCCGTTTAGTCCAGAAGGAGGTGAACCGATGAGCAAATATGAAATGCTCTTTATTCTTGACCCGGAGCTGGAAGAGGAAGCAAGGAATTCCATTATCGAAAGGGTAAAGGGTGTTATCCAGCAGGACGGCGAGATTGAGGCCGTTGACGAATGGGGTACCAGGAAGCTCGCCTATGAGATCAACAAGAAAAACGAAGGCTATTACGTGAAGATGAACTTTAAGGCTGGGAATGAGGTCCCCAGGGAGCTTACCAGGGTTTTTAGGATTACTGAGAGCGTTATAAGGCATCTTATTGTTAGCGAAGATGAATAAATCAGGGTGGTGTGAAAAATGATGAACAAAGTATGTCTTGTGGGAAGACTCACAAGGGACCCTGAATTGCGCGTTACACCAGGAACTGGCATCCAGGTGGCAACTTTTACGCTGGCCGTGAACAGAAACTATAAAAACAGACAGGGCGAAAGGGAAACGGATTTTATTCGTATTGTTACCTGGAGAAGGCTTGCCGAGCTGTGTGCCAATTACCTCGGGAAGGGCAGATTGGTAGGGATAACGGGCAGGATACAGACAAGAAGCTGGGAGGACGACAGCGGCCAAAGGAGGTCCATAACCGAAGTGGTGGCAGACGAAGTAACTTTCCTGGACAAAGCGCCCGGCATCGGCGGGGACGGAGAGTTCAAGGAATATAACAGGAATAAAGGTGATGAGGGCGGCTCTGACGATGACTTCTATCCTATAGAAGAGGATTCGGACTTGCCATTCTAGCAAAGGGAGGGATACGAGTGAAACGCAAAACCCGAAAAAGCAAAAAGCGGGTATGCAATTTCTGTATTGACGGAATTGACAAAATTGATTATAAAGACGTAAGTAAGCTCCGAAAGTACATTACCGAAAGGGGAAAAATAACTCCCAGAAGAATAAGCGGGAACTGCGCCAGACATCAAAGGCAGCTTACAATAGCAATAAAAAGAGCCAGAAACATTGCACTTCTGCCCTTTACGGCCGATTAAGAGAGCTATATGCTCTCTTTTTATTACCCGTATCAAAAGTACGGGATTACAGCTATATTTTTACAAATTGTTCGCTTAAAAAGAGTTATAATATTGTGGTAGGATGAAAAAGGTTTTGCTGCGATGGAGTTTAAGGGGGGGAGCAGGGGTTTGGCGTCTACTAAAGATAAGGTTGAGGTAACCAGGAACATGAGGTTGGTTGAGTGGCTGAAATGTGAAATGCTGTCGGGGGTGGCGACCTTTTATCAGCTTATGCACAGGGGCAGCCGGGAGAGCCAGGAGGCACTATCGGATGTTATCGCAAATATAATACTGGTGGCTTACCTGCTTGCGCGGAGGATGGGACTTACCTACGCCGCCATCGACCTTAAGATACAAAACAAGATTAAACTAGGGATCACTGAGGAACACGAAGTGGAGAAATGGTATAAAGACCTGTCCGGGCTAGCGGGTTATTTGAATAGAAATAGAAAGCAGGGATGAAGGATGAACAGGGATAGCAACGTAAAGGCGCTGGCGAATACCGCGCTGGCAACCGCACTGTCGGTTATAATAGCGATTATTGGTTTGTTCGTTCCGGTTTTGGCCCTTGCGTCACTACTTTGGCCGGTCCCGGTAATAGTAATAGTTAAAAGATATGGTTTAAAGTACGGGGTTTATTCTACCATAGCCTCCGGCCTTATTGTCGGCATGGTTTCCGAACCCATCTATGCGGCTTACGTAATACTCTCCTATGGGGCCCTGGGACTGTCCATAGGCTATGGTGTACATAAGAACTTTAGGGCGGGAAGGATACTTGCCATAACTGCTGTTGTGTCGCTGCTGTCCAAGCTGCTTTTGATGTATGCCGTTACCCGGCTTATGGGGGTAAACCCTTTAGAGGTGCAGCTTGAATCCATGGAGAAGGGACTGGAGCTTTCCATGGGGTTTTATGACAGGATGGGCCTTGACGTTCCAGAGGAAATGAGGGAGGGCCTGTTTTCGTCCTTTGAATTGCTTAGGGTTATGCTACCGGCCATCTTGGTTATGGTCGCTGTACTGGATTCCTACCTTAACTATACTGTGGCCAGAATTGTGCTAAGAAGGCTGGGCCTTAGGTTGGAGGCTTTACCGCCCTTTGCCGAGTGGAGGGCCCCCGGCAACCTGATGATTGGCTTTTTGCTTCTTATGGCGTTGTCCATAGCCGGCGGATACCTGGGGTTGGGCAATATAGATGTTGTAGCGGGCAATATACTGCTGCTGTTCCAAATAGTTTTCCTAGCCCAGGGGATTTCGGTGGCCTATTTTTTCCTTATGCGCCGGGGCATTAACAAGGTTTTTGCGATAATTCTCATAGTGCTTATACTGTTTAATCAGCCGCTGGCGCTGGTGGCTGTACTCACCGGGCTGCTGGATACTCTATTTGACTTCAGGAGGAGATTTACCTAAAACGATGGCCGCTAGGCTAAGGCAGAGACTAGTCAGGGATTAAGACGGGCATACCTTTAAAAATACGGTTAAATGGAATACCCGGAGGGGTAATGGGATGAAAAACAAAAGTTTTATTAAGCTGGTAAAATCCAATACTGCCATATATCTGTGGAGCGTTTTTGGGCTGATTCTTTGCCTGACCTATTACAACATTTTCCTTGGTTTTGTGGGGATGTTACTGCTTGCATACCTTGTTTACCATAGCCGGTCAGCAACCCACAGCCAGAAGGAACAGCTTACTGAATACGTGGAAAACCTGTCCTTTGACATAGACAACGCCATAAGCAGTACCCTTATAGGGTTGCCCCTGCCTATGGTAATGGTTAACGAAAAGGGCAGCATCAACTGGTACAACTCACGGTTTGCCGAGATGGTTCAGCGGGAGGACATACTGGGTAGCGGCATAATAGAGCACATAAAGGATATTGATATTGACTTGATAATGCAGCATAAAAAGGACATGGAAATACAGGTAACAAATGCAGATAGACATTACAGTGTTATATATAATATAGTAGAGACATCAGGGGTGGGGGGACGCAAAAGAAAGACCGGCATGCTATATTTTGTGGACATAACAGATTGCGTGGTAGCCCAGCAGGAGATTAATAGAAGGGGTACCGTTATTGCCCTTATACAGGTGGACAGCCTGGACGAGATAGCTTCTGGCCTGGACGCCGATATCCGGGCATCGCTGGTGGCGGAGATAGATAAGAGATTGTACCGATGGGCGGAGGGTATAAGGGGAGCTATACAAAAGTATGACGACGGCAAATACATACTGGTGTTTGAGAAGGACTGGCTTACGCGTCTGCAGCAAAAGAAGTTTGATATATTGGACGAGATAAGGGATATAGCCTTAGGGAACCTGATACCCCCGACCTTAAGCATAGGGATAGGCACCGGCGGTGGAGACCCTGCCCGGCTAATACAATTTGCCAATGCTGCAATTGACCTGGCCCAGGGAAGGGGAGGTGACCAGGCGGTGGTTAAGGTGGAAGATAGGCTGTATTTTTACGGCGGTAAGACCAGGGAAGTGGAAAAGAGAACAAAGCTTAAGTCCCGGGTGATAGCCCACGCCCTACGCCATTTAATACTTCAAAGTGACAGCGTGCTCATTATGCCTCATAGGCTTGCAGATCCGGACAGCCTCGGTGCTGCGGTGGGAATGTACAGGGGTGCAAAATCCCTTGGGAAAGACGCGAAAATTATAATGAGTGGGCCAAACCCTTCAATAGAAACATTGTATTCCCGAATAATGGAGGACGAAGAATATTCATCCCTATTCATTGGCTGCAGGGAGGCCCAGGGTGTTGTAGACGGGGGGACTCTTTTGATTATAGTAGATACCCACCGGCCCGGGTTTTCCGAGTGCCCGGAGCTGTTGCCCAGGGCGGGCAACATTGTTGTGATAGACCATCACAGGAGAAGCCCCGATTTTATTGAGGACGCGGCCCTGGTATACCAGGAAACCTACGCCTCCTCTACCTGTGAGCTGGTAACCGAAATTCTTCAGTATATAAGCGAGGATATCAAAATACGTCCCATTGAGGCGGAGGCTCTTTTGGCAGGGATTATTATAGACACCAAAAACTTTACATACAAAACCGGGGTAAAGACCTTTGAAGCGGCCTCCTTTTTGAGGCGTATGGGAGCGGATACTACGGCGGTCAGGCAGTTCTTCCAGGACGATATAGACACTTTTTTGGCCAGGGCCGAGACAGTAAAAAAAGCACGGATAGTACACAATTCCATAGCCATATCAGTATGTCCCGAGGGTATTGAAAGCCCGCTGCTTATTACCGCCCAGGCAGCCAATACCCTTTTGGATATACGGGGTATAAAGGCCGCCTTTGTACTGTGCAAATTTGGCCAAAGCGTGTTTATAAGCGGCCGTTCGCTGGGAGAGATAAACGTGCAGCTTATTATGGAAAGCCTCGGAGGAGGAGGTCATATGACGGCAGCGGGGGTACAGCTTACCGGTGTGGAAGTGGACGGGGCCCGGGAAAGGCTAGAGGAAGCCCTTAACCAATATATAGAGGAAGGTGATGTGTGATGGAGGTTATACTTCTTAAGGATGTAAAGGGACAGGGCAAGAAAGGGGAGGTGATAAGGGTAAGCGACGGGTATGCCAGGAACTTCCTGCTGCCTAAGGGGTACGCGGTGATGGCTACCGAACAGGGCAAAAAAAGGATAAGCCAGCAAAACGCCATGATGCTCAGGAAAAGGCAGACCGAAGAGGCTAAGGCCAGGGAACAGGCCGAAAGGATAGCATCACTTAAAGTTGAACTTAAAGTTAAGGCCGGCGAAAACGGCAAACTCTTCGGTTCGGTTACCGCTAAGGATATAGCGGAAGGCCTTAAGGACCAGTACGGCATAACGGTGGACAAGAAAAAAATTGTACTGCCCGAGCCGATAAAGAATACCGGGGAATTTAAAGTGGAAGTTAAGGTATATCCCGAGATATCAACCATGCTTGAAGTTATTATAGGGCAAGAATAGAAAAGGGGAGTTCATGTTGGAGGTAAACGCAGAAAAATACTTAGCAAAGCCAGCCGGTTCCGAGCATAAACCGGATAGAAGGATGTTGGAAAGACAGGTGTCTGTTCTCGGGGAAATGCTCATAGACAGTATGGGTGTCAAGGCTTACAACGAAAGGGTAAGGGATTTTGGGCTGGAACAGGATTTGCAAGAGGACGATGTAGTAGTTAAAATCCATGCCTTACAAAAAATTGTGCTGGGTCCGGAAGCCGAACCTCCCCAGCCGGAGGACTGTATGGCTGTGGTGCAGGAACTGCGCACCAGGATTACCGATATGCTGGCCGAAAGGGTGGTTAGAGAAAAAATCAACAAGGAACTCCAGGACAGGATACAGCAGCGTCAGGCCCAATACATGGAGGAGCTTAAGCTGGCTATTATTAAAAAACACTCGGGGCCGGAGAATCCAACCACGCTTAAAAAATATGCCAATCTCCAGAAGCTGGAGAAAAGAAGCCTGGGCAAGTCCATAATGGAGGTGCTGAGGCCTTCGACCGTTGACGAGATAGTAGGGCAGCAAAGAGCTATAAAGGCCCTGCTGGCAAAGATTGGTTCTCCCTATCCCCAGCATGTGCTGCTTTATGGCCCCCCCGGCGTCGGGAAAACCTCTGCGGCACGGCTGGCACTGAAAGTGGCAAAGATAAAGGAGTATTCACCCTTTACAGAGGATTCCAGCTTTATAGAGGTGGACGGCACAACACTGAGGTGGGATTCCAGGGGAATAGCCAATCCCCTTCTTGGGTCGGTGCACGACCCCATATACCAGGGAAGCAACAAGGAACTGTCGGATACCGGCATCCCTGAACCAAAGATAGGGCTTGTGACCCAGGCCCACGGGGGAATACTGTTTATTGATGAAATTGGTGAGATGGACCCCGTTTTACAGAATAAACTGCTGAAGGTGCTGGAGGATAAAAGAATTAGCTTTGAGTCCATATATTACGATGCGTCCAACAAAAATATACCCCTTTATATACGTAAGCTCTTTGAGGAGGGGGCGCCGGCGGATTTCATACTGATAGGAGCCACAACCCGGCAGCCAGAAAGCATAAACCCAGCGTTTCGCTCAAGGTGTACCGAGGTATTCTTCGACCCCCTGACCCCTGCGGATATTGTAATAATAATAAATAATGCGGTTAATAAACTGGGGGTACAAATTGAAAAGGGTTGCGCTGAGATTATAAGTCAGTATACAATAGAAGGGCGGAAAGCTGTCAATATTTTGGCGGATGCGTATAATATTGCGATTGCCGAGCAAAACTGCGCCCCTCAAGAAGTGCGCATAAGACGCAGCGACATATACACCGTTAT
Source organism: Clostridiales bacterium (assembly GCA_012523075.1). Classification (GTDB taxonomy): domain Bacteria; phylum Bacillota; class Clostridia; order Ch29; family Ch29; genus JAAYEV01. Next base: position 30,465 of record JAAYJF010000075.1, on the reverse strand, counting down.
TCAGAACAGCCGGCTTGCTCCCTGCGTAAGATTTACCGATAAGATTCATTCAAGGGTTGGCAGGGTGCTGGCCCTGGGAGTGGCGGGATACATAGGCTCGGTACTGGAGATAGAGGCTATAGCCTTTCCGGCGCTCAAAAAGGGAGAGGGGACCATAAGAATTAATGATGCCGCAGGTTCCATGACAAGGGATTCGGTGTTTAACGCAGCGGCTGTAATAAGGAAAATTTCCGGCGAAATTGTAAGCGATTATGATGTTCACGTCAACTGTATCGGCGGGGGAAGGGTGGACGGGCCCTCGGCGGGGGTAGCCATTTTTAGTGCCCTTGCCAGCGCAATTACCCAAAGGCCCGTAAGGCAGGACATAGCGGTGACGGGGGAGATTTCCATACAGGGAGAAATAAAGCCGGTGGGAGGAATAATCGAAAAGATATACGGTGCAAAGCAAAACGATATGTCGGCGATAATAATTCCTGCAAAGAACTCGAAGGAAGTGCCTGCCGACCTTTCAGGGATTGAAGTTCACGCAGTGAAAAGGGCGGAAGAGGTGCTGGAGATACTCTTTGCCGAATAAACGGGTGGTGGAGAAAATGCAGTCGATAGGCAAAATACCTCCCCACAGCATCGAAGCCGAGCAGTCGGTTTTGGGCGCGATGCTGTTAGACCGGGAGGCTATAATAACTGCTTCCGAATATATTAAACCGGAGGACTTTTACAAGGACAGCCATAGGGAAGTCTATGAGGCTGTAATGCAGCTTTTTGACAAAGGGGAGCCCGTTGACCTTGTAACCCTTTCGGAGCAGTTAAGGCAGAGGAACACCCTCGAAGCCGTCGGCGGTGTGGCATTTTTGACCGATATGTCCTCCAGCGTACCCACCATAGCCAACGTGGACCATTACGCTAGGATTATTCAGGAAAAGGCTCTGCTAAGAAGGTTAATAAAGGCCTGCGGAGAAATTTCTGATATGAGCTACCAGGCGGCGAAGGAAGCTGCAGAGATAATAGAGTTTGCCGAGAAGGGGATATTCGACATCTCCCAGAAGCGGACCTCCAAGGGATTTATTCCCCTTAAGGATATACTTGTTTCCAGTTTCAACAGAATAGAGGAGCTGTACAATACAAAGGGCAGGCTAACAGGGGTTCCCACCGGCTTTGCGGATATTGATAGCAAGACCTCCGGGCTGCAAAGAAGTGATTTGGTACTGGTGGCCGCAAGGCCTTCTATGGGAAAGACCGCCTTTGCGCTAAATATTGCCCAGTACGCTGCCCTGAAAGCCAAGGTTTCGGTGGCGATATTCAGCCTTGAGATGTCCAAGGAGCAGCTGGTAAACCGTATGATTTGTGCCGAAGCAAATATTGACAGCCACAGGCTTCGTACCGGGAACCTCGGAGACGATGACTGGCCAAGGCTTGCCGCTGCAGTGAGCAGGCTTTCGGAGGCGAACATCTATATAGACGATACGCCGGGGATAACGGTGGCGGAGATGCGTTCCAAGTGCAGAAGGCTTAAGCTGGAAAGAGGCCTTGAGCTGATACTTATAGATTACCTTCAACTTATGCAGGGAGGCGGACGGTCGGAAAGCAGACAACAGGAAATATCTGAAATTTCCAGGTCGCTCAAAGCCCTGGCCAGGGAGATGGATTGCCCGGTTCTGGCCATGTCACAGCTTAGCAGGGCACCGGAAATGCGCTCAGAGCACCGACCGATGCTGTCCGATTTAAGGGAATCCGGTGCCATAGAGCAGGATGCCGATGTGGTGATGTTCCTTTACAGGGATGAATACTATAACGCCGATACAGAGAAAAAGGGAATCGCCGAAATAATACTGGCAAAGCAGAGGAACGGTCCCACCGGCATGGTGGAGCTGGTATGGCTGGATAAGTATACAAAGTTTGCGGACATGGCGAAACTTGAGGAAAATTAGCGAAATAAGAATGTGTGTTTGTGCATATCTCTGTGGACAGTGTGGATAATTGTGGATAGTTTTACATCGGGTGTGGATAACATAAAACCGTAAAGCATGCCCAGTTTTTGTTTGGAAACGGCTTTAGAGGGATAGTAATATTAACAATAATGGTAATGCTAATAATTAAAAGGAGGGAACCCCAATGTCGAAAAAAGTAACCAAGGATATGACTATTGCCCAAGTGCTGATGATGGACAGGGGCGCCGCTTCAGTATTCATGAAGCACGGTATGCACTGTATCGGATGCCCTGCCTCTTCAGGGGAAAGCATCGAGGAGGCCAGTGCCGTCCACGGTATAAACGCCGACGACCTTTTGGAGGATCTAAACGAATACTTCGAAAAGGAATAGGACAGCCCCAGGGCTGTTTTATTTTGCCGCAATGGTTGTCATGCTGAGTGCAGCAGCTGTCATCCTGAGCGAAGCGAAGGATCTTGCGAAGCGAAGGACCTTGCATAATGCCTGTCATCCTGAGTGAAACGAAGGACCTTCAGGTTGTTGAAAGTGTAAGATTCTTCACTGCGTTCAGAACGACAAAGTCGGATTCTTCGGGCTTTCTTCTTCGGAATGACAGATAATGAAATGTAACACTATTGGTGAGTTATTTATGAGTAAGGAGGGGCTTCTATGGCGCTTAAGGATAAATTTGATGTAATAATTGTGGGTTCCGGACCCGCAGGCATATTTACAGCCCTGGAACTGGTAGAGCGCGGGAACAGCGACATAGTCATGCTGGATAAAGGGCGCAGAATAAGCACTAGAAGGTGCCCCGCCCGGGAAAAGAAATGCATAAACTGCGATCCGTGCTCAATAGTAACCGGCTGGGCCGGAGCGGGGGCCTTCAGCGACGGTAAGCTTTCGCTGAGTCCGGAAGTGGGCGGCAATATAACCGACTATATATCCGCAGAGCAGGCGGAGGAATTGATAAAATACGCCGATGATATTTATCTTAAATTTGGCGCAGGGCCGGAGGTGCACGGTCTCAACGAAAAAAGGGTAGAGGAATTGGTGTATGAGGCGTCTAGGCATAGTATCAAACTGGTACCCTGCCCGGTCCGGCATCTTGGCACCGACAGGGCCTTCCAAGTACTCAGGGCCATGTATGATTACCTTATGGACAAGGGAGTGGAGTTTAGGGAACTTACAACCGTTGAGGATATTTCCGTTTCGGAGGGCAAGGTGACGGGGGTGAGGGCAAGGCATAAAAACGGGGAAGCCATGGAGATTGGGGCAAACCATGTGGTGGTGGCCCCGGGCAGGGGAGGAGCCCACTGGCTTTCGGAACAGGCCAACCGGCTGGGTATCGGTACCAGTAACAATGCGGTGGATATTGGCGTGAGGGTGGAGGTCCCCAATTCGGTTATGGACCATCTCACCCGGGACCTCTACGAGGCAAAGCTTATATATTACTCCGACACCTTTGAGAATAAGGCAAGAACCTTTTGCATGAATCCCGGAGGAGTGGTGTCGGAGGAACGCTATGAGGAGGACCTTGTGGTGGTAAACGGCCACAGCTATTCCGACCCGGGCTTGCGTACGGCTAATACCAATTTTGCGCTGCTCGTATCCACCACCTTCACAGAGCCCTTTAACCAGCCAATAGAATACGGTAAATATATAGCAAAGCTTGCAAACATGCTGACGGGGGGAGGCATTATGGTCCAAAGGCTGGGGGACCTGCTTAAGGGTAGAAGAACCAGTCCGGACAGGCTCAAAAAATCCACCACCATACCCACTTTAAAAAGTGCCGTTCCGGGGGATTTAAGCTTCGTATTTCCCGACCGGCACCTGACCTCCATAGTGGAGGCGTTGCGGGCCTTTGATAAGCTGGCACCCAACCTTTATTCTAGGAACACGTTGCTATACGGGTGCGAAGTCAAGTTCTACAGCAGTAAGGTTGAGGTTGACAGCCGGTTTCAGACCGGTATTAAGAACCTGTATACAATAGGTGATGGAGCGGGGATAACAAGGGGTCTTATGCAAGCATCGGTGACTGGAATAATAGTGGCAAGGGAAATAGCCCGCTAAGCCGGTTTTTGTGCCGGCCAAGGGGATGGAAGCGCTACGAACCGAAATAACGGGACAGATTTAATATAAAGAAGGTGCAAGGATGAAGGGTACACAGGGAGGCTACGACTTAACACAGGGAAGCATGCTTGGGCATGTTATTTCCTTTTCAATACCAATGCTTTTGGGTAATATGCTTCAGGCGCTGTACAATACCGTGGACAGCATATGGGTGGGCAGATTTCTGGGTCCCGAGGCCCTCGGGGCGGTATCGGTCAGCTTTCCCATAATATTTGTCTTAATTTCGCTGGTAATGGGCATAACCATAGGGTCCACCGTACTGATAGCACAATACACAGGTGCAAAACAGACAAAAATGGTCAAAAGAGTCATAAACAATACCTTGGTACTGCTAATGGCTGCTGCTCTGGTGGCAACGGTGCTGGGCATTACCTTCAACAAACACATTCTAAGGCTGATAAACACTCCCGACGAAATAATGGCCATGGCAGCCGAGTATTTAAACATATTTCTGCTGGGGCTCATTTTTATGTTCGGTTACAATGCGGTGAGTGCCATATTAAGGGGCCTGGGAGACTCCAGGACTCCGCTTTTGTTCCTTGCTATATCCACCGTCATAAACATAGTTCTGGACCCGCTACTGATACTTGGAGTAGGCCCTTTTCCCAGGATGGGAATAGCGGGGGCGGCCCTGGCCACCACCGTTGCCCAGGGTATTTCCTTTTTCATTGCTGTTTTTTATTTGAACAGCAGGGACCATCTTTTGAGCATAAACTTAAAAGGCTTTGTGTTTGACAGGGAGATAACAGCCAAGACAGTGAAGATAGGCATTCCATCGGGTATCCAGATGTCGGTGGTGTCGGTGGGAATGCTGGTGGTCAGTTCTTTAATTAACTCCTTTGGTACCGAGGTGGTAGCCATCTTTGGTATGACATCCAGGCTGGACCAGTTTGCCATTATGCCTTCGCAATCCATTTCCATGGCTACATCGGCCATTGCGGGGCAAAACATTGGAGCCGGTAACGAACAGAACGTGAGGGAGGCCGTTAAGTGGTCCACCATACTGGCGGTGGGAATTTCGGTGGTGCTTACCCTAGTTGCCCAGCTGACTCCCGGGGCGGTGTTGGCGCTTTTCACAACCGACAAAGTGTTGCTTGAACAGGCGGGCCGGGTGCTGCGTATCCTTAGCCTTTCCTACGTGTTTTCGGCGGTCATGTTTGTAACAAACGGTTTTTTGCGGGGAGCGGGAGACACTATGGCAACCATGATTTTCTCCATAACTTCCCTGTGGATTATACGGCTTCCGCTGGCTGCATTTTTGTCCGGAGTGGCTGGGTTTGGCGCCAACGGAATCTGGATAGCGATTGTATTAAGTACAGTTTTCAGTATGCTTATGAGCAGGGTTTACTATGCATCGGGTCGGTGGAAGAAAAAGAAGATAATAGACCAATCAGATGACAGCATTCAACCCGAGGCTTAATCCCCGGATAAATGTGGAGGCTTAAGCTTTTTTAAGCTCGCCATATGAAATTGTATTTTATGTTAGCAATCAAAACTAACAGCGACTTTAAATTACCAGCTGACTCCTTAGCACGGCATATTGACAATAAAACGGTTTTGGTTTATTATATTTTAGTGACCTAAGACTCATTAGCTCAGTTGGTAGAGCACCTGACTCTTAATCAGGGTGTCCAGGGTTCGAGTCCCTGATGGGTCACCATATCCGGCCCGGTAGTTCAGATTGGTTAGAATGCCAGCCTGTCACGCTGGAGGTCGAGGGTTCGAGTCCCTTCCGGGTCGCCAAATGTGAAGTGGGAAGCATGAGGTGGGAGGTGAGAATGCGGGTAGTGCTTAATAGCAATACTAAAATCCCACATCTCTCATCCCACCTCCCACTTCTCAAGATGCTGGTGTAGCTCAATCGGTAGAGCAGCTGATTTGTAATCAGCAGGTTGCGGGTTCGAGTCCCATCACCAGCTCCATTTAATCCAAACACTGCAGAAAAACGCGGTGTTTTTTTCTTTACATCCTCAGGTCATGACCATAAAACTCCAGTGCCCTGTAGCGGGCAGATATTCTTGAGAATACTCTTTGACCATAAATATCAATTAGGTCATTCGGCTGAAGATTAGTGGAAATAATAGTTTTTTTCCTCTCTAAAAGCCGGGTGTTTATAATGTTGAACAGCTCTGAGTTGGTAAAGCTGTTTGCAAGCTCCGTTCCCAGGTCGTCAATTATTAGAAGGTCACAGGTTAAAATAAAATCCAGCATCTCCTTATTCGGCGCTGCATCCATTGGTCGGAAACGGTATTCCTCCAGTATTCTAAACAGCTTGAAGGCGGTAAGGTACAGTACTGTTTTTCCCTTATCCAGCAGTTTTTTGGCTATGCAGTTGCATAAAAAGGTTTTACCCAGCCCGGTACCACCGTATAAAAGCAGATTTTCGCCGTTGTCCTTTTCGAAGTTATGCGTAAAGGCCTCGCATCGGCTTAAAATATCCAGCATGTTCTGCCTGGGTGTTTTTGAATGGCCCTGGAATTTTTCATCAGGAAAAAGATTGATATCAAAGGTTCCAAAGTTCTCCCTGGACAGAACGCTACCTAGGTTGGATTGATTATATGCCCTGTCTATCAGCCTTTGTCTAAAACAGGCGCATTTTTTTTGCCCTATGTACCCTGTATCGCTGCAGTTTTGGCACTGGTATTTTATCTCCATATAGTCCGGAGGATAGCCGTGGTCCTTAAGGAGGGCTGTTTTTTCATGTTTAAGCTTCTCCACCTTCCGGGCAAAGGCCTCCAGGTATTCCTTCTGCTCGGAGGGTTTAAGGCCTATGGAATAGGAAGTGCACTCAAGGCCTAGCCTGCTTATGGTGTCATCAATCTCCCGTATCCGCGGTATTTTCCGATGGATTTTCTCCGCCCTTTCCTTCTTTTCCTTTTCTGCCCGGGACTGCAAAGCTTCATATTCTCTTAGTATTTCGTTTATGTTTTTTTCCATATACCACACTCTCCCACAATCTAAGCATCCCTGTGTTTGTTAAGTATTTCCTTGAGCTGTTCGTTTGTCAGTTTAAGCGCCGGCTGGTCAAAGTTGTGGAATCTATTTCTTACGCCTTTACGTTTTTGGGGCTTAGGTTCTTTTTTCCCATCCGGTATATCGGAAAGGGTCTTTACCCCGTCCCTGTACCATTTTGTTATTATCCCGTCCACATAATTGAGCGGGGGATTAGGTGTCTGGATAACGGCCTTGTCGCAGGCTTTCAGTATCACATCCACTGGCATAGCGTATTCATCCAGCCATTTACCAATATACTGTTTTTCAATTCTTGTCGGGTTTTTGGGTCTTCCCAGAGCCTTCATCACCGCATTGTACCGGCTGTACCTGGCGTCGGTAACCTCCAGGTGCTCGGAAAGCCTCTCCAGCGTGTTTATGTTATTGTCGTACCAGCTACTTATAATGGCGTTTACATACCTTATACTCTTAACCCCTTTTTTTTCTACCGAATACCGGAAGGCTTCCTCTATTATCTCCGGAGCCATCTTTAAATCGTAAAGCCACTCCAGGCACTGCAAGCTTTCGCTGGGGGTTAAGGGCCGGCATATAATCTTTTGCACCTCGTTGAACATATCCCTGATTCTTGTATCGCCCATGGCCTGCATAAGGTCCGAGGGGGTGTAGGCGCCCCTCGACCCTTCGAGGGTGTTGTCGGATACGCTACGGTAGTTGTCTATGTACAGCTGTTTAAGGCTTAAGAATTCTACGGAGAAGTTGGATTTATCTTCTTTCCGGTAGTGTTTTTTGATTATACCCCTTTTCTCCCAATAATCCCATGCCTTCAAAACCGTTGTTACCGGAATATCCAGCGCCCGGGCGATGGTCTCGTTGGAAAAACCCGATGAGCGGTCCCGGCTGCAGGCGTACTTATATCCAAGCAGGTATACCTTTACAAAGTTTCCCTCTGCGGACGGCATAAAGGCATCAATAAAAATGTTTTCCACCGGCGTATCCTCTATATCTATGCCAGGTTTTCCCTTGATGAATTGCATATTATCACTCCAAAAGAATAGTCTGCGCTTTTTTCTACATTATAACATATTAGTTATCACCCTTCCTACCGGAGCATAAAAATATTATATATATAATGCATTTAAAACTTTGCACCTCCTGACGCATCATGCTGAGCGAAGCGGCTGTCAGATTCTTCTGGCTTCGCTTCTTCGGGATGGCAGGTAAAGGAATGCAATACAATTAGCGTATTGTATATTAGGATAGGGGATAAACCGTACTGTGACGTGTGAAGTGTGTTAGGTTTTCCCCATTGATTTTAGGGAGGATAGAACATGAAAAAGGTTGTTGCATTAATAATGCTGGCCGTAGTTCTTGTGATGTTATGTAGCTGCCTCCGGGAGTATAGTTCTCCAGTTTCCGGGTTCCCGGCGGAGGCAATAAAAGTTAACCAATACAGTATTAACTGCTACTATGACGAAGTTGAAAAACTGCTCAAGGGTTACCAGCACCTTACATACTATAACAATAGCGAGACCATCTTCGAAGACATTTATATGCATCTTTATCCCAATGCCTTTGAAAATGAAGATACCGCGCCCTTTGAGCCCTTTGAGCGGGGCAGCGCATATCCCGACGGGTTCAACACCGGGTTTTTGAATATCGATAGCGTCCAGGTGGGGGGACAGCCCGGTGACTGGGAGTACAAAAGCGGTGACAGGCAGGTGTTGAGAATAAGACTGCCGCAACCTCTTTATCCGGGAGAATCCGTTGAGGTTGATATATACTTTACGGTAAAATTCCCCCACTGTCACGGGCGGTTAGGGTACGGTAATAAGACGGTAAAGGCAGCCAACTGGTATCCCATTGCTGCGGTGTTTGATAGTAACGGATGGAACCTGGACCCCTACCACGCCATAGGAGACCCCTTTTACAGCGATGTTGCGGACTACAGGGTGAGCCTGGTACTGCCAAAGAACTATACGGTGGCGACAACGGGAGAGGTTTTAAAGAAGCGCAGGTACGATGGGAAAAACAGCGAATGGACCATCCGGGCAGACAATGTAAGGGACTTTACGTGGGTCGCTTCGGAGGAATTTTTGGTAAGCAGTAAAAAATCCGACGGTATTACGATAAAGTCCTATTATTTTGATAAAGAAACCGGTAAGAAAACCCTGGAGTTTGCTACCGATGCGATATCAGTTTTTAATCGGTGTTTCGGTAAATATCCCTACAAGACCTATTCAGTTGTGGCGGCAGACTTTTTTGTGGGAGGAATGGAGTACCCAAATCTTGTTTTAATTAGCAAAGAGTTATATAATATTGAAAGGCTGTTTACGCTGGAATATATAACTGTGCACGAAACTGCGCACCAATGGTGGTACGGAATAGTTGGCAGCAACCAGTACACGGAAGCATGGCTGGACGAAGGCCTGACCGAGTATTCTACAATACTCTATTTTGAAAAGAAGTATGGACCCGATACCGCCAAGGGGTTGTTTGAGAACCTAATCAAAAAAAGGTACGAGGATTATGTGGCGGCGGCAGGGGAGGAGCCCGACGTAAATATACAGGGCACTCTTTTGGAATACCAGGATTCGGAGCAGTATCATACGCTGGTGTACTGCGGAGGGGCTCTGATATTCCAAAACTTAAGGGATATTATGGGGGACGAGGATTTTTTCAAGGCCCTGCAGCTCTATTACAGGAACTACGCCTTCCAGAACGCGACAGCCGAAGATTTTATTCGAATAGTTGAGAATATAGGCGATACAGGTCTAAGAGATCGGATTCGGGAATGGCTTGTTCTGGGGGTTTAAGCCTTTTCTGGAAAAATGAATAAAAAATGCTTGTAAGCAGATAATTATGTTGTAACGCTGAATGTACATAGGAAGGGACGCCTCCCACATTACGAAGATAGCCACTTAGAGTAATGGAGGAAAGGAGACGAACAATGGATAAGCCGCCTAACGAAGGCCCTATCAGGGAACTGGTTTCACGACTTACGAAAAGGACGGGTCCGAGGGAGAAAAAAGCCTTTATAGCAGTTGTCTGTATTATGGCACTGCTGGTAGCAGTATTTGTATACACTGAAACTACCCGTGCCGGTTATGAAGTATCCCTTAACGGCAGTCACATAGGTGTTGTAAAGGACAAAGAAATGGCTGCGGAGGTACTGGCTCGGTTGGGCAGCGAAATCCTTGAAAGCGATGAGGGGCTGGTGCTTACAGCGGAGCTTGAGGTACAAAAGGTTAAACTGGACAAACAAACAGATAAAGTGCTGGACGAGGAAGGCCTCAGGGAAGCGCTGACAAGAAACATTGAACTGAGAAAAAAGGCCATCACCCTTTGCGTTGATGGCAGTCCCATATTGTCGGTTATAGGCATGGACAAGGCCCAGAATCTACTGGAGAGGGTAAAGGATTCCTTTGCCCCAAAGGACGGAGACGTGGACGTCTGCGGCATAGACATAAAAGAAAAGGTGGAGCTAGTAGACAGTCCGGTAGAACCCGAAGACATAATGGATCCGGAGGTTGCCTATAAATACCTAATAAATGGAACCACCGAAAGCAAAGTGTATACCGTTTCGAGAGGAGATAGCCTGTGGGCCATATCCCGGGATTATAACATTACTGTGGAGGACCTGGAAAAGGCAAATCCCGGGGTTAACCCCAAAAAGCTGCAGGTTGGACAGCAACTAAGCATGATTGTGCCCAAACCCTTTGTAACGGTAGTTACCGAGGAAATAGTCACCCTTAAGGAGAGTATACCCTATGAAACGGAGTACAGGGAAAGCAGCGAGTTTTACAAGGGAGAATCGATAGTAAAAATTGGTGGAAGGTACGGCGAGAAGGAGATTACTGCAAGGATAATAAGGGAAAACGGTATTGAGGTCGACCGGGAAATACTGGACGAGGAAGTGATAAAGGAACCGGTTACAAGGATGGTAGCGGTGGGTACCAAGCCGCCTCCTCCCAGGCAGGGCACCGGAACCTTTGCTTATCCGGCAAGAGGCAAGATAACCTCCGGTTTCGGACGAAGATGGGGGCGGATGCACAACGGTATAGATATAGGAATCCCCTCAGGTACTCCAGTTAAGGCGGCGGACGGCGGTACGGTGATTTTTTCCGGCAGACAGGGGACTTACGGTAACCTGGTTATTATTGACCACGGAGAGGGGTTTTCCACCTACTACGGGCATAATTCCCAAAACCTGGTGTCCAGGGGGGATAAGGTGCATAAGGGGCAGACAATAGCCCTGTCTGGGAATACCGGCAGGACTACTGGACCACATCTGCATTTTGAGGTAAGGAAGTTCGGCACTCCGGTCAATCCTAACAACTATCTGAAGTAAAAAAGGGCTTAACAGCCCTTTTATTAATCTAGTAACCGGTTTATGTCCGGAAGGCCGTGGCCCTGCTGCTCCTTTAGAAGGTTTAAACTCTTACAGCTGTGTTTTAAAAGTGACTTTACTTCATCGGGGGTTAGGTCCCCGTGCTTTTCCAGCAAAAGGCAGATGGTCCCGGAGACGGCGGCGCAGGCTGCGGAAGTGCCGGAACCCTGGCGGTAATGGCTGTCCAGCCGTGTACTCCTGTGTGAGAGGGGTGACTTGGGCATAAAACACGGGTCGGAGTTTAGGGACGTTATCCCGGTGCCGGGGGCTACAAAATCCAGTCCGGGATTTCCGTCCGGGGTATAGCCTCTGCTGGAAAAGGGGGCAAGGGGATTGGCCGGCAAAATGGTTCCTCCGTAGCCCTGAAGCGCTCCGACGGTTATTATACTGGGATTGATACCCGGTGATGATATCCAGGAGGCCTCCGGTCCGTTATTGCCCGCAGAAGCGCAAACTATAACACCACAATCCCACAGTACTTGGGCCGCCCTTGACAGCGGATCGTTTTCAGCGGACAGGGAGCCGAGGTGGCCGAGGGGGAGACACATTAGCTTTATTTTATACTTTTCCCGGTTGTCGTATATCCACTGCATACCGGACAGGACGGTGGACGTCCAACCGTTTCCGCTTCGGTTTAAAACCTTAAGGCTGATAAGCCCGGCCCCCGGGGCTATGCCTGCGTACTCCCCCTTTGACATGGAACCATTTCCCAAAATAATGCCCGCAACAAAGGTCCCGTGGCCGTTATCGTCGTAGGGGAACTCACAACCGTTAACCAAGTCCTTGAAATAAAGGATACGGTTTGCCGGCCGGATTAGGTCCGGGTGCGGGTATGTACCGGTGTCCAACAGAGCTACGTTTATGTTTCTTCCAGTGAGGCCCTGGTTATGGGCGGTGCCCGATGATAAAACGTTTCTGATGTTGTTCAGATGGGCGGCCACCGGACGGTTGGGAGACAGATAGTGAACGTGGCTTAAAGTCTCCAGCGATTTAATTGCCGGAGGCGGCACCAGTGCGTTACACGCTTTTATAAAGGGATACTCCTCCGTTATCCTGCCCCCGTGTTTTTTGATATGTTTTTTAATCCTTTCATCAACGCCGTCCACCGACTGGACTATGACCGAAAGCTGTCTAGTTTTTTTTGCCGATGCCATATTCTTCAGCGCCGGGTCCAGCCGGCGTTTAAACATTGTTCTCCTTAATTGATGATTGACAGTGTCCATAAAATCACTCCCGCAAAATTTCCCATATATACATCCTATGCAACAGCTCACCGGATGGTTAATTGACATGCTGGTTTGTTTGTTGTTAAATTAAGATGAGTATATTTTCAGGAAAGGGATTGTAAAATGTTTAAGAATATAGGGTTAATCGTTTTGATAATACTGCTACTGTCGGGGTGCGCCGGAACCCCTGCCGACGAGTTGACAGAGCATATCCCAACCGAAGAGGAGCCGGTGAAGGAAACATCTGCGCAGCCCCAGCCGCAAAGGTTAAGGCTTATAGCGGTGGGGGATATGATGCTTACACGGGGGGTAGGAACCAGGATAGCGAGAAGCTCGGTACACGCTCCCTTTGACGGTGTGAGGCATATACTTGAAATGGGGGATATTGTCTTTGGAAACCTTGAGACCACCATTGCAAGCACCGGGTCGCAGCTTCCGGGAAAGGGCATATGGTTCAGGGCGGACCCGGAGGTTACCGAGGGGCTTAAAGAGGCGGGGTTTGATGTTTTATCCCTTGCCAATAACCATACCCTGGACTACGATACTCCGGCCCTTATCGAGACAATACAAAACCTTGAGCAGGCGGGTATCGGTTATGTGGGTGCCGGAGAAAACCTCGAGCAGGCTAGAAGGCCACTGGTGGTGATGAAGGACGGAGTGCGGGTGGGTTTTTTGGCCTACAATGAGTTTTACAATTATTTCTGGAGCTATTCCTACAGAAGAACCTTTGAGGCCACCGAGGATATGGCGGGTACGGCACCTATGAAGGAAGAGCTTATTAGGGAGGATATTGATAAGCTAAAAACCTTATGCGATGTGGTGGTGGTTTCGCTCCATTGGGGTATAGAGAACAGCAACAGGATAACCCCGGCCCAGCAGCAGCTGGGGCATAAAATAATTGACTGGGGTGGAGATATTGTCCTCGGACATCATCCCCATGTACTGCAGGGGATCGAATTTTACAATGACAAATTGATAGTTTACAGCCTGGGGAATTTCATTTTCGACCAGAACGGCGACAACAACAACCAGAGCATAATTCTGGATATCGGGCTGGAGGATGGCCGAATAATCGAAGTAGCGGCCTATCCAATCCAAATACACGACAAACACCAGCCCAGGATACCCGATGATACGAGAAAGAAAACAATACTTGACAGGATCGAAAAGCTGAGTGGAGCCTTGGGGACATCGGTCCGGAGAGAGGAACATAGGACGGTGCTTGAAGGAATATAGGATATATTACCTATGAAGTTTATAATGGGTTTTGGTATAATCAATTTGAGGTGATGTCGGTTATGAGGGGGTTTAAAAGAGGTCTGGCGGCTGCATTGGCGGTGCTTGCCTTAGCTTTAGTATTTTTTGCCATTGACACCGTTAAACCCGCCGTCACCGCGCTTGTGCAAGGGGCGGAAAGGATGAGGCTCCAAGGACTGACAACCGGCTACAGCGTAAAGGAGACCGAGGACTTTATTATCCGGTTTTCCGCCGAGGATGTCGGCGTGGTTAGCAGGGTGGAGGACCAGGCAAAAGGACAGTTGGGATTGGTATCCGAATATTTTGGTTACAAACCACAAAAAAAGATTTATTTGACGGTGTACCACGACAGGGAACAATTACAAAGGGGTTTGAGACTTCCCTACCGGGGCACGACGCTGGGAGCCTATTACGCAGGCACCATAAGCGTTTTATCGCCAAATGTTTGGGGAGACGAGGGGGACCAGGCGGAAGGGGGGCTGTATATTCACGAGCTTACTCACCTTATTATGGCTGATATGGCTGGGGGCAACTACCCGCTGTGGTTCACTGAGGGCATGGCCTTATACCAGGAGCATATTAATACCGGTTTTGAATGGGGCAAGGAACACGTTTTCCAACGTATGCCTTATTCCATGAAAGAGCTGACCGATGATTTCGCCGGCCTGGACCAGTACCTGGCATACAAACAGGCCTTTTTGCTTGTAAAGGAACTGGCCCAGCGGGAGGGCAGGGAAAAAATACTCGAACTGTTTGGAGTTCTGAAGGAAAACACGCCCTTTGATGAGGCTTTTCAAAGGGTATTTGGTTATTTACCGGAGGACCTTTACAATTTATTTGACAGCATTCCAAAAAATGAAGTATGCAAGGGTTGGGGGACCCTTGCATATAAAAATTGGGGATTGATTGGGGGATCTTACTGATTCCACTTGCACTGTTCGACATCAGCCAACAAGTGGCCTCATCTGACTACTATTCCAACCAAAATGTGACAAAAGTCTATAGGAAATGCGGTTTATTTTTAATAGGACATATGTCCTACAAAAACACGGAACAAACATCCTGCCTTGTGATATTATTGGCCGGGGCAGGGAGGAAAAAGGCTTTGCAGGTCTAATATACTAAATATTAACCTTTTGGGGTGATGTGATTGTGAATAAAAAAATACTGGTCGTGGACGATGAAAAGCCAATAGCCGATATACTTAAATTCAACCTTGAAAAGGAGGGTTACTCGGTTGAACTGGCCTACGATGGCCAGGAGGCGTTAGAGAAGACCCAGAGAGTAAACCCTGATTTGATTCTTTTGGACATTATGCTGCCGAAGATTGACGGATTTGCGGTATGCAAGAAGATAAGGCAGAATATCCAGACACCAATCATTATGCTTACGGCAAAGGAAGAGGAAGTGGACAAGGTGCTGGGCCTGGAACTGGGCGCCGATGACTATATAACAAAACCCTTCGGGGTCAGGGAGCTTCTGGCAAGGGTTAAGGCAAACTTAAGAAGGGCGGAGATACCCGTAGGTAGCGAGCCCGGATCGGATAACTGCATTAGATCCGGCAGCCTTGTAATAGACCTTGCCAAGTATGAAGTGAGAAAGGATGGGAAACCTTTAGATCTTACGCTTAGGGAATTTGAACTGATAAAATACTTGGCTTCCCAGACCGAACAGGTTTTCACACGGGAAACCCTGCTTGAGGACGTATGGGACTATGAGTATTATGGTGATGTAAGGACGGTGGACGTCACAATACGTCGTCTCAGGGAAAAGATCGAGGACGATTCCAGCAATCCCAAATACATCATTACAAAGCGTGGTGTAGGTTACTATTTCAGGAGGGTTTAGCTGAATGTTCAAAAGCATTCAATGGAAGATAGTTATAATATACTTTCTGCTTGTCTTTCTGGCTATGGTTATAGTCGGAGCTATAATCATCACGCAGATGGAGCAATACCTCCAGGATAACCTGGTCGAAACCCTTGACAAGGAGGCACAGATTCTTTCGGTCCAGATAAGGGGCATAAGCATTGTGGGCGCTCCGGACATACAAAGGATTATTGAGAGATGGTACGAGGTAAGCCTTTCCCCGCAGATAAGGGAGGTCTACGTACTTAACACCGAAAGGCTGGTAATAGGCAGCAACGTCCAGGGGGCAAACGAAAGCTATATAGCGGATATCTTGGGGGCGGACCCGCCCACAGTTTTGCATTCGTCGCTGACCGGGAGGAAGGAGACGGAGGTTTTAAGGAACGAAGGCGGGCAGATGTATATTATGGACTATGCCTTTCCTGTTAAAAACAATACGGAACAGGTGGAAAAGATAATATATATGAGGGCCGGCATGGCGGGAGTGGTGGCCACCCTTGACAAGGCGAAGAATATTCTGACGTCGGCGACGCTGCTGGCGCTTGTCATTACCGTTATTCTGGGATCGCTGCTGGCAAGAAGCATTACCGGTCCGATAAAGGAGGTTACCTCTAAGGCTGAAAAGATGGCGGAGGGGGATTTTGACCACAGGCTGGAGGTAAAATCCACCGACGAAATAGGACAGCTGACTCAGATGTTCAACTACCTCACCCAAAAACTTAAGACAACTCTCGGGGAGATAGCGAACGAGAAAGGGAAGATGGAATCCATTCTTTCCTATATGACCGACGGTGTAATAGCGGTAAACGTTGACGGAGAAGTGATTCATATAAACCCCGCCGCTATTAGATTTTTGGGGATTAAGGACAATATCCAGGGAACAAGGCTTGGGGATATGTTTGCCGGGATAGGCATTGACCTGGATATAAAGCAGATTAAAAAACGCAAGCCCAACCAGGAAAGCATTATCCCAAGGGGGGACACGGTACTGAGGATGGAGACCGCCGCCTTCAAGAGCGAGCATAGGAAAGTTCTGGGCTATATTTTGGTGTTCCAGGACATAACGGAGCAGCATAGGCTGGAGACCATGCGAAGAGAGTACGTGGCCAACGTTTCCCACGAGCTCAGGACACCCCTTACCACAATACGCAGTTATGTAGAGACGTTGCTGGAGGGCGTTATCGACCAAAGGGAACTGGCCACAGAATTCCTGTCGGTGGTGAACAGTGAGGCCGAGCGCATGACACGGCTGGTAAAGGACCTACTGCTTTTGTCCAAGCTTGACCATCAACAGACTCAGTGGAACAAGACCCGGTTTGACCTGGAAAATATGATAGACGAGACGGTCAGAAAGCTGGATATTCCAATCAAACAAAAAGGGCATACCCTTATCATAGAAAAAATTACTACTCTGCCGCCCTTTGACGGAGATAAGGATAAAATAGAACAGGTTATACTAAATATACTTAGCAATGCAATTAAATACACTCCGGACAACGGAAGAATAGAGGTAATTACCGGGTATTCGGCCGGCAAGGTAAGCATTGCGGTTAGGGATAACGGAATAGGTATCCCCGAGGTCGATATGTCCAGGGTGTTTGAGAGGTTTTACAGGGTGGACAAGTCACGGGCCAGAGAGCTTGGCGGTACCGGCCTGGGGCTTTCGATAGCCCGGCAGATAATAGAAGCCCATGGGGGAGAAATTAACATAAACAGCCAACACGGCGAAGGGACGACGGTTACAATACTGCTACCCGCTTAGATGCCCTGTTTTTGTAAGGATATCTTAATTTTTCTGTAACACGGCTGTAATATACTTAGGATATAATTTTACAGGAGGTACTATATAACGCATTTAAAACTTTATATTTTGTAGCGTTTCAGTTTCTATAGCGCTTTGCTTCTTTGGAATGACAGATAAAGGAATGTAATACTAATGGTGCGTTGTATATAAATTAAAATACCCATTCTGTGCGACTATCCGGGGGGATGACCTGTGCTTAGGAAGGGAAGCCTAATACTCTTTATCAGCCTAATACTTATACTAAACATGTATGCACCGGCGCTGGCGGCTCCCGGCATTGTTGAGCTTATTAAGCCTATTACCGATATAAAAACGGTAAACAAAAACATGATAATATCCGGCTGGGCAAAGGTTGATACTTCCATTGAAGTGCGGGTGTACAGCAGGGTGGCGCAAAAGGTTGATGGCGAAGAGGTGCACAGCTGGGAGGAATACGTGCAGTCGGGTAAGGAAGCCGGGTTGGTGGTGGGACCCACCGGCTTTTTTGCACGGGAAGTGGAGCTTAAGAACGGTACCAACAAGGTCGTAATAAAGGCGGTTAACCCGGAAGGCGAAGAGGAGATTATAGAAGGAATGGTTACGCTGTCCAGCAAAGAGGAGGTAAGGGAAGCGGTGCAAAACCTGCTTAACTTTAATTTCCTTGATATTATAAAAAAAATAATAAAATAAAAGGTTAGTTTCCACCTTCGGTTCGGAGTTGGTATTGATGAACAAAGAGAAGATTAAAAACTGGATTTTAATTGGGCTTGTACTTCTCAGCTTCGGTTTGACGACCCAATTGTGGCTCAGCGTTCCCATTGATAAGATGATTACTGAAGATCAGGCCTTTTCTGGACAGGATAGTAAAGAAGACTATGACCTGTCTAGTTTTGTTTTGCCCCAATACATAGTGGTCAACTTCGGCGGTCAGTCCCATACCAAACTTATTAACGATTCTTCAAACGGAAGGGTTTTTGCTGAAATATACCAGGGGGTATCCGATATACTGAAAAACATTTTCATCGGTGGGCAGAATATCGCCTTCGAGCAGGTAAAGTGGGAAGAATGGATGGCAGCCAGGGAGCGTAAATCCATCGAGGTGGAATACCGGTGGGCCTTTGATGTGTCCATATTCAGGGAGGTATTCGGCGGGGGAAAGGCCGGGGAGGATATTCCTGTTGCCAGTATCAAAGGTCTTATAGTATCACTGGGCCGGAACGGGGCGGTTTATATAAACGATGGCGCCGGGGGAACGGTTTACAAATGGGAACTGCCCGACATACATACCCTGCTGGAACGGCTGGTGGAGCATCTTGAGGAGCAGGACCCGGTAAAATACTGGTCTCTGAAGGAAATTGGCTACAGCGAAGACAGCAGCTTCTATGTGCCGCTGGACATGTCCTCCTTTAATCTGCCGATAGGCACCGCGATGACGGAACTGGATACCGGTGCCCAGGCCATACTGGATGCCCAGGCCTCCGTCTTTTTCAGCGATATGTCCATGGTGAGGAAGATAACCGAGATGAACGGTTCCTACATCTATACCGACAACCAGAGTGCACTGCTGAGGATAGACAGCTCGGGATTGATGGAATACTTGGTTTACAGCTATGCCGGTGGGGACAGAAATCGGGCGGATATAAACAGCGCCATAGACGCAGCGCTTAAATTTATAAACGCCCACGGCGGCATGCCGGAACAGTCGTACCTGGAGGAAATACGGGAGGTGGTTGAAAACGATTACCGGGGACACCTGCTCAAATTCAACTACGCCTATAACGGGCTTCCCTTTTTCCGCAGGGGCGGCCTTGAGACCAGCGCAATAGAGGTTACGGTTGTGGAAGGTAAAGTGGTTAAGTATACCAGAAACATTCACCACATAACCAAGGCGAGGATAGTTCAGAAACCACTGCTGTACCCCGTGCAGGCTGCCGATGTGGTGGTGGAGGCCATAAGCGGTTTTGGGGAGGAAAAAAGGCTTCCCGTCATATTGGATATGTATCTGGGATACTGTATTGATACCGAAGGTACCAAAGAGTACCAAGCATTCCCGGTTTGGCACATAAAAACCGAAGAGGGGGCGTTCATAGTGGATGCCTATGAGGGAAGATTGGTAGAATAGAATCTGGGGGTTTGGGTTATGGACTGGGGCAGGGCAAAAACCATTTTGATAGTGGCATTTATAATTACAAATATATTTTTGGCGTATAATGTCTGGGAGGCTAAATATTACGGCCACCGGAGCGAGCGGATAAGCGACGGTGGCATAGGCGAAGTGGTGGAAATACTGGCTCAGAGGGGCATACACGTTAACGTTCCTGTCCCAAAGGATATCTATACAAACGAAATACTCACCGTTAAATATACCGAAATAGACGCCTCACAGCTAATAAAAACGGTCTATACGGGAAGAAATGTCCATCCGATAATCCAGGGCGATTCTGTCAGATATTCGGAAGGCGGAATAGTGCTTGAAGTAAAAAACAATCGGGAGGTATTTTACAACAATCTAAGTCTTAGGCACAGACCCAGAGGGACGCTTACCGAAGAAGAAGCGGTAAGCATTGCCGAGGAATTTCTCAAGGACCACGGCCTGTACAAATCAACAATGACCATTGACAGCGTTGTTCCCGAAGGGGACGGATATTTGTTGACCTTTCTGCAGAAGTATAAAGACAAACTGCTGGAGGTAAGCGTGGTGGAAATGGAGATTACATCTTGTGGAGTGCATTCCATGCATATGCTTTGGCTTGACCCGGTTAGGGTGGAAAAAAGCAGAAAAAGGATATCCCATGCCGTTGACGCGCTTATAAAGGTTGCGGGACAAAAAGAGATACTCAAAAGGATACCGGTGGGGATTGACAGTATAAGGCTTGTGCATTATTTCGACTGGGAGACGGCAAGGGAAGGGGAAGCTTTCCCTGCGTGGCGCATATGTGTAGACGGGGAAGCGTATTATGTTAACGCCTTGTCAGGGCAAATAAACAGATAAAGGGCCTGTTTATCAAAACAGGTTTTTTATGATATAAGCAGGAATTTATTGTTATTTGTTGAATACTATATTTTCATTGGTTAACACGGCATTTATGATATAATATATTTTAAGACAATCAGAAGGGAGTAACGGCGGTGTGGAGAAACTTTTGATTAATGGGGGTAAACCGCTGGTAGGACAGGTGGCGGTAAGCGGAGCAAAAAATGCGACTGTTGCGCTAATACCTGCAGCCCTGCTTGCTAATGATAAATGTGCTCTGGAGAATCTGCCCTTAATAAGGGATGTGCAGGTTCTGATGGAAATAATAGAACAGATGGGCGCCAAGGTGAGGAAGGACGGGACCGGCACTCTGGAGATTGATTCCTCCGGTTTGAACCACCCCCATATCACCAACGGCAAGGTAAAGGAGCTGAGAGCATCCTATTATCTGCTGGGGGCGCTTCTTGCCCGTTTCAAGGAAGTCTCCATGGCGTATCCCGGCGGCTGTGATATAGGCCTACGGCCCATAGACCAGCATATAAAGGGGTTTAAGGCCCTGGGGGCGGAGGTGGAGATAGAGCATGGAATTATAAGCCTTAAGGCAGACAGGCTCGTTGGAAGCCACATATTCCTTGACGTTGTAAGCGTAGGCGCCACCATAAACCTTATGATAGCTGCAACCATGGCGGAGGGTACCACGGTGCTGGAAAACGTAGCCAAGGAACCCCATGTGGTGGACGTGGCAAACTTCCTTAATTCAATGGGTGCCGAGGTAAAGGGAGCGGGTACCGATGTAATTAGAGTAAAAGGCGTGGAAAGCATGCACGGTAGCACCTATATGGTAATACCCGACCAGATAGAAGCGGGTACCTATATGATAGCCGCAGCGGCCATACCGGGCGGCGATGTTATTATAGAAAACGTAATACCCAAGCATCTGGATTCCATTGCAGCCAAGCTAATTGAAATGGGGGTTGAGGTGCAGTTTAACGGAGATTCGGTGAGGGTGATAAGCAAAGGAAGGCCAAGAAGCGTTGATATTAAAACCCTTCCCTATCCGGGGTTTCCCACCGACCTGCAGCAACCTATAACCTCATTGCTCACCCAGGCGGAGGGTACCAGTATGATAACCGAGAGCATTTGGGAAGGCCGTTTCAGGCACGTGGACGAGTTAAAGAGGATGGGGGCGGATATAAAGGTTGAGGGCCGGGTGGCCGTAGTAGAGGGCATTAGGGGTCTAAGCGGTTCCAAGGTAAGCGCAACCGATTTGAGGGCCGGGGCTGCCTTGGTCATTGCAGGGCTTATGGCCCGGGGGCAGACGGAAATAAACAACCTGTTTCACATAGACAGGGGCTATGAAAACCTGGAGGGGAAGCTGGCTTCCCTCGGAGCGGATATAAAAAGAATTAAGTACTAATCGGGCTTAAAAGCTATTCTGGGGGTTTATATGACTATAAAGTTTTGCGCACTGTCTAGCGGAAGCAGCGGCAACTGCCTGTTTTTGTCGACGGGAAAAACAACGGTACTGGTGGATGCAGGCCTTAGCGGCAAAAGGGTGGAGCAGCTGCTGGGGCAGATAAACGAATCACCCCGGTCGGTGACGGCCATACTTGTCACCCACGATCATATTGACCACACAAGCGGCGTGGGGATATTAAGCCGTCGGTTTGACTTGCCAATTTTTGCAAACCCCCTTACCTGGCAGGTGATGGAGGGGAGTATTGGAAACATTGCACCGAAAAATATCAGAGAGTTTCATACCGGTGTTGAGTTTAATATAGAAGATTTGTGCATTAAACCCTACCCCATTTCCCACGATGCGGCCGACCCGGTGGGTTTTACTTTTTATACGGGCAGGGTGAAGATAGCAGTAGCAAACGACCTTGGCTGCGTAACTCCCTCGGTGGAAGAGGAGATTAAGGGTAGTAGCTTTGTGATGCTGGAATCAAATCATGATACCGAAATGCTTAAGGTTGGTTCCTATCCATGGCATCTAAAAAGGAGAATAGCGGGAGAAAAGGGACACCTTTCAAACGAGGACGCCGGGGCCGCGCTCCTACGGCTTGCAGACCAAAACACAAAGGCGGTACTTTTGGGACACCTCAGCAAGGAAAACAACTATCCCCTCCTTGCCCTTGAGACGGTAAAGGGTATGCTAAAGCAGCAGGGAATAGAGGTGGGGAAGGAAGTGAATATTGACCTGTCCTTCAGGGATAAAATAAGTAGGGTATATACCATAACCGACCGGGAGGTTTACTGATGTCAAAAGCGTGGATTACAAGGTTGTATCCCTACATTTTGGTGGCAGTGGTAGCCGGTGCTGTAGGCGGGGTAACAGCAGGGAATCTTCAGGACAGCGGAAGGGTACAGCAAAGGCCTATCCAGTACCATAGGCAGGAGGACGGTCAAAACTCTGGCAGGATTGTGTACCCGGAGGGAGAGAAGCCGGGGATTGTAAGGGCGGTGGCGGAAAAGAATATTGCAACGGTGGTTTCAATCGTCACCATGGAGATAAAGAGGGACGAGATATTTAACCCCACCGAGGTAAGAGGCATCGGTTCGGGGGTTATTATTCAATCGGACGGTTACATACTGACAAACGACCATGTTGTGGGCACCAAGGCTAGGGAGATTAACGTGCTGTTCGAGAACGGGCAGGAAATGGCTGCGGTGGTGCTGTGGCAGGACCCCGCGCTGGACCTTGCCATAATAAAGGTGGACGCCGCCGGGCTTCCTCAGGCCGAGCTGGGAGATTCCAACGAGGTTGCCGTCGGGGATATTGCGATAGCCATAGGCAGTCCCCTGGGACTTAGATTCCAGAGGACAGTAACCTCCGGTGTGGTAAGCGCCCTAAACAGGTCGCTGACGGTTGGCGCCCAGTCCGAAGAGGTCATTATGGAGGACCTGATTCAGACCGATGCTTCCATTAACCCCGGCAACAGCGGTGGACCGCTGCTAAACGCCCGCGGGCAGGTTATTGGAATAAACTCCGCCAAGGCATCCGATGCCGAGGGTATAGGCTTTGCGGTGCCGATAAATATTGCGAAGCCGATAATAAAACAGGTTGTGGAAAAGGGTTATTTTCGGCCCATGTATCTTGGCATAGACGGATACGACAGGGAGATAGCCGGATACTACAATACCGATATTGACATACAAAACGGCATATACGTTGTGAAGGTGCATAAAAATACTCCTGCCAGCGATGCCGGAATTAGGGAAGGGGATATTATCCTTGAACTGGACGGGCAGCGCCTAGATTCCATGGTAAAGATGAGGAGCGTGCTGTTTAGCATGGACCGTCCCGGGAAGGTGGATATATCCATAAAAAGAGACGGTAGGGTTATAACCAGGCAAGTGGAGCTTACCCTAAGGCCGGAAGGTTTTTAGTGGTGTTCCGATACCGCATGGGGACGGGGGGTTCTTACCGGGGGGGCTTCAATATGGATATCACTGTCGTTGCGGTGGGGAGGATAGGAGAAAAATCCATAGCCTCGGGAATAGATTGGTTTCAAAATAGACTGAAACGGTACTGCCGGCTGCGTATTATCGAGGTACCTGACTGCGGGGCTCCGGAAAACCTGAGCCCTCCACAGCTTGAGGTTATAAAGGACCGGGAGGGTGAGGGTATACTAAAGCATATTATGCCGGCCCATCATGTTATCGTGCTGGATATGCGGGGCAAAAAGATGGCCTCATCTAAAATGGCCCGTTATATAAGAGAGCTTGACCTTGACGGTGTACAAGGGATGGTTTTTGTAATAGGCGGTTCAAACGGGCTTTCACGACGTGTGATGGAACGGGCGGACCTGTTGCTATCCTTCTCGGATATGACCTTTCCCCATCAGCTAATGCGCCTAATTCTTCTGGAACAGATTTACCGATGGTTCAAACCGGTCACCCTTTAACGCACCTTACAGAACCATCCGCAGAAATAGTTTTCATTCCAGTATTGGCTACACCCCTTGACAATAATTATTTTCGGTATTAATATGTAATAAATAAAGTTTCCATATTAAGGACTAAAACGCTGCAAAGACATGCAGCTTATTTTTTGACTATGGGGCTAAAAAAGGGGTGATGAGGACGTATGCAGCAAAGGACGGGCGGGGTTAAACCAGCATTCCTTACGGCATTGTTTGCCGTATTTGTGGCGGCAGGGGTTTTGGCGGGCATGGTCCTTCAAAACAAACTGCATGATACTGTTACAGTAGAAGCGGGAGAGCCCGTACCCGACGTTTTACGGTTTGTTAGGGATAAAAACGTTACCGGATCCTTTATAACCGACCTGGCGGCGGTTGATATGAATACGCCCGGGGTTTATAATATTGAGGTATGGATAGATGGAAGGACCTATAAATCGATACTGGAGGTTAGGGATACCATTGTCCCCACCGCCCGGCCGGTGGATAGGGAGGTTCCCTCCGGAAGGGTTGTGGAGGCCCGGGAATTTGTGACCGATATTATTGACGCAACGGAGGTCTCGGTCTCCTTTGCCAATGAACCGGACTTCAAAAGGGTGGGTGTTCAGGAGGTTACCGTGCTGCTGGAGGATGAGGGCGGCAATATTACCGAACAAAAAGCGCTACTCACGGTTCTGGAGGACAATGAACCGCCCAGGATAATAGGTGCCCATGACCAGACTGTTTACATAGGCGACAGGGTTTCCTACAGGCGGGATGTTACAGTTAGCGATAACCTGGACGAGCACGCGGAGCTGACCATTGACAGTAGCGCCGTAAACCTGAAAAAGGAAGGCTCCTACCAGGTTTATTATACGGCGACGGACGTGTCCGGCAACACTACAACAAAGGCCGTTACCTTCACGGTGGCCCAAAGGACCGAGGATTATGTAAGCAAAGACCAGTTGGACGCACTTTTGGACGAGGTTCTTGAAGATATTATAACCGAAGATATGACCCAACACGAAAAGGCCAGGGCAATATACGACTGGACCAAATACAAGATAAGCTATGTAAACTATCCGGACATGAGTGACTGGGTGAGCGCAGCCTACCAGGGTATTAAGAACCGTAGGGGTGACTGCTTTATATACTATTCAACCGCCCAGGCGTTGCTTACCAGGGCGGGGATCGAAAACCAGCGTGTTGTAAAGACCGGCGGGGGACATTACTGGAACCTGGTAAACTTAGGCAATGGGTGGTACCATTTTGATACCACCCCCAGAAGAGGCGGTGGCGATTTTTTCATGCTGACCGATGCGCAGATAGAAGAATACTCGAGAAATAACAATAACAGTCATATATGGGACAGGGACCAATACCCGGCAACGCCGCTGGAGTAAAGATGCCGGGTAATACAAGCATACCGGGATACGCCAGACGGTATCGGCCGTACCCGGGTAGCGCCCGACATCCCGGAGCAAGGAGGTAGTTATGCAGTATAACGTATTGGAATACCTGGAAGGAACGGTTCAAGCGTTACCCGACAAAGTTGCCTATGCCAATGAAAATACCGGTATATCCTTCATGGAGGTTTATAATGGGGCAAAGGCTATTGGCACGTTTTTAAGTAGTAAGGGTATATACAAGCAGCCGGTGGTGGTGTTCATGAACAAATGCCCCGAGGCGGTAGTGGCCTTCTTTGGAGTGGTGTATGGCGGGGACTTTTATGTACCTATAGAGGAGGAGATGCCCCGCTTCCGTATCCAGCTTATACTGGACAATCTAAACCCCGGGGCGGTTATCTGTGACCGGGCATCCAAAAAAGTCATGGATTCCTTTGACTTTGGTGGAGAGGTTTACCTATACGACGATATGGTTGGGACAAGCATTGACAATAATGCCCTTGGACGTATCCGGGAAAGGGCCATAGATACCGACCCAATATACATAATATATACATCCGGGTCTACCGGGATACCCAAGGGCGTGGCAGCGTGCCACCGCTCGGTTATAGACTACATAGAAAGCCTGTCGGAGGTTCTTGGCGTTGATGAGAGCACCGTGTTCGGCAACCAGACGCCCTTTTATTTCGATGCAAGCCTAAAGGAGCTGTATTCCACCATAAAGGCCGGGGCCACGACGTACATTATCCCTAAGAGCCTTTTCATGTTCCCGGTAAAGCTGGTGGAGTTTTTGAACAAATACAGAATAAACACGGTGTGTTGGGTGGTGCCCGCCCTTACAATGATATCCGCCTTTGGGACCCTAGACAAGATAAAGCCGGAATGCTTACGTACCATAGCCTTTGGTAGCGAAGTGTTCCCGGTAAAGCAGCTAAACCTCTGGCGAAGGGCACTGCCGGAAGCACAATTTATAAACTTGTACGGGCCAACCGAAGCAACGGGCATGTGCTGTTATTTCAAGGTGGACCGCCCCTTTGAGGAGGGTGAGGTGCTACCCATTGGACGGCCCTTTAGGAATACCGAAATAATACTGCTGGACGAAAACAATAGGGTTCCGGCCAGGGGCGAATTGGGAGAGATCTGTGTAAGAGGTACATCCCTTACGCTGGGCTATTACAAGGACTTTGACCGGACAGCCGAAGTATTTGTACAAAACCCGCTGAATGACGCCTACCCGGAGAATATTTACCGGACCGGCGACCTTGGCAGGTACAATGAAAGGGGAGAACTTGTATTTGTATCCCGCAAGGACCATCAGGTCAAGCACATGGGTCATCGCGTGGAACTGGGAGAGATTGAAGTTAACGTTAACATGATAGAGGGCGTTAAAAGCGCATGTTGTGTTTATGACGAGGAGGGCAAGAAGATTGTACTCTTCTATGTGGGCGAAGCAAGTCAAAAAGAGGTAGCCGCAACGTTAAGGGAGAGGCTGCCACGGTATATGCTGCCAAACCATATTGAGGTACTGGAGACTATGCCCTTAACCACAAACGGTAAGATTGACCGCAAGTTCTTAAAGGGTCGACTATACACAACGTACTAGTAGTATTACATTCCTTTACCTGTCATTCCGAAGGAGCGAAGCCCGAAGAATCTGACACACCAGGAGATGTAAAGTTTTAAATGCGTTATGTATAAATGAAAAGAAGGAGAAATGACCATGGAAATCCTGCTGGAAATACTGAGCGAACTGCATCCCGATGTAGACTTTGAAAGCTGTGATACGCTGATAGACGATAACATTTTGGATTCCTTCGATATCATTACCTTAATAGCCGAAATAAGCAGCGAATTTGATGTCAACATACCGGCGGAGGAAATAGTGCCGGAGAACTTCAATTCCGCCAAGGCTTTGTACGCTTTGATAGAGCGACTATTAGACCAGTAATAACAGGGGGAGCCTATGCTTTTTGCATCATACGGTTTCATACTATTTTTAACTTTATTGGTTGTCGTTTACTACTTAATTCCACGGAAGCACCAGTGGAAACTGCTACTTGGGGCCAGCTATCTTTTTTATTATTTTTCGGGACCGGAAAACCTGCTGTACATATTCTTTACCTCCCTTTCCACCTATGTGGTGGCGGTGAGGATTGACACACTGCAAAAAAGCCAGGCTTTGCACCTGGCAGAAAACAGCGGCCGGCTGTCCCGGGAGGAGAAGAAAGCCTACCGGGCCCTGGCCAAATCACGGCAGCGAAAATGGCTTATGCTTTGCCTTGTTCTAAACCTTGGGGTGCTGGCGGTCACCAAGTATACTAATTTCGCCGTAGCCAACATAAACTCGGTGCTTAGAACCCTTGGCAGCGGCACGCGGCTTTCCTTCTGGAATATTGCCCTGCCGATGGGTATCTCCTTTTACACCTTCCAGACCATGAGCTATATAATGGACGTATACAGGGGCAAACACCCGGCGGAGGACAATTTTTTTAGGCTGGCGCTTTTTACATGCTTTTTCCCGCAGCTGGTACAGGGGCCCATAAGTCGGTTTGAAGACCTGTCAAAGACTCTGTACAGTGAGCATCCCTTTGACAGTCAAAACGTAAGTCTCGGCCTCCAAAGGATAATGTGGGGGTTTTTCAAAAAGGTGGTGCTGGCTGACCGCATCCTTGTGGCGGTAAATACTATAATAAGGAACCCTGGCATGTACCAGGGAGTATTTGTGTCTATTGGAATGCTTTTTTATGCCTACCAGCTCTATGCCGACTTTACCGGCGGTATAGACATAACCATAGGTATCGCCCAGGTGCTGGGTATTAAGGTGAAGGAAAACTTTAAGCGGCCGTACTTTTCCAAGTCAACGGCGGAGTACTGGAGAAGATGGCATATTACCATGGGCACCTGGTTTAAGGACTACCCGTTTTATCCCCTATCGGTATCGGGGCCCATGCTTAGGTTTTCAAAGTACTCCCGCCGCCGTTTTGGGGATGGCTTAGGCAAGCGGATACCGGTATACGTATCCACCATAATAGTCTGGTTTACCACTGGCCTTTGGCACGGTGCCAGCTGGAACTTTATAGTCTGGGGCCTGTTAAACGGAATAGTAATAATAATATCATTGGAGTGCCAGCCGCTGTACGACTGGTTCCACAGCCGGTTTAACGTAAAGCATACTTTCCCGTTCCGCCTGTTTCAGGTGGTCCGGACAGTGCTACTCATGAGTGCCATAAGAATGTTTGACTGTTACAGGGACGTGCCCTTAACCTTCAGGATGCTGGGCACAATGTTTACCGATTTCAACGTGGGCGAACTTACCGGGGAGGCCCTGCTGGGCTTGGGGCTTGGCATGGCCGATTACCTGGTTCTTTTGGCCGGTCTTGTGGCCCTTATTGCCGTTAGCCTTTTACAAAGGGACGGCAGCGTGAGGAATAAACTTGCGGTAAAATCTGCTCCGGTGCGCTTTGCTATATACTATGTACTGATAATTTCCATACTGGTGCTGGGTGCCTACGGTATGGGCTATGATTCCAGCCAGTTTATATACAACCAGTTCTAGGAGGCAACTATGCTTAGGAAGAGGCTTTTGACGGCTGTGGCTGTAATACTGATTATGATAGGAACCCTTTATATTTTGGAACGGCTTCTTATACCCAAGCACGTATCCGCTATAGTTGAAGGGTCCCTCATCGAGGAGTACTACAAAGAGGAAACGGGCCACGACGTGGTTTTTGTCGGCGACTGCGAGGTGTACGAGAGCTTTTCGCCCATAACCCTGTGGGAGCGCTATGGCATTACCAGCTACATCCGGGGCAGTGCCCAGCAGCTTATTTGGCAGTCCTATTACCTGCTGGAGGAGACATTGAGGTATGAAAAACCGGAGGTGGTAGTGTTCAACGTACTGGCCATGCAGTACGACCAGCCCCAGAAGGAGGCCTATAACCGAATGGCCCTGGACGGCATGAAGATGTCCCTTTCAAAGCTAAAGTCTGTTAGGGCGTCAATGATGGAGCATGAAAAGCTTGTCGAATATATTTTTCCGCTACTCCGGTATCACTCAAGGTGGAGCGAGCTTACTTCCGAGGATTTTCGGTATATGTTTCGAAAGGACAAGCTGTTCCACAACGGGTATTACATGAGGGTGGACGTAAGGCCCGTTGAAACAATGCCAAGGGCCAGGAAGCTTCCGGACTATCAGTTTGGGGAAAGGGCTTATTATTATCTCGATCGTATGGTAGAATTATGTAAGGAAAATGATATTGAGTTGGTGCTTATTAAGGTGCCCAGCCTTTACCCCCACTGGTATGACGAATGGGAAGCCCAGATAGAAGACTATGCCGAAAGGTACGGACTGCTTTATATAAACTTCCTTGAACTCATTGATGAGGTGGGTATCGATTACAGCCAGGATACCTATGACGCCGGGCTGCACCTAAACGTAACCGGGGCGGAAAAAATGTCGATATACTTCGGCAAGGTGCTACAGGATACCTTTGGACTGAAAGACCGCAGAAAGGACCCGGACCTTAAAAGGATATGGCAGCAAAAGGCCGATTTCTATTACCGGATGAAGGAGAACCAATACAGAGAGCTGGAGAAGTATGGCTACCTGAAGAGCCTTGGTGCCAGGCCTCCAGAGGGCACGGCGGCGGATTAAGG